>CAZSZN010000071.1:0-13489 GCA_964610405.1 uncultured Macromonas sp. | reverse complement strand
ACCGGCGTGTCGGGTGGCGAATTTGGCGTGATCGGCCGCGTGGAAGCACGCGACCCGCAAACCGGCAAGATGGTCTGGACCCGCCCGGTGGTGGAAGGCCACATGGGTTACAAGGACGGCAAGGAAAACGGCATCACCGGCACCACCAACGCCTCCTGGCCCGGCGAAACCTGGAAGACCGGCGGCGCGGCCACCTGGCTGGGCGGCACCTACGACCCGAAAACCGGCCTGGCCTATTTCGGCACCGGCAACCCGGGCCCGTGGAACAGCCATGTGCGCAAGGGCGACAACCTGTACTCGGCCTCCACCGTCGCCATCGACGTGAAGACTGGCCAGATCAAATGGCACTACCAGAACACCCCCAACGACGGCTGGGACTACGACGGTGTGAACGAGTTCGTGACGTTCGACATGGACGGCAAGCGCGTGGGTGGCAAGGCCGACCGCAACGGCTTCTTCTACGTGAACGACGCCGCCACCGGGCAACTGGTGAACGCCTTCCCCTTCGTGACCAAAACCCGGCGACCCCGCCGCCGGTGGCGACGGCACCAAGGGCAAATCGGTGTTCTCGGCGCCGGGCTTCCTGGGTGGCAAGAACCAGATGCCGATGGCCTACAGCCCCAAGACCGGTCTGTTCTACGTGCCGTCCAACGAATGGGGCATGGAGATCTGGAACGAGCCGATCACCTACAAGAAAGGCGCGGCCTTCCTGGGCGCTGGCTTCACCATCAAGCCGCTGTACGACGATTACATCGGTTCGCTGCGCGCGATCAACCCCAAGACGGGCAAGGTGGAGTGGGAAGTGAAGAACGAGGCCCCGCTGTGGAGCGGTGTGCTGACCACCGGCGGAGACCTGGTGCTGTGGGGCACGCCCGAAGGCTACCTGAAGGCGGCCGATGCCAAGACCGGCAAGATCGTGTGGCAGTTCCAGACCGGTTCTGGCGTGGTGGCACCGCCCATCACCTGGAAGGAAGGCGGCGAGCAGTACATCACGGTCGTTTCGGGCTGGGGTGGCGCGGTGCCGCTGTGGGGCGGTGAAGTGGCCAAGAAGGTCAACTTCCTGGAGCAAGGCGGCTCCGTCTGGACCTTCAAACTGATGAAGTGATGTGGGTTCCCACCCCGGCGCGACGGTGCGGGGTGGTGATTGACGGCACCGCAGGCTCCTGTGGTCAGGCCTGCGGTGTCTTTTTTTTGGTGTGACCCTCCTCCCCCGAGTGACGCGATGACAACCTTCCTTCCCGCCACGTTGGCACTGGCCTTGTGTGCCTCGATGAACCTGGCCCAGGCCAGCACCGATCTGGGCAAAGCGACCGAGCTGGCCAAAGGCAGCGGCTGCTACTCCTGCCACGCGAACGACGAAAAGGTCGTCGGCCCTTCGTTCAAATCCATCGCCAACAAGTACGCCAGCGAAAGCGACGCGGCGGCCAGCCTGGCGCAGTCGATCCAGAACGGTTCGCGCGGCAAATGGGGCCGGGTGCCGATGCCGCCGCACGCCAGCCTGGGCGGCGACGAGTTGCGCACCCTGTCGCGCTGGGTGTTGACCTTCAAGGACTGACGGTGCTCCACCCTCGCCTGGCCAGCATCGGTTGGGGAGCCCTGGGCACGGTGCTGGCGTGCCTGCTGGCGGCCAGCACTGCACTGGCGCAGGACAGCCAGCGCGAGGACTGGCTGCGCAACCCGGCCATGGGCAACTACAAGGCCTACGCCGAATTCAAGATGGGGCGTTACGCCCAGGCGCGCCATGTGTGGGAAACGCTGGCCCAGGTCGACAACGCCGAAGCGCGGTTCCACCTCGCCATCCTGGCCGAAGACGGGCTGGGCGAGCCCCAAAACCTGGACAAAGCCCGGCGCCTGTACCACCAGGCCGCCGACGGCGGCAACGTGAAGGCCCAGTACCGGCTGGGTGTGCTGTACAGCGAAGGCAGCCGCTGGCCGGCCGATCTCGCCCAGGCCCGCCACTACTGGGGCCTGGCCGCCGCTCAGGGCGACCGGGACGCGCAGGCCCGGCTCCAGGCTCCCGCGCCCAGTTCAGCGCGTTGACGCGCGCTGCAACGCCCGCGCCTCGGTGTCGTTGCGGAACACGATGGTCCGCGTGGGCACGGCCGAAGCGTTGCGCACAATGTTCACCACCTTTTCGTGCTGGGGCGACTTGCCGCACACCGGATCGGCCGCCGCTGCGTCGCCGGCCAGCAAGTAGGCCTGGCAGCGGCAACCGCCAAAGTCCTTCTCCTTCTCGTCGCAACTGCGGCAGGGTTCCTGCATCCAGTCGTAGCCGCGAAAGTGGTTGAAGGCGCCACTGCCGTGCCAGATGTCGCGCAACGGATGCTCCCGCACATTGGGCAGTTGCAGCCCGGGCAGGTTGCCGGCGTTGTGACAGGGCATGGCGGTGCCGTCGGGTGCGATGGACAGAAACACCTTCCCCCAGCCGTTCATGCAGGCCTTGGGGCGTTCCTCAAAGTAGTCGGGCACCACGAACAGCAGCCGGCAACGGTTGCCGATGCGCTCGCGGTAGCGGTTCACCACCGCTTCGGCCTCTTGCAGTTGCTCGCGCGTGGGCAGCAGGTGCTGGCGGTTCTGCAGTGCCCAGCCGTAGTACTGGGTGTTGGCCAGCTCCAGGTACTCGGCGCCCAGGTCCAGCGCCATGTCGATGATCTTGCCGACGTGCGGCAGGTTGTGCCGGTGCAGCACGCAGTTCATCACCATCGGCCAGTCGTAGGCCTTGATGAGCGCGGCCACCTTCTTCTTGAGCTCGAAGGTCTTGGTGTGGCTCAGAAAGTCGTTCAGCTCGCGGGTGGAGTCCTGGAACGAGAGCTGGATGTGGTCCAGCCCCGCCTCCTTCAGGCGACGAGCGCGGCTGTCGTTCAGGCCCACACCGGAGGTGATGAGGTTGGTGTAGAAACCCAGGCGGTGGGCCTCGGCCACCAGCTCTTCCAGGTCGTCGCGCACCAGCGGCTCGCCACCCGAAAAGCCCAGTTGCGCCGCGCCCATGGCGCGGGCCTGGCGCAGCACATCCACCCATTCGGCGGTGGTCAGCTCGCGGTCGTAGCGGGGGTAGTCGGTGGGGTTGTAGCAGAACACGCAGTGCAGTGGGCACTTGTAAGTCAGCTCGGCCAGCAGCCAAAGGGGTGGGCCGGCTGTGGGCGGCGCGGCGGGGGCAGTGTCAGTCGATCCAGCCACGGCGCTGCCCCTCCTGCACCAGAGCCGCGACCTGTTCGCGGATGCCCTGCACGTTGAACAAGGTCTGCAGCTCGGTCACGATGTCGTCGAAATGCCGGCGACCATCGCACCGGCGCAGGATTTCGGCGGCGCTGGCGTTGAGCTGCACCATGCCCTCAGGGTACAACAGCACCCAGGCTTCTTGCGCGGACTCGTACTGCAGCCGGAACAGGCGCGCGAGCTTCGGGTGGTCGGGCACGGTGGCGGTGGTGGCAGAAGTGGCGTCGCTCATGGTTGGCAAGCCTTTTCGATGGCGTCGAGCATGCTCCAGAGCACGTCGAGCTTGAATTGAAGAATGTCCAGCGCACGCTGCTGCGCGGCGCGGGTGGTGAAATGGTCCAGCGTCACTTGCAGGCCGTGCTCTACGTCGCGGCTGGCCAGCGGAATGCGGCTGCGAAAGTACTGCAGGCCGTCGGCGTCGATCCAGGGGTAGTGGCCGGGCCAAGTGGCCAGCCGGTCTTTGTGGATCTGCGGCGCGAACATCTCGGTCAGCGAGGAGCACACCGCCTCCTGCCAGGGCGAGTTGGCGGCGAAGTGCACATAGGCGTCGCAGGCGAAGCGCACGCCCGGGGCCACGCGCTGCAGCGACCAGAGTTCCTCGCGCGGGATGCCCACGGCCTCACCCAGGCGGGTCCAGGCCTCGATGCCACCGGCGGCCGAGCCTTCGTAGTCGCCGTAGCCGTCGTGGTCCAAGATGCGCTCGATCCACTGGCGGCGGTGCTCGCGGTCGGGCATGTTGGCCAGGATGGCGGCGTCCTTGCGCGGGATGCAGATCTGGTAATAAAAGCGGTTGGCCACCCAGGCGCGGATTTCGTCGGGGCTGCACTGGCCGCCGTTCAAGCGCACGTTGAAGGGGTGGTGGATGTGGTAACCGGCGCCTTTGGCGCGCAACTGGCGTTCGAACTCGGCGCGGTCCCAGGCCGGGGCTTGCAGGTCGGCGGCACTCGGCACGCGCAGGGAGGGGGTCAGGGCGGTGCTCACAGGGTGATCTCCAGGCCGTCGAACGCCACTTCGATGCCGTGCGCCGTCAGCTCGGCGCGCTCGGCCGAGTCTTCGCGCAGGATGGGGTTGGTGTTATTGATGTGGATCAGCACCTTGCGGGTGCTGGCCGGCAGGGCGTCGAGCACCTCGATCATGCCGCCCGGACCGCTCTGCGGCAGGTGGCCCATGACGGCGGCGGGCTTTTTCGACAAACCCAGGCGGATCATCTCGTCCTCGGTCCAGAAGGTGCCGTCCACCAGCACCACGTCGGCGCTGGCCATGGCGGCCTGCACCTGGGGCTCGATCTGACCCAGGCCCGGGGCGTAGAACAGGCGCCGGCCGTTGCTGCGGTTGACGAACAACAGGCCGATGTTGTCGCCCACGCGCGGCTTCCCACGGAAGGGCGAGTACGGCGGCGGCTGGCTGGTCAGGGGCACGGGCAGCACGTCCACACCGGCCAGGAAGGGCAGGTCCAGCGGGGCACCGTCCAGGGAGATGGACCGGGTATCCAGGCCGCAGTAGAAGGACAGCATGCGGGTCAGCGGGAAGCCGTCGCCCAAATCGCTCAGCACCTCGGGCGTGGCGTACAGGGGCAGCGGGGTGCCGCGCTCGCGCAGCATCAGCAGGCCGGTGGTGTGGTCGATCTGCGCGTCGATCAGCAGCACGGCGGCGATGCCGCTGTCGCGCACCTGGCGCGCGGGCTGCAGCTCGGGGTGTTCGCGGACTTGCTGCAGCACCTCGGGCGAAGCGTTGACCAGCAGCCAGTCCACGCCATTGACGCTGACCGCCACCGACGACTGGGTGCGGGGCCGCGCCTGCACCGTGCCGGCACGCACGCCGGCGCAATTCGGGCAGTTGCAGTTCCACTGGGGAAATCCCCCACCAGCGGACGAGCCCAGAACTTTCAAACGCATGTTGTCGGCCTTAAAAAAACAGGCGCACCCGACTCGTCGCCGCATGCGCCTGCCTGAAACCTGGCCCGCCCGAGTGGCAGGCCCGAGGATGTCAGCGGTTGGCGATGTACATCGTGATTTCAAAACCAAAACGCAGATCGGTGAAGCTCGGGGTGGTCCATTGCATGGTGTATCTCCTGTGTCGATGGGTGTTAAGCTGGCACACAACTGGCATCAGCGTGGACCATCATGCAATATGGATGCCACCCCGTGCCATGACACCTCCCCGTGTTTTCCCTAGGCTTCATACCGCTGGGCGCCTTGTGCGGCCCGGTGGGCATACCCTGGCTTACCAGGCATTGGGCACCCTGGAGGGCCCCGTCTGGTTGGTGCTGCATGGCGGCCCCGGAGGGCGCGGCAACCCGGGCCTGGTGGCCCCGTTCGACCTGTCGCGCCAACGGGTGGTCATGCCCGATCAGCGCGGCTGCGGCCACTCCCGTCCCAGCGGGGCCCTGCGCGGAAACCACCTGCCGCAATTGGTGGACGATCTGGAAGCCCTGCGCCAGCACCTGAACGTCGCACAGTGGTCGATACTGGGGGGATCGTGGGGTGCCACGCTGGCGGTGGCCTACGCTGCCCGCCACCCAACCGCCGTGCAACAACTCGTGCTGCGCGGCGCCTTCGATGCGTCTGACCGGACGACACGGCGCCTGCTGCAGCGGTTTTGGCCAGCCCACACACTGCGCCGCGCACACGTGCCCACCCGAGCGGTGTGGCACCGCCTGTCACAACTGCTCCAGTCTGGAACACCTGGTGTGACACCCTGTGTACGCCAGTGGGCCACCATGGAGCTGCACGCGGCCGAACACGGAGCCCGGCGCGCCCTATGGCATGCACGCATGGACCCAGCCGCGCGGGCCCACTGGCGGCAGTTGCACCGCCAACGTCGGCGTCTGCCGCACCTGCGCGGTCCGCGCGCTGTGCGCTTTCTGCACGAGGGCTGGCACAAGTACCGCATCCAAGCGCACCACCTGGCCCGTGGGTGCAGCCTGCGCCCGGGCGACTGGACCCGGCTGCTGGACACCCTCACCCGGCACCAAATACCCTGCACCTGGGTGCATGGCGTGAACGACGCCGTGTGCGCCCCTGCCATCAGCCACCAGGCCCAGGCCCGGCAACAGCAACAAGGGCACCGCCACAGCCAGCGCCTGCAGCCCGTGGGCGGCCACCTGCCGACCGACCCGGCCATCGTGCGGGCGCTGCGGGTGGTGGTCAGCGGCACCTCCCCGGCAGGCAAGCCATGAAAGGGGCCATGGGATTTGCCATCGGCTGTGCCGGCTGGCTGGCCGCAGGGTTCACCCGCGCCGCACTGGCGGCCCAACCGGCCGACTGCCCGCCCAACGATGCGCTGCGGGAAGTGCTGCCGCACGTCTGGGTATGGCCCGGCGAGGCAGCCGATGCACACCCCGGCAACCAGGGGCGCGTCAGCACCAGCGTTGTGTTGTTGCGCCCAGGCACAACGCCGCAGGCCAGCGCCCCCACCGTCACCGTGGTGGACCCTGGCCCCAGCCTGAAGGCCGGGCTGGCCTTGGCCCAGGCCATCCGTTGCCGCTGGGGTGTCGGCGTTGCACAGGTCATCAACACCCATGCCCACGCCGACAACGTGCTGGCCAACGGCGCACTGACGCCCACCGGCAGCACCACGCCCGTGCTGGCCACCGCCACCACCGCGCACACCATGGCCGAGCGCTGCCCAGACTGCCTAGACAGCCTGACGCAAACCGTGGGTGCCGATGCCATGCGGGGCACCCAGATCGTGCTACCCACCGCGACGCTGCACCCGGGCCGCCCCTTGCCATTGACCGACCGCCTGTGGCAGGTGGATGAAGCCCGCCACGCCCACACCCGCAGCGACCTGCTGCTGTGGCAACCGGAACTGAAACTGCTGATCGCGGGCGGGCTGGTGTACCGACAGCGCCTGCCCGAACTGGCACAAGGCCAACTGCTGGACTGGGTGGCCGCGCTGGAACGGGTGGCGCAGTGGGGGCCACAACACGTCATTGGCACCCAGGCGGGCGGCGCGCAAGACATCGCACTCACGCGCCACTACCTGTGCGACCTGGCCACGGCGGTCTGGCAAGCCATGGAACTGGGCCTGTCGCCCGGTGAAGCACAAACCATTGCCCTGCCGCGCTACGCCACCTGGGCCGGCTATGCGCAACGCCAACCCTTCAACGCGCAACGCGCCTGGCGCGAACTGGAGCCGCGCTGGATGGCGGGCGAAGCGCCGCCGTGCTCACTGCCACACGTCGGGCGGTAGCTGGTCTTTCTTGCGGTAAATGGTGTTGCGCGACACCCCCAGCAACTTGGCCGCCGCCGACACATTGCCACGGCAGCGCCGCAGCGCCTCGGCCATGGCCTGGAGGGTCACGTCCTCCAGCCGGTGGGCATCGGGCTGAGGTGTGGCGGTTGGCATGGGCACCCGGATCGGCTCGCTCGCCGCCAGGATGGCCGGCCCATTTTGGGGCAAGGGACAAGCCAGCACAGCCTCGGCGCGCAACCCCACCGCAGACTGCACCTCATCCAGAAAATCATCCGGCAGGTGCTCCACCTCGATCACCCCGTCGCAGCCCACCATGGCCACCGCCGTGCGCAGCAGGTTGTGCAGTTGGCGGAAGTTGCCAGGCCACGGGTATTGCTGGAACAGGCGCATCACCGTCGGGGAGATGTCCAGGTGCTGGCTGCGTTCGCACAGGCTGGCCAGGATTTTGCGCGCCACCACGTCAAAGTCGGTGCGGTCGCGCAAGGCTGGCAAGCGCACCACCAGGCCGTTGAGGCGGTAGTACAAATCCTCGCGGAAGGTACCGCGCGCGATCAGCTCTTTCAGGTTGCGGTGGGTGGCGCACACCAGCGTCACGTCCACGTCGTATTCCTTGTTCGACCCCAAGGGGTTCACCCGCCGCTCCTGCAACACCCGCAACAGGCGGGCTTGCAACGCGGTGGGCATGTCGCCAATTTCGTCCAGGAACAGGGTGCCGCCGTTGGCCTGCAACAGCTTGCCCATGGACCCTTTGCGCCGCGCCCCGGTGAACGCGCCCTCCTCGTAGCCAAACAGCTCCGACTCGATCAGTGTTTCGGGAATGGACGCG
The DNA here is from genome assembly GCA_964610405.1 of uncultured Macromonas sp. Lineage (GTDB taxonomy): Bacteria > Pseudomonadota > Gammaproteobacteria > Burkholderiales > Burkholderiaceae_C > CAZGDZ01. Next base: position 5,250 of record CAZSZN010000071.1, on the reverse strand, counting down.
CAGTTGACCGACACGAAAGGCTTGTCGGCGCGGTCAGAGTCGTTGTGGATGGCCTGGGCCAGCAGATCTTTGCCTGTACCGGTTTCACCCAGGATCATGATCGGGATGTCGCGGCCCTTGACCCGTTCGATCTTGCGCAGCACCGCTGCCACCTGCTCGTCGCCCGTGTCCAGGTAATGCAAGCCCGACAGGCCGGCGCGCGCCGCCAACTTGCCCACCGGCGTGACGGCAGCCACCGGCGCCACGGCGGGTTTTTCCCAGCGCCGTTGGGTGGGGCGTTCTTCCTCAGCGGGGGCAGCAGCACCTTCGGCGCCGCTCCAGCCGGGCGTCAGCCACTGGTTCAACTGCCGCAAGCGCGCGTGGCACCACACCGAAACGCCATTGTGCAAACACAGCATCACCGGCTTGCCGGCCGAGCCACGCAGGCGGTCGAAAAACTGCGAAATGGCCTGCCCGAACAGCGACGAAAACGTGTGCGCCCGCAAGCTGTTGATCGAGTGCCCCAACTGGAACTGGGCGCTGCGGTTGGCCGACAAGAAACGGCCGTCCTGGCTGAACACCACGATGCCTTCGACCAACGTGCCCAGAAACTCGGCGCGGGAGTGAAAATGAATCCGCACCGCGTCCGGAAAGACGTTGGCGAACATGTGGTTCTCGATCATCTGCGCCGACATGCGCACCAGCGCCATGGTGTGCTGGTGGTAGCTGCGCTCGTCGCCGGTCACGTCCAGCGCGCCCACCACCTGGCCGTAGGGGTCCAGAATGGGGGCACAGGAACAGGTGAGGAACTGGTTGGCATGCAGGTAATGGTCGCTGCCGTGCACCACCACCGGCTGCTCTTCCACCAGCGCCGTCCCGATGGCGTTGGTGCCCTTGCTGCGCTCCGACCATTCCACGCCGGGCATCAAGGCCACCTGGGTGGCTTTTTCCAGAAAGTCGTTGTCGCCCAGCGAGTGCAGGATCAAACCATTGCGCGCGGTCAACAGCACCATGCTGTGGGTGTTGGCGATCTATTCGTACAGCGTCTCCATCACCGGGGCAGCGTGCTGGTACAGGAATCGGTTCTGATCCAGCGCCTCGTGGAAGGATCGCTTGGGCGCCACCGAAAAATCGGGTTGATCGCGCTTTTCCAGCCCAAAGTTCCGGCTGCGCTGGTGAGACTCCCCAATCATGGCCTGGTGGCCCGCGTTGCTGGGCAAGGCGGGCCAACTGCCCTGCCCGGGGTCGCCCGCCGCGTGGGAATGTGTCGAAGGCATGTCTTGGTCTCCTGCGGACTCGGCCACCCATCCCCAGTCGCCGGCCGCTGCTCTGTGCGGCTGCATGCCCTCCGGCAAGCCCGGCGTCGGCATCAACCCATCTGTGTCGTCTGTCCTGTTCATATTGTCCCGCGCTTCTGGTGTGGGAGCAAGGCCATGCAAGGACTTCGCCACCTCTGGAAAACCCTCGGTTGAACAGCGCTGACACACCCGTTCGCCCCGCAAGTGTTCCAGATTGAAACAGCGCTGCCTCCCGCTGCAACAACACGCACACGGGGCGTGCCCTGGGGGGCGCCCCCGGGCAAGGTGGCACGCATATTGCCCTTAAAGCCCTGAACCGCATTTTTTCCAGGAGACATTTCCATGACCAACCACTTCAAACGCCCGCTGCCCAAGCTGGCCCACCTCACCACCGCACTCTTGCTCAGCCTGTCGGCTGGTCTGGCTCTGGCCCACGGCGACGTGGTGCCGCAAGCGGTAGACACCAGCACCCTGCCCCAACTGGGTGGCAAGTGGGTGGAAAGCAACCCTTACAGCAGCGGCCCGGCCCAGAAGGAAGCACTGCGCATCGGTACCTCGGCCTACAACCAGAACTGCGCCCGCTGCCACGGCCTGGAGGCCATCTCGGGTGGCATCGCGCCCGACCTGCGCAAGATGGACGGCGACTGCACCGGCCTGGCCGATGTCGCGAAAAAGAACGCCTGTTTCAAGGAAATGGACGACTACTACATGGCCACCGTGCGCCGTGGCCGCACCCGCGACGGTCGCGTTTACATGCCCCCGTTCGAAGGCACGCTGAGCCAGGAAGCCATCTGGGCCATCCGCACCTACCTGGAAACCCGCCGCGAAGACTGACCGCACTCACGCCCCGGCCCACCGAGCCCCCACAACAACAGGAGACACGCCATGCCCCACCGTTTCGAACCACTGACCACACCCAACGCCCACCACGACAGGGCTGTGTCGCGCCGGCAATGCCTGGGCGCGCTGTCGGGCGGCCTGCTGGCGGCCTGCCTGCCCGCGCAGGCGGCCGAACTGGAAGGCCTGGACAAAATCCGCGCCACCGGCGTGCTGAAGGTGGCGATCTACAAGGACAACGCGCCCTACTCGGACCTGGTGGGCAACGAAGCCTCCGGGCTGGACGTCAGCCTGGCGCGGGCACTGGCGCGCGAGATGAACCTGCAGCTCGCATTGCTGCCATTCGACGCGGGCGAAAAAATGAACGACGACCTGCGCAACATGGTCTGGCGCGGTCACTACCTGGGCTACGGCCCGGCTGACGTGATGCTGCACGTGCCGGTGGACAAGCACCTGATCAACCAGAACCAGCAGGCGCTGATTTTCGCGCCCTACGCCCGCGAGGTGCTGACGGTGTTGCACCGCACCAGCAGCCTGGGCGCCATCCGCAGCGGCGATGACCTGCAAGGCCAGAAACTTGGGGCAGAACGTGGCAGCGGTGCGGCCAGCATCCTCATGGCTTACCGAGGTGGCCTGCTGCGCAACCAGGTGAGCATCTACCGCAGTGGGGTCGAAGCGGCGGCAGCGGTGCTGCAAGGCAAACTGGACGCGGCCTACATCACCCGCGCGCAGGCCGAAGCTGCGCTGTTTGCCGCCAAAGACAAGACCGACCGCCACCAATTCGGCTTGACCACGCTGGGCCTGCCCGGTTTGGCCGACAACGGCTGGCCGATCGGCATGGCGGTCAAATCTGACAACAAGGCACTGGCCTTGGCACTGGAAGGCGCGCTGCAGCGCCTGCGCGATCAAGGCCAGTTGCTGGCCTTGTTCCGCGATCAGGGGTTGACGCTGGTCACACCTTGAACCACGCAGCGGCGGCGGGCTGGATTTCAGCCGCCGCCGCGCTGCATGTACAGGTCAAAACGCTTCATGAAGGCGTAGCGCTGCTCGGCGGTGCTGCCGTGGAACTGAAACTGCACCTCCAGCCGGGGCATGCGCATCAAGGCAATCACGCGGGGCGGCAACTCGCGCCACCGCAGGCGCAATTGCACCCCGGGTGCCACGTCCACCGTCGCCTCGCCAGGCGCCAGCGACCAGCGCCGGTCGCCCACCGCGTCGGGCAGCCAGCCCAGCCATTCGCGCACGGTGCAACCCATGTCACGCACAAAGGTGTCTTCGTAACTCGACTGCATGAGCGGGCCGTTCAGCCCCCAGCGATGGGCGGCCAGATGGCCAGCACATCACCCTCCACCAAAACCCGGTCGGCCCGGGCCTCGGGCGGCACAAAATGGCCGTTGATCAGCACCAGATGCACCAGCTTGGCCGGCAAGGCGTGCGCATCGATCACCTGGGTCACGGTGGTACCGGCGGCCAGGCCCAGCTCGATCTGGTTGAAACGGGCGCTGGGCGGCAGGTAGTCGCCCAGCGTGGCAAACAGCTTGAAAGTGATCCGCATAGGCCCCAAGCTTAACGGCGCCGGTTGTCGCCCGGGCCGCTCCACTGACCTTGCGCCTGCGCGGTGGCCAGGTAGGCTTTCATGAGTTGCGTGGGGTCTTCCCTGAGCTTGTCTTTCCACTCACCCAGTTTGACCTTGCCTTCCACCAGGCCCCGCATCACGCCCACATGGTCGGTCCAGCCCACGCTGTTGCAACCCACCATCACGTCGCCCTGGAACTGCAGGCTCAGCACCTTGTGGTGCGCCGCGTCCAGCAGCTCCACCTGCTCGCCGCCGGGCACACCCTGCCAGTTGCCGAAGCTGGTCGAAATCAGCCCCAGCGTGTCCAGCACGTTGATCTGCGTCACGCCTTTCAACTCGGCGCGCTTGCCCACCATGTTCATGGCGGCCACATAGGCCTGGTCCGCCGCGTTGGGCTGGATGGCACTGACGATGGTCTTGCCGCTCACCTTATCGAACGCCTCTGCACAGTCGCCAGCCGCGTAGATACCGGGCACGTTGGTCTGCATGTGCTCGTCGGTCAACACCCCTTGCAAACAGGTGATGCCGGAGTTTTCGAGGTAGCCAATCGCCGGGCGCACGCCGGTGGCGCTGATGATCAGGTCCGCCTCGATCGTCTGGCCGGTGGACAGGCGAACCTGCAACGGTCGATCCTGCGCTTCGGCGCTGCCACCCAAGCCCACCGCACTGGCCAGCTTGCTCAACAGCCCCTCGCTCGGTGCCGGCGCACGTTCAATCGCCTCCACCTTGGCGCCGGTGAACACGCGCACACCCTTGGCTTCGCACCACTCGCGGATCATGCCGCCAGCGGCCGGGCCCATCATGCGCGGCACCATGCGGTCGCCCATTTCCACCACCGTCAGGTCCACGCCGCGTTGCTTCAGCGCTTCCATGATGATGCAGCCGATGAAACCCGCGCCCATCTGCAGCACCCGCGCGCCTGGTTGCGCCAGCTTGGCGATTTCGCGCGCGTTCTCCAGCGTCCAGCAAGGGTGAATGCCCGGCTGGTCCATGCCCGGAATCGGGGGGCGCACCGGGTGCGAGCCGGTGGCAATCAACAGCTTGTCGAACGACAAGGTTTGCCCATCGTCCAGCGTCACCGCCTTGCCCGCCGCGTCCACCCGTGTCACCCGTGCGCGCACCTGCTCGATGCGCAGGTCGGCAAAATGGCTAGAGCCCTTGCGCAGGTAGGTCCCGCGTTCGTCAATGTTGCCAATCAACAGGTATGGGATCGCCATCCGCGAGTACGGCGGCTCCGGCTCATCGCCCACCAGGGTGATGCGGTCGTGCGGCGCGTGCTTGCGGATGGTTTCGGCCGCGATCACCCCGGCCGGGCCAGCGCCCAGGATCAGATGGTGCGCCATGCCTCAGAGCCCCAGGCGGGCCTTGGTGTCGGCGGTCGGGCGGCCTTCGGTGTCCCAGCCGCGCACCGCGTAGTACTTGGGCAGCATCTCGGGCAGCTTGTTCACCAAACCCTTGGCCGGGCCGGTCTTGGCCGGCTCGTTCAGCAGGCGGGGCGGCAGGCTGTCGTCCTTGGCGGTGAAGCCGGCGGCGTTGTTGAACTCGCGCTCCATGTTCCAG
>CAZSZN010000070.1:0-13710 GCA_964610405.1 uncultured Macromonas sp. | reverse complement strand
CCGAGTTCAAGGCCCGTCGCGACTGGTTCATTCCCGCCCTGCGCGAGCTGGGGTTTGGTCTGCCCGTGATGCCCGATGGCGCCTTCTACGCCTGGGCCGATGCCAGCCCGCTGTTCCACAAACTGGGGGTGAGCGACAGCACCGCCTTCGTGGCCGAACTGATGCGCCGCGCCCATGTGGTGGCCACGCCCAGCCGCGACTTCAGCGACCGCGACACCGGCACGCACATCCGCTTTTCCACGGCCAGCGCCATGGCCGATCTGCGCGAAGCGGTGGAGCGCCTGCGGGCTCTGCTGGCCTGACGCCGGCCGCCGCCAGCACTGGCCCGCGCGCGATCACGCGGCGCCGGGCCGTTTCAGCAACTCGGTCAACAAGCGTTCGTACACCGCTTCGGCGGTGCCGAGCTGCTGCAGCGCACCCGGTCGGTCACCGGCCTGGCCCTGCGCCACGCACGCTCGCACACGGTCCACCACCTCCTGGTACAGGGCCTGCACTTCGGGGCCGTTGCCCCACACCTCGGGCGCGGGGGCGAGCCAGGGGGCGTTCGCGCAGCCGGCCAGGTCCAACACCTCGTCCACGCCGGCCTCCAACTGGCCTCGCAACTGCTGCAAACACTGGCGCAAATGCACCGCGCCCATCAACAGCTCGATCTGATCGGCCTGGTGCGGCGGCACCTGCTGCCAGCGGTCCGACGGGCGCCAGCGCTGCGCCCAGGGCAACACCTCCGCCGCCGGCATGGGGCGCGCAATGCCATAGCCCTGGCCCAACTCGCACCCCAGGTGCAGCAGCATCAGGCCATGGGTTTCGGTCTCCACGCCTTCGGCCACCACCTGGCGGCGGAACACCCGGGCCAGGTCCAGCACGCCCTGCAGAATGGCCAGGTCGTCCGGGTCGTTGATCATGTCGCGCACGAACGACTGGTCGATCTTCAGCGTGTGTGTGGGCAGTGTCTTGAGGTAGGTGAGCGACGAATAGCCGGTGCCGAAATCGTCCAACGCGGCGCGTACCCCCAGGCTGGCGCAGCGCATCAACACCTCGGACGCACGCTCCACATCCTCCAGCGCGGTGCTCTCCAGCACCTCCAGCTCCAGGCTTTGCGGGGGCAAACCGGGGTGGCGCCGCAGCAGGTCGGCCAACTCGTCCACAAAGGCGGGGGCCAGCAAGTGATCGGCCGAAATGTTGACGCTCACCGGCACCGGCCAGCCTTCGGCCAACCAGCGTTCCACCTGACACGCCGCCTCGGCCAGCACCCAGCGGCCCAGGGCCAGCTCCACCGGGTGCCCTTCGGTGGCCGGCAGGAAAGCGCCGGGCGCCAGCAGGCCCTGCTCCGGGTGGCGCCAGCGAATCAGCGCCTCCACGCCTTGCAGTTGCCCGGTCCGCATGCTCACCTTGGGCTGGTAGAACAGCACGAACTCGCCATCCAGCAAGCCCTGCATGATGCGTTCGCGCAGGTGCTGGTGCGAACGGGTGCGGTCGTCGATCCGGCTGTCAAACACCTCGTAGCGGTTCTTGCCGGCCAGCTTGGCGGCGTACATTGCGTGGTCCGCCTGCCGGATGATCTGGTCCGCATCGGCATCGCCCTCGGGGTAGCAGACACACACACCAATGCTGGCCGAGACTTGCACCTGCACCCCATCGATGGTGACGGGGTCGGCGGCCGCGTGCAGCAGGCGGTGCATTTGCGGGTCGTGAGCAGGCTGGGTGTTGTGGTTGAGCAGCAGCACCACAAACTCGTCGCCCCCAAAACGGGCCACGGTGTCGCCTTCGCGCACACAGGCCTGCAACCGCCGCGCCACCTCGGCCAACAGGCGGTCACCCGCCGCGTGGCCCTGGCCGTCGTTGACGTCCTTGAATCCATCCAGATCCAGAAACGCCACGCTCAAGGCGCCGTGGCTACGGCGCAACTGGCCCAGCGCCTGGCGCAATCGGTCGGTCATCAGGCCCCGGGTGGGCAAGCCGGTCAACTCGTCAAAGTAGGCGAGCTGGAACAGGCGCGACTCGTAGGCCTTCTTCTCGGTGATGTCGGCAAACACCGCGACGTAGTGGGTGAGCTTGCCCGTCGCGTTGCGAACCGCACTCAGGGTGGAGTATTGCGAGTACGACTCGCCCGTGGCCTTGCGGTTGAGCAACTCCCCCTCCCAGGCGCCATGCTGCACCAGGCTGCGCCACATCTCGCGGTAAAAAGCCGCGTCTTGTCGGCCCGATTGCAGCAGCCGGGGATTGCGGCCCAGCACCTGTTCGCGGGTGTAGCCGGTGATGCGGGTGAACGACGGGTTCACATCCACGATGTTGGCCTGCACATCGCAGATGACGATGCCCTCGCGCGCGTGCTCGAACACGCTGGCGTTCAGGCGCAGGCGCTGCTCCTGGTCCATGCGTTCGCCGCAGTCGGTGTGGGAGCCGATCAGCTCGATCACCTGACCCTCGGCATCGCGGCGGGCGCGCAATCGGTCTTCCACCCACACCCAGTGGCCCTGGCGGTGGCGCATGCGGTAGGTGTGCACCAGGGGGCCTGGGTAGTTCTGGTCGCGCCACGCCACCATGCGCTCCAAGGCGGTGGCCAAATCCTGGGGGTGCACGGTGGCTCGCCACCATTGCGCGTCACCCAACAGCGTTGGCGCGTCCACCCCAAACAACTCGCCCACGTTGGGGCCCACGTAGACGGGCATCCAACTCTCGGGGTCGAGCGCATAGATGACCGACGGGCTGCCGGCCAACAGGTGGCCCTGCCGTTCGGCGTCGGTCTCGATCTGCGCCAGCAGCCCCTGGCGTTCGCGCAACAGGTCGATCAACTGGCGATGCCGGAACCACAGCAGCACCGACGACCACACCAGAAACACCGCTGCGCCGGCCAAGGCGATGATGAAAGAGCGGTACTCCTGCCAGACCTGCCACAGATCGATGTGGGGAGGCACGTCGTAGGGCGGGATGCCCAGCGCTTGCGCCAGTCGCTCGACGGAAGCGTAGTCCGCCGGGGGCGCCACACCCGCCAAGCCAGCGGCTTCAGCCGCCGGGTGGTGAGCCGGCAACGCCAGCAGCGCGGCCGCCACCTGGCGCTGCAAGTCGCTGTCCAGGTGTGGCAAGGCCATCACCGGCCACTCCGGGTACAGGCGGGTAGAGACGTGGTACGGATAACCCTCGAACCCCTGCGGCAGCATCACCTGATAGGCCCCGACCGGCACCTGGCCTTCGCTCACCATCTGCTCCAGCAAGCCGGTGCGCACCTGGGCCACGTCCACCTCGCCGCGCACCGCAGCCAGCAAGGCATCCTCCTGGCGCGGAAAAGTCACCAGCTCGTTGCTGCCGGGGTAGGGCAGGTTGCGCTGCTGCATTTCGTGCGCGTGGACCTGGTGCGCATCGAACAGGTGGGCGCCGCCGGTGCCTATGCGCAGCCCTTGCAGGTCGTTCCAGTCCTGCAAGGGCGGACGCCCCGCCGCTGCCACCAACACGCCCCCCAGGCCGCGCACCGCCTGGCCCTGGTAGGCAGTAACCAGGGTGGCCAGATAGGTGACGGTCCCAATCTGATGCCGCAATTCCAGCGCGTAACCTGGGTTGGTCAGCACCACATCCACCTGACGGGCCACGGCGGCACGCCGCAAGCCCTCGTGGTCGAGCGAGCGCAACACCACCGGCCGACCACCGAGTTGCTGGCTCAAATAGGCCATGAACGGCGCCCAACGCGCCTCCAAGGTCTGCGGCACCCGCGAGGACAACACGCCCACCGTCAGAGGCACGTCCTCGGCAGATTCAGAGGGATGGGTGGCTTGGGCCAGCGGTACCCAGCACAGGGCCCACACCAAAGTGGCCCACCATCGGATCAAGTGAAGGGGCATGGCTGCTCAGCTCCGGGGCAGGTAGCGGTCGGTCGCCAAGTCAGACAGATCGGGCACGGCCGGCAGCAAGCGGGCCTCCACCATCACCGACGCCAAACGGGCCGCCACCGCACCCAGTTCGCCCCCGTCGCGCAACAAGGCGCGGTTCACCGTCACCTGTGGCAGGTTGAGGCCGCCAAAACTGGCCAGCGTATCGGCGTAAGTGGTCTGGTGGGCGCGGGCAATGCGGCGCAAGGCATCCTCGGGGTTCACGCGCAGATGCTCCAGCCCCCGAAAGTGCGCGGCCACCAGATCTGACACGCGAGCGCCATCGCGCCAGCCCAAGCGGTCACGGTGCACCGCGAGCACGTCCAGCACCAAGCCGGGGAAATGGCTGGAGTCGTACAACACCACCGCACCCTGCTCGCGCAAGGTCAAAGCGTTGGGCGGGTAGCTGATGGCCACATCCACCGCGCCGGCGGCCCAGGCCTCGGGCTGTTCGGCGGGCGGCAGATGGACGGCGCGCACATCGGCCATGGTCAAGCCCATGGTTTCCAGCCACAACTTCAGCACCAGGTGCCCCACCGCGCTGGGCTCAAACGCCACCCGTGCGCCGCGCCAACCGTTCGGATGGGTGATCTCACGGGCCAACACCTGGTCCGCGCCGACCGATTCGTCCACCACCGCCACCACCACCAGGGGCAGCCCCAGACTCCGGGCGAGCAACACTTCGTCCAGCGTCAGAGCGCCGGCATCAAGCCGGCCGGTGCGCAAACCGTCCAGGGTGTCGCTGGCCGCCTCCCCCCAGTTCAAAGTCACGCCATCGGGCAGCCAGCCAAAGCCTTCGGCCAGCACCAAGGGCTCGTAACCGGGCCACGGGTGCAGCCCCAAGCGCAACGGAGGGGGAGCACAGCCCACCAGGCCGCTGCTCAGCAGCAGCCCGCTCAGGACAGCGGTCGACCAACGCCGACGGTTCAGCCCTCCAGGCATGACACAGCGCTCAGAACGACTCCCAATCGTCGTCACCCGCCGGGGCGGTCACCGCTTTGGGACGCGGCGCCGGGGCCGGCGTCCGGGCGGGGGCGGCCAAGGCCGGCGCTGGCCGTGCCGGGGTGGGCGCGCCTCCCCCTTGCACCACCTGGCGCAAGGCGCGGATGGCCTTGCCCACCGCTTCACCCGCGTTGTGGAAGGCGGTACCGTTGCCCACCAGGCGCTCGGCCTCGGGGTAACGCTTGCTGTTGATGACGTCGGCGATCTTGCCCGCCTCGGTGTGGAAGGTTTTGTGGCTGCTGAGCAACTGGGTGAACGCGGCCTGGTGACCCCAGCGGGATTTGCCCGAACCGTACAACCAGGTGCCCAGCTCGCAACAATCGTCACGACGGGCCTTCTCGGCGTCCACCGTCAACTTGCGGTTGATGGCGTTGCGCAGGTTCACCCGCCATTGCTGGTGGGCCGACAGCACCCGGTCGAAATTGACCTCGCCATCGTCCAGCGGGGCGTCCAGGGCTTTGGCAGCCTTGCGCATTTCCACCGCGTCTTCTTCGGCCAGCGTCTTGTCGTTGGGCGTGAGCTTGAACACACGAATGGTCTGGCTGACCCGCTGGACTTGCGCGTTCAGCGCCGACGACGCGGCCGACAACTCCTCCACCATGGCCGCGTTCTGCTGCGTGATGGAGTCGAGCTGCGCCACCGCCTCGCTCACCTGCGACGCGCCCAGCGACTGCTCGCGCGCAGACAGGCTGATGTCCGACAGCAGGCTGGTCACCCGGTCCACCGAGGCCATGGCCTCGTCCATGCGCGCCTGCGCATCGGTGGCGCGCTGGTTGCCTTGCGCCACCCGGCCGCTCGACTCTTCGATCAGGCGGCGGATTTCCTTGGCCGCCTCGGAGGTGCGCTGCGCCAGCGCTCGCACTTCGGACGCCACCACCGCAAATCCCCGGCCTTGCTCGCCCGCCCGCGCGGCCTCCACCGCCGCGTTCAGCGCCAGGATGTTGGTCTGGAATGCCACGCCCTCGATCACCTGGATGATGTCGCCGATGCGGCGCGACGACTCGGAAATCTCGCGCATGGTCTCGCCCACCGAGAGCACCGCCTCGTGGCTGCGCCGCGCCACCTGGGCGGTGTCGCTGGCCAGTTGCGCGCCCTCGGTCGCCATGTGCGCGGTCTGCTGGATGGTGCCGTTGATTTCCTCCATCGAGGCGGCGGTTTCCTCCAGGTTGCTGGCCTGCGACTCGGTGCGGGCCGACAGGTCGAGGTTGCCGGCGGCGATTTCCTGCGTGCCGCCCAACAGGTTGATGACCTCGTGCCGCACGTCGCGCACGATGGTGCGCACCGTGACGTTGAGTTGCGCCAGCGCCAATTGCAGCTCGGCCGCTTCGCCCTTGGCGTCAATGGCCACCGCAGCGGTCAGGTCGCCGGCCGCCATCTGGTTGGCCACGCTCAGCACCGAGCGGATGGGCAGCGCGATCAGGCGCGCCAGCCACCACCCCACCACCGCCACGCTGGCCACACCCACCGCCAAGGCCCCCCACCAGGGCAGGCCCGCCAGCAACACGGCACATGGCAAGGCCACCGCCACTGCGGTGCTGGTCATCACTTGCCCACGCAGGCCGGGCTTGAGCGCCCGCACCAGGGCCGGCAGCCAGCCCTTGCGCACCACGCGCCCTTCGTCCAGCACGTGCACCAGTTTCCCAGCCGCAGCTTCAGCGCGCATCTTCTCGTAGAGCTGGTCGAACGCGGCGATTTCTTCGGCTGCAGGCTTGGTGCGCACCGACAGGTAACCCACGATGCGGTCGCCATCGCGCACCGGCGTGGCATTGGCACGCACCCAGTAATGGTCACCGTTCTTGCGCCGGTTTTTCACCAGCGCGCTCCAGGGCTTGCCTTTGTCCTGAATGGTGTGCCACATGTCGCGGAAGGCTTCTTCCGGCATGTCGGGGTGGCGCAACAGGTTGTGGGGCTGCCCCATCAACTCGTCGTGTGTATAACCACTGACCGAGACAAAATTGTGGTTGCAGTAAGTGATACGACCTTTCAAATCGGTCACCGAGATCAGGGTCTGATCGGCCGGAAAGTCGTAATTCTGCTGGGTAACCGGATTGTTTAGGCGCATAGCTGTCGATTCTATCGGTTTCAAATCGCATGCACTCCACAGTGCATGGCCCTCGCTGCCATGATAGGCAAACTTCGTGAACAAAACCAGCCCCAGTATCGACCGGTGGGGCAAATTGGTTATCCTTTGCGGCAATGATGCCCGCCCCCCTGCCGCCTGATGAAGCAGAGCGCCTGCGCGCCCTGCACGATCTGCAAGCGCTCGACACCCCGGCCGAGCCGGCGTTCGACGCGCTGGTGCGGGCGGCTTCGCTGGTGTGCGACACGCCGATCTCGCTGATTTCGCTGATCGACAGCCACCGGCAGTGGTTCAAGGCCAACGTCGGCCTGCCGGGGGTGCAAGAAACCCCGCGCGACCTGGCCTTCTGTGCCCACGCCATTCTGGGTGACTCGCCCATGGAAGTGCCCGATGCCGGCCTGGACCCGCGCTTTGCGGACAACCCACTGGTCACCGACGCACCGCACATCCGCTATTACGCAGGCGCCCCGATCCGGCTGAGCGATGGTCATGCGGTCGGCACGCTGTGCGTGATCGACCGGCAACCCCGCGCGCTGGACGAACGCCAACGCGCCATCCTGACCGAGCTGGCGCTGGCGGCCGGCCAGGCACTGGAAATGCGGCGCGACCAGCAACAGGCGGCCCAGTTGCACCAGGCGGTGGAACGGCTCAGCCTGGTCGCGCGTCGCACCACCAACGCGGTCATCATCACCGACGCACAGGGCCGCATCACCTGGGTCAACGAAGGCTTTGTGCGCACCACCGGCTACCAGGTTGACGAGGTGCTGGGCCAGGTGCCAGGCCGGTTGCTGCAGTTTGACGGCACCGACCCGGCCGAGGTGCAACGCCTGCGCGACCACCTGAAGGCCGAAACCAACTACCGGGGCCAACTGCTCAACCGCGACAAGTTTGGCCGCGCCTACTGGCTGGACATCGAAATCCAGCCGCTGCACAGCAGCGAGGGCGTGCTGTACGGCTACATGGCGGTGGAAACCGACATCACCGAACACAAGCTGACCGAACAGCGGCTGGCCCAGGCGAACGAGCGCACCCAGCGCATTCTGGAAGGCACCCAGGCTGGCACCTGGCAGCGCAACCTTATCACCGGCGAGCGGCAGGTGGACGAGCGCTACGCGGCGCTGCTGGGCTACACCCCGCCCCAGTTGCCGCAGTTGCAGAGTCGGCCGTTCCTGGAGCACGTGCACCCCGACGACCGCCCGCGCCTTCAAGCGGCCCAGGACGAACCGCTGCGGCGCGGCTTTGGCGCCTACGAGGTCGAGTTGCGGGTGCGCCACCGCGACGGGCATTGGGTCTGGGTGCTGATCCGGGGCAGCGTACAGCCCGGTGACGAACGCAACGCCCCGATGGTGACCGGCATCCTGCTCGACATCTCGGCGCGCAAAGCCACCGAGCAAGCGTTGATGCTGGAGCGCGAGCAGCTGAACGCCATCATTGAAGGCACCCAGGTGGGCACCTGGCGCTGGAACATCGACACCGGCGAGCTGCAGATCAACGAACAGTGGGCCAACATGCTGGGCCTGACGTTGCAAGACCTCACGCCCGCCACCGTCCACACCTGGAGCGAACGCCTCGAACCCAGAGACCTGACGCGCGCGAACCAGGCCGTCGAACGGCACTTCAACGACGAAACCGAACTGTACGAGTGCGAATTCCGCATGCGCCACCGCGACGGCCACTGGGTCTGGATACAGGGGCGCGGGCGGGTGGTGATGCACAGCCCTGACGGCCGCCCGATCTGGATGGCGGGCACCCACCAGGACATCACCCGGCGCAAGCAAGCCGAGTTGGAAACGCGCGAGTACGCCGAGCGCTTCCGGCTCGCCGCCGCCGTCGCCAAGATGGGGGTGTGGGAAATCGGCATCGGCAGTGGCGAGGTGGTGTGGGATGGCGAAATGCGCCGGCTTTATGGCGTGCCCGACGACGCCGATTCGGCCGATCTGCAGCAACTGTGGCGGGAACGGGTACACCCAGACGATCTGCTCGAAGCGCGCCAATTGCTGGCCAACAGCCTGTCCAGCGGGCGCGACTACCGCTCGGAATTCCGCATCGTGCTGCCCAGCGGCAAGGTGCGCTACATGCGCAACGCGGCCCGCGTGGTGGCCGACGAACAGGGCGCGCCGCAACGCATGATCGGCGTGGCGCAGGACGTGACCGAACAACGCCGCCAGGCCGATGCGATCGAGGCCAGCCAGCGCTTTCTGGCCAACGCCGGACGCATTGCCGGTGTCGGTGGCTGGACCATGGACCTCGAACAGGAGCGGCTGGAGTGGACCGACCAAACCTGCCGCATCCACGAGGTGCCCGAGGGGCACGCCCCTTCACCCGAAGAAGCTTTGCGGTTCTACCCCGAAGGCGCGCGGGAACAGATCGCCAGCGCGGTGGAGCGTTGCATTCGCGATGGCACCGGCTTTGACCTGGAGCTGCCGTTCATCACCGCGCAGGGGCGGGCCCGCTGGGTGCGCGCGGTGGGCGAGAGCGAACGCCGCGCCGGCCGCACCTCGCGGCTGATCGGCGCCATCCAGGACGTGACCACGCAGTACCAGTTGCGCGCCGCATTGGAGCAGCAGAACCAGCACCTGCAACAAGCCACCGATGCGGCGCAGGAAGCATCGCGCGCCAAGAGCCAGTTCCTGGCCAACATGAGCCACGAAATCCGCACGCCGATGAACGCCATCACCGGCATGCTGGCGCTGCTCAAGAAAACCCCGCTGGACGAACGCCAGGGTGACTACGTGGACAAGGCCGACGGCGCCACCCGCTCGCTGCTGGCGCTGATCAACGACATCCTGGACTTCTCCAAAGCCGAAGCCGGCAAGATCGAGCTCGACCCGCAACCGTTCCGGCTGGAGGAAATGCTGCGCGACATCGCGCTCATCCTGTCGATGAACCTGGGCCACAAGCCGGTAGAGCTTCTGTTTGACGTGGACCCCACACTGCCGGCGCAGGTGGTGGGCGATGCGCTGCGGCTGCAGCAGGTGCTGGTCAACCTGGGCAGCAACGCCGTCAAGTTCACCGAACAGGGCGAGGTCACCATCACCATCCGGCCGGTGCAGCAAGACGCGCATGGCGTGTCGGTGGCGTTCTCGGTGCGGGACACGGGCATTGGCATCAGCGCCGACAACCAGAGCAAGATTTTCACCGGCTTCACCCAGGCCGAAGCGTCCACCACCCGCCGCTTCGGTGGCACCGGGCTGGGGCTGTCGATCTGCAAACACCTGATTGGCTTGATGGGTGGCACCCTGGCGATCGACAGCGCGCTGGGGCAAGGCAGCACCTTCCACTTCACCCTGCACTTCCCGCTGCCGGGCGGGTTGGCCGAGAGTGCGGCCCCACCGCACACCGCCCGGCACCTGTGCATCGTCGGCGCATCGGCACGGCTGAACGCGCTGCTCCAGCAGCAACTGGTGCTGCTGGGCCACAGCGCCACCGTCTGCCCCGAGGTGGCCGAAGCGCAACGTCAACTGGGCCAACCCAACGACCCGCACGACACCGTGGTGGTGGACGCCCACCTGCCCCGCCACGACGTGATCGCGCTGCTGCAGAACGTGCCCCGCACACCTGGGCAGGCCCCGCGCCGCTGGGTGCTGCTGCTGCCGCAAGGGGACAACGAGCCCCAGTTCCTCGTCCACGGCCACCCGTGGCAATTCGACGCCACGCTGACCCGCACCTGGACACCCCGCACGCTGACCGCCTGCATCGACAAAGCCCACAGCGAGTCCACGCCCAACCCCGCCACCTCGCGGGACGCCGGCGGCCCTCGGCTGCAAGACCTGCGGGTGCTGGTGGTGGACGACAACCCCATCAACCTGCAAATCGCGGCCGAACTGCTGCGCACCGAAGGCGTCCACGTTTCCACTGCGAAAGACGGTTTGCAAGGCGTGCTGGCCTTTGGCACCCCGCCCGACGCCGCCCGCTTCGACGCGGTGCTGATGGACATGCAGATGCCAGTGATGGACGGGCTGGAAGCCACCCGGGAACTGCACCTGCGGCTGGGCACACGGTGCCCGCCGGTGGTGGCCATGACCGCGAACGCCATGGCTTCGGACCGCCAGGCCTGCCTGGACGCCGGCATGGTGGACCACATCGGCAAACCGTTCGAGTTGCAGCGGCTGGTGCAGATTCTGCTGCGGGTGACCGGGCATGTGGTGCCCGAAGCACCGGCGGAGCTCAGCGACGCCCTCGCCTTCACCATGACGGCCAGCCTTGATGGCGAGATGCCGGTGTTGAACCCGAACGCCGCCATCCAGCGCATGGGCGGCCAGACCGACCTGTACCAAAAGCTGCTGCGCCAGTTCATCAAGGAACTGCCCCAGCACCGCGACAGCCTCAAGCCCTTGCTGGAGCCGCTGGCTCCGGAGGCACTGCGGCGCTGGCTGCACACCGTCAAAGGCGTGGCCGCCACCCTGGGGCTGGAACAGTTGTCGCAGCTGGCCGCGCGCCGCGAGCGCACCCTGAAGGAGGCCAGCACCCTGCCCCCTGCCGACGCACTGCGCCAGGAGTTGCTGGGCGCCCTGGACGCGGCCAGCGACGCCATGGCCGCCTACCTGCCCGCCGAAACCGCCCCGCCCATCGACCCCGCGCCAACCGGCCCCTTGCCGGAAAGTGCGCGCGAGCGGCTCGCTGCCTTGCTGGGTGTGCTGGCCGACTTCGACATGCGCAGCGCCGAAATGCTGGAAGAACTGCGCACCGCCCACGACGGCACGCTTGACGCCCGCCTCGCGCCGCTGCAGGATGCGGTAGACGCCTTTGACTTTGACGAAGCGCAGCGCCTGTGCGCCGCCCTGCTGGAAATGTGAGCCCATGAGCCCCAACCCCTACGACCCCGAATCGCTGCTGCAAGACACGCGGGTGCTGATCGTGGACGACCAGCCCACCAACCTGCAGGCGCTGTACCACGCGCTGCAGGGTGAGCACACGGTGCTGGCCGCCACCCGGGGCAGCGCGGCCCTGCACATCGCCCAGGACAAAAAGCCCGACCTCATCCTGCTGGACGTGGTGATGCCCGAGATGGACGGCCACGAAGTGTGCCGCCGCCTCAAGGCCGAGCCCGAAACGCGGGACATCCCGGTGATTTTCGTGACCGGCCAGACCGACCCCGACGCCGAAACCACCGGCCTCGGGCTGGGCGCGGTGGACTTCATCACCAAACCGTTCAACCCGAACGTGGTGCGGGCCCGGGTGCGAACCCACCTGATGCTCAAGCGCCAGGCCGACCTGCTGCGCGGCTGGGTCTACATCGACGGGCTCACCGGTGCCTACAACCGGCGCCATTTCGACGAACGCCTGCGCGCCGAATGGGGGCGCTGCCAGCGCATGAACACCCCGTTGAGCGTGCTGATGATCGACGTGGACCACTTCAAGCGCTTCAACGACGCGTTCGGTCACGCCCACGGCGACCTGTGCCTGCGCGCGGTGGCCCGCTCCCTGGGAGGCGGATTGCAACGCAGCACCGACCAGCTGTTCCGCTACGGTGGCGAAGAGTTCGTCTGCCTGCTGCCCAACACCGACGAAGACGGCGCCCTGGTGGTGGCCGAGCACCTGCGCCGCCAAGTGGAAGGTTTGTCCCTGGAGCCCCCGACCGGCGATCAACCTTTGCGGGTGACGGTGAGCATTGGCGTGGGTGTGATGCGCCTGCCCGCCATGACCGACGCATCGGCGATGGTGCGGGAGGCCGACCGCAACCTCTACCAGGCCAAGACCCGAGGCCGCAACCAGGTCATGGCCGGCCCGGCGGGCGACTGACGGCTCAGGCTTCGTCGTCCTGAAAGCCGTCGGGGTCGCTGGCGCCAGGCCCTTGCGACACGCGCGGCACCACCTCACGGATCGCATCGGGCGCGAAGCCTCGTGCCGCCAAAAACCGCATCTGCTGGGCGCGGCTTTTGGCATCGGCCGGGGGCTGGCCGAATTTCTTCGCCCACACGGCCTGGGCCCGGTCGCGTTCGGTGTGGCGCAACTGCTGCACCGCGTCGTTCACCACCGCCACGCTCAAGCCCTTGGCCTGCAACTCGCTGCGCACCCGGGTTGCGCCCAGTCGGGCGGCGCGCCGGTGCAGCACGCTCTCGGCCACCCGCTCCTCGCTGATGAAGCCTTTGGCCTGGAGATCGTCCAGCGCGGCCACCAGCGCCGCCTCATCGTCGGTGTGCGGCGCGAGCTTGCGCATCAGCTCGGCCCGCGAATGTTCGCGCTGGGCCAGCAGGCGCAAGGCACGGGCCTTCAGCGAGGGGCCGGGCTGCCCCGGCCCACCCTTTGCCATCACAGCGCGTCGGCGTCTTCGAGGGCATCGGCACCGGCGGCGGTGCTCGGGTCGAACTCGGGCAGCGCCGGCACGTTCAGCGCAGCGCGGATCTTGTTCTCGATCTCGTGCGCCAGCAGCGGGTTCTCGCGCAGGAACTCGCGGGCGTTCTCGCGGCCCTGGCCGATCTTTTCGCCGTTGTAGGCGTACCAGGCACCCGACTTTTCCACGATTTTGTGCAGTACGCCCAAATCGACAATTTCCCCCTGACGGCTGATGCCTTCGCCATAAAGGATGTCGAACTCGGCCGTCTTGAACGGCGGCGACACCTTGTTCTTCACCACCTTCACGCGCGTCTCGTTGCCGACCACCTCGTCGCCCTTCTTGATCGCGCCGACGCGGCGGATGTCCAGACGCACCGAGGCGTAGAACTTCAGCGCGTTGCCGCCGGTGGTGGTTTCGGGGCTGCCGAACATCACGCCGATCTTCATGCGGATCTGGTTGATGAAGATGACCATGCAGTTGGTCTTCTTGAT
>CAZSZN010000069.1:0-13713 GCA_964610405.1 uncultured Macromonas sp. | reverse complement strand
GCGCGCGCCGGCGAGCAGGGCCGGGGATTTGCCGTGGTGGCGGGCGAGGTGCGCACGCTGGCCCAACGCAGTGCCCAGGCGGCCAAGGAAATCAAAGACCTCATCAACGCCAGCGTGGAGCGGGTGCAGGACGGCAGCCGCCTGGTGCAGGACGCAGGCAGCACGATGAACGAGATCGTCAGCAGCGTGCAGCGCGTGACCGACATCATCGGCGAGATCACGGCCGCCGCCGCCGAACAGAGCGAAGGCATCGGTCAGGTCAACGTGGCGGTGAGTCAGCTCGACCAGATGACGCAGCAGAACGCCGCGTTGGTGGAGCAGAGTTCGGCCGCGTCCGAGAGCTTGCGCGATCAGGCGGGCCGGCTGTCGCAGGCGATCGCGGCCTTCCGCACGGGCGATGCACAGACTTTGTCGCCGGTGGCCACGCGTGCGCCGGTCAAGCGCCCGGCCCCGCCGCGCCCCGCCGCCACCCGCCCGGCCGACGCCAGTTTGCCGTCGCCCAAGCCGCACCCGGCGGCGCAAGCCAAAGCCATTCCGGCCAAACCGGCGGCCAAAGCGCCCGCAGCGCCGACGGTGGCGCCCAAGGCCGCCGCCCCCAAACCTTTGGCCCGTCCTGCGCCCAAGCCAGCCGACAACGCAGAGGGTGACTGGGAAAGCTTCTGACCGCCATGAACGCACGCCTGTCCCCCACGGTGCTGGATGCCGCCCTGACCCGCGCCCAGGTGGATGGGCAGTGGCAGCAGCACATCCTGCCCGCGCTGCACCGCTACATCAGCATTCCGGCCAAGTCGCCAGCGTTCGATCGCGATTGGGCCTCCCACGGCCACATCGACACCGTGCTGCGCGAAGCGGCCGATTGGGTGCTGGCGCAAAAGGTGGCAGGCTTGCAATTGGAAGTGATCCGGCTGGAAACGCCGGACGGCCGCCCGCGCACCCCGGTGTTGTTTTTTGAGCTGCCCGCCAGTGCAGGGCGGGATGGCACACCGGCACCCGCGAGCGGCCAGACGGTGTTGATGTACGGCCACCTCGACAAGCAACCCGAGTTCAACGGCTGGCGCAGCGACCTGGGGCCGTGGACCCCCAAGTTGGTGGACGACAAGCTGTATGGCCGTGGCGGCGCTGACGACGGTTACGCCATCTACGCCAGCATTGCCGCCATTCAGGCCTTGAAGGCCCAGGGTGCCGCGCACCCGCGCATTGTGGGCCTGATCGAAACTTGCGAGGAAAGCGGTTCTCACGATCTGTTGCCCTATGTGGACGCGTTGCGTGACCGCCTGGGCGATGTCGGTTTGGTGGTCTGCCTGGACAGTGGGGCCGGCAACTACGACCAGCTTTGGCTGACCACCAGCCTGCGTGGCATGGCCAGTGGCGTGCTCAAGGTGGAGGTGCTGACCGAGGGCATCCATTCGGGCGACGCTTCGGGACTGGTGCCGTCCAGTTTTCGCATCATGCGCCAGGTGTTGGACCGCTTGGAAGACAGCGCTAGCGGTCGCCTGCTGCCCGAGCGTTTCCATTGCGAGGTGCCTGCGGAGCGCCTGGCGCAGGCTCAGGCCACGGCCGCCATTCTGGGCGACGAGGTGTACAAACGTTTTCCCTGGGCGCACCACGACTGCGGCGGCGCCACCCTGTTTGCCTTGCCCACCACCACCGATCCGGTGGAGGCGCTGATCAACCGCACTTGGCGGCCCACCTTGAGCGTGACGGGGGCGGACGGTTTCCCGACCCTGCAGAACGCGGGCAACGTGTTGCGACCTTACACCGCGTTCAAGCTCAGTTTGCGCTTGCCGCCCTTGGTGGATGCCGCCCAGGCTGTGCAAGACCTGAAAACCCTGCTGGAAGACAACGCCCCCTACCAGGCCAAGGTCACATTCGAGCCCGAGGGCGCGGCCACCGGCTGGAACGCGCCGGTCACCGCGCCGTGGTTTGAGGAGGCCCTGCACACGGCCAGCCGGGCGCAGTTCGGTGCGGCCTGTGGTTTCATCGGGCAAGGGGGCACCATTCCCCTCATGAACATGTTGAGCCAGGGCTTTCCCAAGGCGCAGATGATGGTGTGCGGCGTGTTGGGCCCCAAGAGCAACGCCCACGGGCCGAACGAGTTTTTGCACGTCCCGTTTGCCCAGCGTCTCACGGCTTCGGTGGCCGAGGTGATCGCGCGGATGCCTTGAAGCAGGGTAAACCACTAACAGATCGGGGGCAAGTGGACCTCGGGAGCATGCAAGAATTGGACTCCTGGTTCGCAGCGGCGGACCAGGTTTTTTTTCTTCCGGCCACTCCTTCCCTTGTCCATGTCTGCTTCGTTCACGACCGCGTTGCCGGTCTCGCCCTTGGCCGCTCAGGTGGCCGACGAAGTGCTGCGCAGTGGGCGCTTGTCGGTGGCCGAGCTGCTGGACCAATTGCGCCACGGTCTCGTCGTCCTCGACTCTGAAGGGCGCGTGGAGGGCTACAACAGCACCGCCCTGGAGATGCTGGAACTGCCCGCACGTTTGTTGGCCTTGCGGCCGCTGATTGACGAGGTGGTGCGCTGGCAGCACACGCGCGGTGATTTGCGTGGTGACGCGGTGCATTTGCAGCAACGGGTCTGGCACCACCTGCGTGCCGCAAAGCGCACCGGTGAGCCCCACCTGTACACCTACACCAGCGCCGGTGGCCGCACCCTGCAAGGTGCCACCATGGCATTGCCGAATGGCGGCTGGGTGCGCACTTACACCGACATCAGCAAGCATGCCCAGGCGCTGGCGGCGCTGCGCGAGAGCGAGGAGCGTTTTCGCAGCCTCACCGAACTTTCGGCCGACTGGTATTGGGAATGGGACGAACAATGCCGATGCGTGCGCATGGAGGGGCATTTGGTGCAGGAATACGGTTTGGCGCCGCATTACCTGGGGCGTCGCCCATGGGATGTGGCGGCGCTGAACCTGCCCAGGCTGGAAGATTGGGCGCCTTTGCAGCAGATGCTGGCGACACGCCAGGTGTTTCGCCGTTGGGAAGTGCGCCGTACCTTGCCAGACGGTCGGCAGGTTTGGTTCGCGCTGAGTGGCATGCCCATCTTTGATGCAAGTGGGTGCTGGCGCGGCTACCGGGGTATAGGACGTGACATTACCCCGCGCAAAGAAGCCGAGGCGGTGGTGCACCGATTGGCGTTCTACGACAGCCTCACCGCCTTGCACAATCGCCGCTCGTTCCACGACCGCTTGCAGCAGGTGCAGGCGGCCAACGCCCGCAGTGCCATGTGGGCCGCGCTGTGTTTCATCGACCTGGACAACTTCAAAGTCGTCAACGACGCCTACGGCCACGTGCTGGGCGATGCGGTGTTGTGCGAAGCTGCGCAGCGGTTGCAAGCGGCTGTGCGGGTGGAAGACACGATTGGTCGGATCGGGGGCGACGAGTTCGTCGTGCTGCTGGAGGACTTGGCGGCCGGTCGGGAGCAGGCCGCGTGGGCGGCCCAGACGGTGGGTGAAAAAATCCGCGCTGCGCTGGAGCTGCCCATGACCGTCGACGGCGTGGAGGTGGTGGTCACGCCCAGCATCGGTATCGCCCTGTTCCAGGGGGACGAGGACCGCACCGATGAGATTCTGCGTCGAGCCGACATGGCGATGTACGAATCCAAGGCTGCAGGTCGCAACGCGGTGCGATTTTTTGATCCGTCGTTGCAGGAGCGTGCCACCCTGCGCGCGGCGTTGCAGCGCGACATGCGGCATGGCTTGCGAGAAGGGGAATTTGAGCTTTTTGGGCAGCCGATCGTGGACGCCCGCGGTCGCACCCATGGGCTGGAAGCTTTGTTGCGCTGGCGCCACCCGACGCGTGGCATGGTGTCGCCGGGACAGTTCATCCCGCTGGCGGAGGAGTCGGGCTACATCCTGGTCCTGGGGCAGTGGGTGCTGGAGCAGGCGTGTGCACACTTGGCCTCATGGCGTGACGACCCGGTGCGCCGAGGCTGGACCTTGGCGGTGAACCTGAGTGCGCGGCAATTGCGGCAACCCGATCTGGTGGCCTGTGTCAAGGACGCCTTGCGCTGCAGCGGTGCCGACCCGGCGCGCCTGAAACTCGAGCTGACCGAGAGCCAGTTGCTGCACGATGTGGAGGACACGATCGCCAAGATGGAGGCGCTGGCTTCGCTGGGCGTTCAATTCGCCCTGGACGACTTTGGCACCGGCTATTCGTCGCTGGCCTACCTGAAGCGCCTGCCGCTGGCTCAACTCAAGATCGACCGGACCTTTGTGCGGGACGTGCTGGACGACCCGAACGATGCGGCGATCGCCCGCGCCATCTTGCAGTTGGCGCAAAGCCTGGACTTGGGCGTGGTGGCCGAAGGGGTGGAAACCGCTCAGCAGTTTGAGGTGTTGCGCGCCATGGGTTGTCGTTTGTTCCAAGGCTACCACTTCGGCATGCCCCAGCAGCTGTGAGCGGGCTGCTGGTCAGTGCGTCGTGTCGCGGTTCGGCGTTTCGAGCGCCTGTGCCCGCCGCTGTGCTGCCAGCCACAGCAGCGCCAGCCCGGTCAACGCCACCGGCACGATGGAGCCGATGTTCAGCAGCGTCCAGCCCTGGGTGGTGACCAGGGCACCCGAGGCAAAAGACGTGACCGCCATGGTGGCAAACACCCAGAAGTTGATGGCGGCCTGGGCTTTGTCTTTTTCTTCGGGCCGGTAGGCTTGCATGGCCAGGGTGGTGCTGCCGGTGAACAGGAAGTTCCACCCCACGCCCAGCAGAAACAGCGCCACCAGAAACTGGTGCAAGTCCTGTCCCGACAAGGCGATGGCGATGCAAACCCCGTTCAGCGCCACGCCCACGCCCATCACTGGCAACACCCCCAACCGCTTGATCAGGTGTCCGGTGAAAAAGCCGGGCGCGAACATGCCAATGACGTGCCATTCCAGCACCAGTGCCGCGTCCGAAAACGGCATCCCGCACACCTGCATGGCCAGCGGGGTGGCCGCCATCAACAGGTTCATGACGCCGTAACCCAGCGCCGCGCCCACGGTGGCGACGATGAACACCGGTTGGCGCATGATTTCGCCCAAAGGGCGGCCGGTGCTGGCGCCCGCCTTCTTCGGCGGCTCCGGCGGGAACTGGATGCCCCCCATGATGGCCATGGACAGCAGCGCCACCACCGCCAGCGCCAGGTAGGCGCCCAGGAACGGCGCCCCCAAGGCATCGCGGGTGTGGTTGGCGAGGTTGGGGCCCACAATGGCGCCGATCAACCCGCCCGCCAGCACCATTGACACCGCTTTTTCGCGGAATGCGGGGGCGGCCAGTTCGCCGGCCGCGAAACGGTAGAGCTGGCCGTTGGCGCTGTAGTAGCCCGCCACCACCGTGGCCAGCACCAGCAGCCAAAAACTGCCCACCTGCAAGGCTGCCGCGCACAGCAAAGCTGAGAGCAGCGCCACCAGCAACCCCAGTTGGAACGACACCTTGCGCCCCCAGCGCGCTTGGCTGCGTGCCACCAGTCCGGTGGACAGTGCGCCGCCAACCACGTAGCCCATCACCGGCAGGGTGGCCATCCAGCCCAGCGGCGCCAGGCTCAGGCCCACCAGACCGTTGATGGCGATGAACACCACGTTGTTGGTGAGGAACAGGCCTTGCGCGGCGGCCAGCAGCCAGAGATTTTTGTTCATGAGTACCCGTTTATAACGGATTTGCAAGGGCCGAATGCATACGCCACTGGGTATCCAAGACCTTGCAATCGCCAAAGTCATCCCCACTCTCTAAAATCTTTTCCCATATTCCTTTTCAGCCTCGCTCACGAAGGGCCCCCATGGTTCCCCATCTCGTCACGGCCCTGACCGGCCCCATCAACGAACTCGAACAACGCATTCTGGAGTCCACGCCCGTCATCGAGCGCTGGTTCCGCCTGGAGTGGATGGAGCACACCCCGCCGTTCTACAGCTCGGTGGACATCCGCAACGCCGGCTTCAAGCTCGCGCCGGTGGACACCAACCTCTACCCCGGCGGCTGGAACAACCTCACGCCCGAGATGCTGCCGCTGGCGGTGCAGGCCGCCATGGCCGCGATCGAGAAAATCTGCCCCGAGGCCAAAAACCTGCTGCTGGTGCCCGAGAACCACACCCGCAACATGTTCTACCTGATGAACGTGGCGCAGTTGCAGAAAATCTTCTACCAGGCTGGCCTGAACGTGCGCCTGGGTTCGATGAACCCCGACATCAAAGAACCCACCACTTTCGACCTGCCCAACGGCGAGCAGGTGACGCTGGAGCCGCTGATCCGCGACAAGCGCCGCCTGGGCCTGAAGCATTTCGACCCCTGCACCATCCTGGTCAACAACGACCTGAGCGCGGGCGTGCCCGGCATTCTGGAAGACCTGCACGAGCAATACCTGCTGCCACCGCTGCACGCGGGCTGGCACGTGCGCAAAAAGAGCCACCACTTTCGCGCCTACGAGGAAGTGGCCAAGCGCTTTGGCAAGTTGCTGGGCATGGACCCCTGGCTCATCAACCCGATGTTCAACCACTGCGGCGAGGTCAACTTCGCCGAAGGCACCGGCATGGAGTGCCTGCAGACCAATGTGGATGCCCTGCTGACCCGCATCAAGAAGAAGTACAAGGAGTACGGCATCCACGAGAAGCCGTTCGTGGTGGTGAAGGCCGACAACGGCACCTACGGCATGGGCATCATGACGGTGCGCGACGCCAAGGAGCTGGACAGCCTGAACCGCAAGACCAAGAACAAGATGGCGGTGATCAAGGACGGCCAGCAGGTGTCGGACGTGATCATCCAGGAAGGCGTGTTGACCAACGAGCGCGTCAACGACGCGGTGGCCGAGCCGGTGGTGTACATGATGGACCGCTACGTGGTGGGTGGCTTCTACCGGGTGCACGCCGACCGGGGTGTGGACGAAAACCTGAACGCTCCAGGCGCCAGCTTTGTCCCGTTGGCGTTCGAGAAGAGCGCCCAGCAGCCCCAGCCGGGACAGAAGCCCGGCGCCAGCGTGCCCAACCGCTTTTACATGTACGGCGTGATCGGCCGGCTGGCCATGCTGGCCGCCAGTTATGAGCTGGAAGCCACAGACCCGGAAGCCGAAGTTTACGAGTAAGCCCTTTTTGAGCGCAAAATAGCGGCCTCACAACTGCCGGGGTGGCTGTGACGGCCGCCCCCTGCCAATCTTGGCTTCCAGCAAATCTTCACTTGGCGCCCTGACCTTGGGCGCCATCGGTGTCGTCTACGGCGACATCGGCACCAGCGTTCTGTACGCGGTCAAAGAGGTCTTCAATTCCGGTCACGTCGATTTCACGCACGACAACATTTACGGTGTGTTGTCGATCTTCGTCTGGACGCTGACAGTCATCGTCTCGCTCAAGTACGTGACGCTGGTGTTGCGCGCCGACAACCGGGGCGAGGGCGGGCTGGTGGCCATGCTGGCGTTGGCCGCCGAGTCGGTGAAGGACCGACCGGTGCTGCGGCGCCGGTTGCTGCTGGTCGGCATCTTCGGCACCTGCCTGTTCTACGGGGATGGCGTGATCACCCCGGCCATTTCGGTGCTGTCGGCGGTCGAGGGCCTGGAGGTGGTGTCCCCTGCGTTCCGCAAGGCGGTGATTCCCTTGACGCTGGTGATCCTGTTTGCCCTGTTTGCGGTGCAAAAGCACGGCACGGCGGGCATCGGCAAGTTCTTTGGCCCGATCACGCTGGTCTGGTTCTTGGCCATCGCGGTGCTGGGGGTGTCGCACATCGTCACGCATCCGGAAATCCTCTGGGCGCTCAGTCCGCACCACGCGCTGCGCTTCATGTTCGAGAATCCGGGCACGACCTTCATCATCCTCGGTGCGGTGGTGTTGTGCGTGACCGGGGGTGAGGCGCTCTACGCCGACATGGGCCACTTTGGCAAGACGCCGATCCGGTTGGCGTGGTTTTCGGTCGTCATGCCGGCGCTGACGCTCAACTACTTCGGCCAAGGCGCCTTGTTGTTGGCCAACCCGGATGCGGTCAAGAACCCCTTCTTCATGATGGCACCCGATTGGGCCTTGCTGCCGATGGTGGGCATGGCGACGGCGGCCACCGTGATCGCATCCCAGGCCTTGATTTCGGGCGCCTTCAGCGTCACCAAGCAGGTCATCCCGCTCGGCTACCAGCCGCGTTTGCAGGTGTTGCACACCAGCATCAAGGACACAGGGCAGATCTACATGCCCTTCGTGAATTGGGGGCTGTTCGTGGCCATCGTGCTGGCGGTGATGTTGTTCAAGTCGTCCAGCAACCTGGCGTCGGCCTACGGCATTGCGGTGACGCTGGACATGCTGATCACCACCGTGCTGACTTTCTTCGTGATCCGCTACGGCTGGGGTTATCCGCTGGCGCTGTGCCTGGGCGCGACCGGGTTCTTCTTTGTGGTGGACCTGGCGTTTTTCAGCTCCAACCTGCTCAAGCTGGCCGATGGCGGCTGGTTCCCGCTGGTGATCGGCGCGGCCGTGTTCGTGCTGATGACGACGTGGAAGGATGGCCGAGCGCTGTTGAACGATTCCTTGCGTGAACAGGCGCTGGGGTTGCAGGATTTTCTGGACTCGGTGTTCCAGTTTCCCCCCGCGCGGGTGGACGGCACGGCGGTGTTTCTGACCGCGCAGCCGGGCACCGTGCCCAACGCCTTGCTGCACAACCTCAAACACAACAAGGTGCTGCACCAGCACAATCTGTTCGTGACGGTGCGCAGCCTGGAGGTGCCTTGGGTGGGCTTGGACGAGCGGGTGGAGATCGAGCCGCTGGGGCACGATGCCTGGCAGGTCACCGTCAATTACGGCTTCAAGAACGACCCGGACTTGCCCAAGGCGTTGGAGCAGTTGCGCGGTCGCGGGGTGGACCTGGACCCGATGACGACCAGCTATTTCCTGTCCCGTGACATCGTGATTCCGTCGATCGGTGGGGGCATGGCACCCTGGCGCGAGAAGCTGTTCGCGCAGATGCACCACAATGCCAGTGCCGCGGCCGAGTTCCTGAACCTGCCCAACAACGCCGTGGTCGAGCTGGGCAGCAAAATCGAAATCTGAGAGGTAGTGCATGCAAGTGCTGGTCGTGGCCGATCCGTTGTATTCGTTCAAGATCTACAAGGACACCACGTTCGCCATGATGCGGGAGCTGCAGCGGCGCGGCCACACCGTGGCCGCCTGCGAGCCCGCTGATTTACAGTGGGAAGGCGGCCAGCCGGTGACCGCGCTGGTGCGGCACATCGAACTCACCGGTGACGAAGCGAACTGGTACCGCGTGACAGGACAAGGCCGCATGGCCCTGCGTGACTTTGGTGCCGTGCTGATGCGCAAAGACCCGCCGTTTGACAGCGAGTACTTCTACGCCACCCACCTGCTGGAGCAGGCCGAGCGTGACGGTGCCCGGGTGTTCAACCAACCCCGAGCCTTGCGCGACCATCCCGAAAAACTGGCGCTGATGGAGTTCGCCGAATTCGCGCCGCCCACGCTGGTGACCCGTTCGCCCGAAGCCATCCGCCACTTCCACGCCGAGCACCGCGACATCATCCTCAAACCGCTGGACGGCATGGGCGGAATGGGTATTTTCCGCGTGGGGGCCGATGGCATGAACCTGGGCTCCATCATCGAAACCCTGAACCAGGGCGGCCACACCAGCGTGATGGTGCAGCGTTACCTGCCCGAAATCGTCGCTGGGGACAAGCGGCTGCTGCTGATGGGCGGACAGGCAGCGCCGTTCTGTTTGGCGCGCATTCCCCAGGGCTCGGAAGTGCGGGGCAACCTGGCCGCGGGCGGCAAAGGGGTGGCGCAGCCCCTGAGCGAGAGCGATTGGGTGATTGCCCGTGCGGTAGCCCCGCGCTTGGCCGCGCGTGGCCTGCTGCTGGTGGGCCTGGACGTGATTGGCGACAAGGTCACCGAGATCAACGTCACCAGCCCCACCTGTTTTCAGGAAATCCAGCAGCAAACCGGGTTTGACGTGCCCGCGATGTTTGTGGATGCACTGGAGGCGGCCCTGGCATGAGTGCCGTCGCCGCCCGTGTGTTCACCGCCGTGCCGTTGCTGGGGCGCCGTGTGCTGTTTGCGGCCGCTGCAGTGGCGGTGTTGGTACTGTCGCTCACTCCCGTCGCGCACCTGCCCTCTCAGGTGTTCGACTTGTGGGACAAGGCGCAGCACGCGGGTGGTTTTGCGGTGCTGGCGGTCCTGGGGTGCTGGGCTTGGTCGGGGTCGGTACCGCGAGTCGTTTTCTGGCTGCTGCTCTACGGCCTGTTCATCGAAGGGGCGCAGTCTGCCACCGGTTGGCGCCATGGTGATGTGTGGGACTGGGTGGCAGATGCCGTCGGCGTGCTGGTCGGGGTGGCGCTCAGTTTCAGTGTTCGGCGGATGACGAGAACACGTTGATCACCGCCATCCCGAAGATGATCGCGGCATCGGGGGCTCTTGGGGCAGGCCGTCCACGAATACCTTGAGTTCCCCGGGCTGAAAAGCGGTCCAGGTTTCATCCCGCGTCAATGGGGTGGTCACGATCACCGCAGCGCGGTCGTCGGGGTGGTTGACTTCGGCGAAATTCACCGTCCAGTCCTCGTCCATCAAGGTGGCGGCCGAGAACGGGTACTGGCGCACCAGGTAATGGAGTTGGGTGCTGCAGTGGGCCCACAGCGCCTCTCCGTTGGACAGCAGGAAGTTGAAGGTGCCAAAGCGCCGAACCTGGGGCACCAGCTCCTGCAGGGTCAGGGTCAGCTCCGGCACGCTGGGCACCCCGGCGTGGGACTTGGCGAGCTCCTGCAGCAGCCAGCAGAAGGCGCGCTCGCTGTCGGTGTCGCCCACCGGGTGGAAGTGGCCGTGCAAGTGGGGGTGGTAGTCCTTCAGGTCGCCATTGTGGGCGAACACCCAGTGGCGCCCCCACAGCTCGCGGGTGAAGGGGTGGGCGTTTTCCAGCCGAACCGGGCCTACTGTGGCCTTGCGCACATGCGCCACGATGTGGGTGCTTTTCAACGGGTAACTGCGCAGGAATGCCGCCATGCGCGATTGGGCCGCGCTTTCGTGGTCCACAAACAGGCGCAGGCCTTTGCCTTCAAAAAAGGCGATGCCCCAACCATCGGCATGGTGGTCGGTGCCGCCGCCGCGCCGGCTGAAACCGGTGAAGCTGAACTGGGCGTCGGTCGGGGTGGCGCAGTTGAGACCAAGCAGTTGGCACATGGCAAAGGTGCGGAGTGGCTGGAGTGCTTATTGTCCACCCAGCGAGGCCACCCAATGTGAAGCGGCTTGCCTACAATCCCTCCATGAACTTCACCGACATGCTGGGCGCTGCCGAACGCCAGAACCAATCGATGCTGTGTGTGGGCCTGGACCCGGAGCCCAGCCGCTTTCCGCTCAAGTGGCGTGACGATCCGCGCCACATCTACGACTTTTGTGCCGCCATCGTGGACGCCACCGCCGATGTGGCCATGGCTTTCAAGCCCCAGATCGCCTACTTTGCCGCCCACGGCGCCGAAGACCAGCTGGAGCGCTTGATGGCCCACATGCGCGTGGCGGCACCACAGGTGCCCATCATCCTGGACGCCAAGCGCGGCGACATTGGCAGCACGGCCGAACAGTACGCTCGCGAAGCGTTTGTGCGCTACGGCGCCGACGCGGTCACCTTGTCACCTTTTATGGGCTTTGACTCGGTGCAGCCTTACCTGCAGTACCCGGGCAAAGGGGTGTATTTGCTGTGCCGCACCAGCAACCCCGGTGGTGACGATTTCCAGAGCCAGCGCCTGGCCAGTGTGGAGGGGCAACCGCTGCTGTACGAACACATTGCGCGGCTGGCCCAAGGGCCGTGGAACCTCAACGGGCAGGTGGGTTTGGTGGTGGGCGCCACCTACCCGGCCGAAATTGAGCGGGTGCGGGAACTGGCGCCCACAGTGCCTTTGTTGATTCCCGGCGTGGGGGCGCAAGGGGGCGATGCCCAGGCCACGGTGCGCGCCGGCTGGCGTGGGCAGCTCGGGCACACCACCGGGCCCATCGCGGTGAATTCGTCGCGGGCCATTTTGTACGCGAGCGCGGGCGAGGATTTTGCCGAGGCGGCACGGCGCGAGGCATTGCGCACCCGCGATGTGTTGCAGCGGGCGCGGTCCGCTTGAGACTGGAGGTGGCGGGCGCTCAGTGGAGCAGGAAGCGCATTTGCGTTCCCGCCAGTTCCAACACGTCCTGGTCTTGTAAGGGCACAGGCTCGCGCCCAATCGGTGAGCCGTTGATGGCGGGTGACTGTTCGCCATCCACCAGGGCAAAGGTGTAATCCCCCCCCCGGTGTGTGATGGCCGCCACCGCAATCCCGGGTTTGCCCAGCGTGGTCACCACTTTGGTCAAAGGCATTTCCTTGCCTGCAGCGGGGCCATTGAGCACCTGGATGCGTGCATTGCCCTGGGGCGTCGGTGCAACAGCCGTGGCACTGTCGGGTGCAGAGGCATGCAGCCGGATCTGGTAGCGCCCGATCTCGATCAAATCGTCGGCGCTGATACGTGCCGACACCACCGCCTTGCCGTTGACATAGGTGCCGTTGGTGCTGTGCAGATCCAGCAGCTCGACCCCGTCGGGGTGGAGCACGAACACGGCATGCTCGCCGCTGACGGCGAGGTGGTCCATGACGATGTCGTTGTAAGGACGTCGGCCCAACGTCGTGCGGGCTTTGGTCAGTGGGATGTCCCTCAGGGCCACCCCGTCCAGGGTGATGGTGATGGCGGGCATCGCAAACTCCAGGGCTGGGTCAAGTCTGCATCATAGAGGCATCAGGCGCGCCAGCAGGCCGGCGCGGGCCGGATCGGGTGAACATTGCACCAGCACGAGCGAGATGTTGTCTCGCCCGCCCGCGCGGTTGGCCTCCTGCAGCAACACCTGACCGGCCGTGGCCAGTGGACGTTCCCGCCTCAGAATCTGGCCGATGTGGCTGTCGGTCAGCATGTCGTTCAGGCCGTCGGAGCAGACCAGGTAGGTGTCGCCAGGTTGCACCACGTGTTCGGCCACGTCCAGCTCCACCAAGGGGCCCACGCCCACCGCCCGCGTCACCAGGTTGCGGTACTGCACCGCGCGCGCCATTTCGGGAGGCACCAAGCCCGCGTCGATCTGTTCCTGCAGCAAGGAATGGTCGTGGGTGAGTTGCGCCAGCTGTCCCTGGCGGAAGCGGTAGAGCCGCGAGTCGCCCACGTGGCCCACGGTCAGGCGTGCACCCATGAACACCGCCACCACCAAAGTCGTGGCCATGCCTTTGCATTCAGGGCGCGTCAACGAGGCCTCGTACACCGCCAGGTTGGCCGCGCTGACGCTGTCTTGCAGCAGCCGGCGCAATTCGCGCGCGCCCAGCAAACCCGCTTGCAGGTGGGGTTCCAGGTGTTGTTGGACCTGATCGCAGGCCATGGCGCTGGCCACTTCGCCAGCGTTGTAGCCGCCCATGCCATCGGCCAGCACCACCAGCCCCAATGCGGGCGCAACCACCACGGCATCTTCGTTGTTGGCGCGCACCAGCCCCCGGTCCGTGAGGCTGAAAAAGTCGGATTGCATCGTCGGCGGCAGGGTGCAGAAAGTGTGCGCTCAGTGTAGCCGGTGTCGGGGGCGCCCACCCACAAAAAAACCGGCCACCCCAGAGTGGGGACAGCCGGTTTTGGGGTGCAACGGGTAGGGCGGTGTCAGCGCGAACTGCCCGCCCCAGCCATCACAGCAGACCCTTGAGCAGTTTGCCCATTTCCGACGGGTTGCGGGTGATGGTGAAGCCGCACTCTTCCATGATGGCCAGCTTGGCGTCGGCCGTGTCGGCACCGCC
>CAZSZN010000068.1:0-13795 GCA_964610405.1 uncultured Macromonas sp. | reverse complement strand
CCCGGCACTGGCTCCACAGTTAGTGCTGCTTGGTTCCCCACCTGACCCGGTAGGCCGCTTCCCCATGCGGGAAGGCCCGTCGGGTTCGATTGTATGCCAGGGCGAGGCCGTTCGTCGGGTGGGCTGAACGATTGGCCCGATCGGCGAGCGGGACAATGTCATGCGGATTTCATGGGGTGGCGCTAAATTGCCGTTCATTGACGTTCTCTGCACTCCATCTCACCATGTCTTCATCCTTTGTTTCTTCGCGTCGTGACTGTTTGCGGTTCGCCATGTCGGCCGCCGTGGTCGGCGTCTCGGGCGGGGTTCGCGCCCAAAGCTATCCCGATCGGACGGTGCGCATCGTGGTGCCGTTTGCCCCGGGTGCCGGAACCGATGCGATGGGTCGCCTGATGGCGAACAAGCTGTCTGAGCTGATGCAAACCCCAGTTGTGGTGGAGAACAAAACCGGGGCTTCGGGCGCGATCGGGGCCCAGGCGGTGGCTCAGAGCCCGGCCGATGGCCACACCCTGTTGTTGGCCGCAGCGCCGTTCACCACCGTGCCGGCCGCGCTGTCCACCGCCGGGTACGACCCGTTGAAAGACTTTGCACCGGTCGGCATGTTTGCCACCGGCCCGTTGGTTTGGGTGGTGGGCAGTCAAGTGCCCGTCAACTCCATGCAGGAGCTGCTGGCGATGGCCCGGCGACGGCCTGGCGCGCTGAACTACGGCTCGGCCGGTGTCGGTGGCGTCAACCACTTGTTGCTGGAAATGTTCAAAGCGCGCACCGGCACGTTCATCACGCACATCCCGTACCGGGGCATCAGCCCAGCGGTGGCGGACACGCTGGGCGGGCAAATCCAGTTGCTGACCGGCACCATTCCGGCGCTGTTGCCCATGATCCGGGAAGGGCGCCTGAAGGCGTTGGCGGTGACCAGTGCGCGGCGTTCGGCGGTGCTGCCCCAAGTGCCCAGCATGGCCGAGGTGGGTTTGCACGACTTCGATGTGCTGAATTACTTTGCCCTGGTTGCGCCGCGCGGCACGCCAGCGCCGACTGTACAGACCCTCAATGCGGCGTTGAGCCGCGCGGCCAAGCTGCAAGACGTGCAGGTTCGCCTGTCGAACGACGCCTTGGAAGCTGCCACCGACAGCCCCGATCAGCTCGCCCGCTTTTTGTCGCGTGATTTCGCCGCCTGGAAGGACGTGGTGCAGCGGCAGAACCTGCGCATCGATTCGGTTTGACCTTGTTGCCTTGGGGGCGCGGCTGGCCCCGGGGCGGCCGATAGAATGGCGCCATGTCCTACGTTGTTCTGGCTCGCAAGTACCGCCCCAAAAATTTCGCCGAAATGGTGGGGCAGGAGCACGTGGTGCAAGCCCTGGGCAACGCGTTGCGCACCCAGCGCCTGCACCATGCTTACCTGTTCACCGGCACGCGCGGGGTGGGCAAGACGACGGTGTCGCGCATTCTGGCCAAGTCGCTGAATTGCACCGGGATCGACGGTCAGGGGGGCATCACCGCAGAGCCCTGCGGCGTGTGCGACGCTTGCCGTGACATCGACGCCGGCCGTTTTGTGGACTACACCGAGTTGGATGCGGCCTCGAACCGTGGGGTGGATGAGGTGCAGAGCCTGTTGGAGCAGGCGGTGTACAAACCGGTGCAAGGGCGCTTCAAGGTCTTCATGATCGATGAAGTGCACATGCTCACCAACACGGCATTCAACGCCATGTTGAAAACGCTGGAAGAGCCGCCGGAGTACCTCAAGTTCGTCCTGGCCACCACCGATCCGCAGAAAGTGCCGGTCACGGTGTTGAGCCGTTGTCTGCAATTCAACCTTCGGCCGATGGCGCCCGAGACCGTGCAGGAGCACTTGCTGCGCGTCCTCAACACCGAAGGTGTGGGCAGCGATCCCGGCGCGTTGCGCCAGTTGGCGCGGGCTGCGCGGGGGTCCATGCGCGACGCCCTGAGTCTGACCGACCAGGCGATTGCGTTCGGTGGTGGGCGTTTGCAAGAAACCACGGTGCGCCAGATGTTGGGCGCGGTGGACCGCCACCACGTGTGGACGTTGCTGGAAGCGCTGGCGGACGGTGACGGGGCGCGGGTGGTGGACACGGTGGACGATCTGCGGGTCAATGGTTTCAGCGCCGTGTCGGTGCTCGACGAGTTGGTCGGCATGCTCCAACGCATGGCGGTGTTTCAGCAGGTGCCGTCGGCCGCCGCCTCGGCCGACGATGCGGATGACCAGCGCCTGGCGGCCTTGGCCGAAGCCATGCCCGCTGACGAAGCGCACCTGCTGTACAGCTTGGCCTTGCATGGCCGCTCTGAATTGGGCTTGGCGCCGGACGAGTACGCGGCGTTGAACATGGTGTTGCTGCGGCATCTGGTGTTTCGGTCACCGGTGGCGGAAAAAAAAACTCTGAAGCGGGCGCCCGCACCATCACAGGCCGTTGAGCCGGCGGTGATCGCGCCGCTGCCTGCGGTGGTAGCGGTTGAAGCGCCGGCCGAGGCACCCGTTCGGGCATCGCTGGCAGCCCCAGTGTTGGAAGCGGTTCCGGCCCCCACACCAGAGCCAGAGCCAGAGCCAGAGACAGAGCCAGAGCCAGAGCCAGAGACATTTTGGGACGATCCTTCAGCGCCCGCTATCGGAGACGTCTTGGAATCGGTCGCAGAGGACGAGCCGGTTGCTGCGGAAAGCGTACCCTCCGCGTTGCCGCCCACTGCTTCTAGCATGGATCCCTCCCTGGGCGATTTTTGGTTCGACCAAGTGCAGGCCCTCATTCGCGCCGAAGCCGTGACCGCGCTGGTGCGCGAGCTCGCTCTTCAATCTTGTTTGGTCCAACGCACTGCCGCGGTCTGGACCCTGTCAGTGCCGGGCAGTTCGCTGATGCACGCCGGCAGCCGCGAGCGGCTGCAAGCCGCGTTGGCGGGTCTGGGACACGCGGTTCGGCTCGACGTGGTGCAAGGTGCCGCAGACGACTCGCCCGCCCGCCGTCTGGCCGCTGCGGCCGCTGCGCGCTTGCGCGAAGCGGAAGCCACCTTGCGCGACGACCCATTCGTTCAAGCGATGATGCGCGACTTTGGCGGCAAAATCGTGTCTGGAAGCCTCCAGGCGCTCTGATTCTTTTTCAGTTACACACAAGGAAATACATGTTCAACAAAGGACAACTCGCCGGTTTGATGAAGCAGGCCCAGACCATGCAGGACAACCTCAAAAAGGCGCAGGACGAGCTGGGTTCGATCGAAGTCACTGGCGAATCCGGAGCCGGACTGGTGAAAGTGGTGATGACCTGCAAGCACGATGTGAAGCGCGTCACCATCGACCCGAGCCTGTTGGCGGACGACAAAGACATGCTGGAAGATCTGGTGGCCGCCGCCTTCAACGCGGCCGTTCGCCGGGTGGAGGAAACCACCCAGGAGAAGATGGGCCGCGTCACGGCCGGCATGCCCAGCCTGCCCGGGGGCATGAAGTTCCCGTTCTGAGGTGGACGGACACCGTTCCCTCGACGCTTTGGTGCGCGCACTCCAGTGCTTGCCTGGGGTGGGGGTGAAGTCGGCCTCCCGCATGGCCTACCACCTCATGCAGCATGACCGGCCGGGTGCCGCCCGGCTCGCGCAAGCGCTGCAGGACGCCGCTGCACGGTTGCAACATTGCCGTTGGTGCCACACTTTTTCGGAAGAGGAAGTGTGTGCCACGTGCAACGATCCGCAGCGCGATCAAGGCCTGCTGTGCGTGGTGGAAACACCCGCCGACCAGGCCGCGCTGGAGCGAACCGGTGCTTACAAGGGTTTGTACTACGTGCTGCTTGGGCGCCTCAGCCCGCTCGATGGGGTCGGTCCGCTCGAAATTGGTTTGCGTCAACTGCTGGACCGCTTGCAGGGGCCTGCGGACCCAGGGGTTCGAGAGTTGATACTGGCCACCAGCTTCACCGCTGAAGGTGAAACCACGGCTCATGCAATTTCGCAGATGGCCCGCACTTTGTCGATCAAAGTGACCCGTTTGGCCCGAGGGGTGCCCATCGGCAGTGAGCTGGAATATGTCGATTTGGGCACCATTGCCCACGCCTTGGTCGATCGACGTTGACTTCGTTGGAAGCCCTGCCATGTCAGGGTTGTCCCGCTCGGGACTTTCCCGCTTCGGGCGGGACCGGATAGGCTCGCTCAGGTTGTTGTCCTATGCTTGGTGCAAAGGGATGATGATGAAGCGGCGAGCGTTTGTGATCACAGGTTTGGCTGGTGGGTGGGCGACGCGAGCAGTTGCCACCTCGGCCGGCTTGCGACCGCTGAATGTGATGATCCAAGGGCCGCATCGGATCAACCATTTGCCACTGGTGTTGGCGCAGCGGCTTGGCTATTTTGTGGCCGAAGGCCTGGACGTGTCGTTGCAACCGGTGCCACCGTCTGTGCGCACCCTGGCGGATTTGGCGGGGCTTCCGGCCCAGGTGTTTGCAGGCTCGTTCGAGCGCAACTTGTACCTGTCGGCGCAAGGCAAGCAGCACCAATCGTTCGCTTTGATGTCCCGCTCTCCGCAAGTGGTGCTCGGCACCCATGCGCGCACGCCGAACAACGGGGCTTCGCTGCGGGGTTTGGTGGGCGGGCGTTTGGGGGTGTACGCGTCGGGTTCGATGAGCCACCGCATGGCGCAGTTGATGCTGCTGCGTGCTGGCATGCGGGTGACCGACGTGCAATTCGTCGAGGTGCCCGATGCGGAACAGGCGATCTCGACGTTCTTGCACGGTGACCTGGAGGCCATTTGCTACACCGATCCGGTGATTTCCCGGCTGGAACGCACGGGGTCGCTACGAACGGTGGTGGACACGCGCAGCCTGAAAGCGTGTGTGCAGTTGTTTGGCGGCCCGATCGCCTGCACCTGCCTGAGCGCCCCGGTCGAGTTCATCGACAAGGAACCAGAGGTGGTGCAGGGCTTGGCCTACGGCATCGTCAGGGCCTTGAAATGGTTGCAGACGGCAGGGCCTTCCGACTTGGTGCGCCATCTGTCTGAGGCGCACATGGGATGGGATCGCAGCGTGTTCCTGTCGGGCTTCAACCGTTCGCGCGAAACCCTGGCGGTCGACGGTTTGTTTCACCAGCAATCGGCCCACAACGTGATGCGTGCGTTGGACCGCTTGCGTTTGCCCCTCGATCTGGGCGCCATCAATCCTGACCAAACCTGGACCAACCGCTTTGCGTTGCGGGCCAAAGCACGTTTTCGCGCCTGAAAGTGGGTTGAAAGACGGTGTCCATCGCCTAAGATCGCAGCCTTTGCCCGTCTCGTCTTTCGACGCATGAATTCCGACGTTTCCCCCCCTGATGCTTCGCACCCCGACTACGCTCGGCTGACGCAGTTGCGTCGTCAGTTGCACCACCATGCCCACCAGTATTACGTGCTGGACGCCCCCGCCATTCCCGACGCCGAGTACGACCGGCTGTTTCGGGCGTTGCAGGCCCTGGAGCGTGAGCACCCGGAGTGGGTCAGCGCGGACTCGCCCACGCAGCGGGTGGGCGGTGGTGTGCTGGATGGCTTCAGCACCGTGCGCCACCGGGTGCCCATGCTCAGCATCCGCACCGAAACCGACACCGAGGCCACGGGTGCGCTGGCGTTCGATGCCCGCGTGCGCAAAGAGCTCGCGTTGGGTCCAGAGACGCCAGCAGTGAGCTACGTGGCGGAACCGAAGTTCGATGGCCTGGCCATCAGTTTGCGTTACGAGCAGGGCGTGTTGGTACAAGCGGCCACACGGGGCGATGGTGAGCAGGGAGAGGATGTGACCCAAAACATCCGCACCATTGGTCAGGTGCCGCTGCGTTTGCAAACAGACTCTCAGCCTTGCCCGCCTGTGTTGGAGGTGCGCGGCGAGGTGTACATGCGTCGCGACGACTTTGAGGCCTTGAACGAACGCCAGCGGGCGCGGATTGCTGCGGGTGCCAAAGGCGAGAAAACCTTCGTCAACCCTCGCAATGCGGCCGCTGGTGCGGTTCGCCAATTGGACCCGGCCATTGCCGCTTCACGCCCCTTGAGTTTCTTCGCCTACGGAGTTGGTGAAGTCACGCCCGCTGCCGAGGGTGGCCCCACCTTTGCCCGGCACTATGAAATGCTGCAGGCCCTGAGGCAGTGGGGGTTGCCGGTGTCTGACCTGGTGGCCGTGTGCGACGGGCCCGAGGCCCTGGTGGACTACCACCGCCGCATGGGCGAGCGCCGCGACCAGTTGCCGTTTGACATCGACGGCGTGGTCTACAAGGTGGACCGGCTCGACTGGCAGCGCAACCTCGGTTTTGTGACGCGTGAGCCGCGCTGGGCGGTGGCGCACAAATACCCTGCGCAGGAGCAGGTGACCA
The DNA here is from genome assembly GCA_964610405.1 of uncultured Macromonas sp. GTDB lineage: Bacteria > Pseudomonadota > Gammaproteobacteria > Burkholderiales > Burkholderiaceae_C > CAZGDZ01. Next base: position 7,489 of record CAZSZN010000068.1, on the reverse strand, counting down.
CTGTCTTGGCCATTGACGTGCAGGTGGGGCGTACCGGCAAATTGACGCCGGTGGCCAAGCTGGCCCCGGTGTTCGTGGGTGGGGTCACCGTCACCAACGCTACCCTGCACAATGAATACGAAGTGCTGCGCAAAGACGTTCGGGTCGGCGACACAGTCATTGTGCGGCGAGCGGGCGACGTCATTCCCGAGGTGGTGGCGGTGGTGTTGCCAGAGGGCGCGGCCCCAACGGATACAACCCCCGCACCTGCGGGCAGCGCGCCGCAGGCCGATCTGTTTGCGCCCGCCACCCGTGGGCCGTTGTTTCAAATGCCCGATGCCTGTCCTGTGTGCGGCAGCACCGTCGTGCGCGAAGAGGACGAAGCCGATCACCGTTGCACCGGGGGCTTGTTCTGTGCGGCGCAGCGCAAGCAGGCCATTCTGCATTTTGCGCAACGGCGAGCGTTGGACATCGAGGGTCTGGGCGACAAGCTGGTGGATCAAATGGTGGATGCGCAAATCATCCATGGCCTGCCCGACTTGTACCGACTGGGTTTAACGGCCTTGGCTTCGCTCGACCGGATGGCGGAGAAATCGGCCAACAACCTGATTCAGGCGCTGGAAGCGTCCAAGGCCACCACCTTGCCGCGCTTCCTGTTCGGCCTGGGCATCCGCCACGTGGGTGAGGCCACGGCCAAAGAGCTGGCCCGGCATTTCGGCGGTCTGGATCGGCTGATGGACGCGACCGAGGACGAACTGCTGGCGGTGCGTGACGTGGGCCCGGTGGTCGCGCAGAGCATCCACACCTTTTTTGCCCAGGCGCACAACCGCGAAGTGGTCGAGCAGTTGCGCGCCTGTGGCGTGCATTGGCCGGAAGGCGAGGGTGACAGCGGCCAACCACAACCCCTGGCGGGCCAGACGTTTGTGCTCACGGGCACGCTGCCCACTTTGTCGCGCGACGAGGCCAAAGCGCTGATTGAAGCGGCGGGAGGCAAGGTCAGCGGTTCGGTGAGCAAAAAAACGCACTGCGTGGTCGCGGGGGCCGAAGCCGGCAGCAAGCTCGACAAGGCGCAGGAATTGGGTGTACCGGTGCTGGACGAGGTCGGTTTGCTGGCCTTGCTGAAAGCAGGTTCCTCACCAGCGGCGACTTGAGCTTCAGTCAGTGAATTTGTAGTGATCCCGGTTCAGTACGGCCGCGACCGCCGTGACTTCCTCCGGAAACATCTGGAAATTCAGCGTGGCGTTGCACTGCTCGACCATGCCGCGCAACAGCCCGGCCGTGTTGACCCGTCCTGCCGGTCGAAAGATGCTGCTGCCATCGCCGCCCACCCGGCTGGCGTGGCACTGCGCGCATTGGTGTTCCCGGATCAACTGTTCACCCAGCGCCAGATCGGCGCCCCTGAAAATGGCCGCACCTTGGGCCTGGGCTGCGTGGGGCAGCAGGGCGACGATCAGGCCCAGCAACAGCGCACCCAGCGCGAGTCGCCACCCCACTTGGCGGGAGCGCGTTGCGGCTTGAACCTCAGGAATGTGCTGGCGTTGCATGGCGTTGGTCCTCCGGTGTGGGTGCTGAACCGCAGCCCCATGGTTCCACTCTAGCCGCCTTGACGCGGCTTGTCGTCAGGGGAACTCCGGAATCAAGCCGGGCTTTCCAGCACTTCCAGCAGGTCGTTGGTGAGCTGGGCCTGTTCGCGGAGCACGTGCAAACTCGGGCCGCTGATCAGGAAGGTGTCTTCCACCCGTTCGCCCAGCGTCGTGATTTTGGCCAGTTGCAGGTTGACGTGGTGGCGGGCCAGCACCCGGGCAATGCCATACAGCAAACCGTGACGGTCGCTGGCCGACACGCTGAGCAGCCAGCGTTGTGCCTTCTCGTCGGGCTGCAGATCGACCCGTGGCACCACCGGGAAGCTTTTCATCCGCCGCGACAGGCGACCACGGCTGGGCGAGGGCAGCGGCGCGGCAGGGTTGAGCGCCTGCGGCAGTTCATTTTCGATCATCGCGATCAACTCGCGGTAGTGCTCGGCCAGCGTGGTGGTCGCCACTTGAAAGGTGTCCAACGCCCGCCGGTTGTGGGTGGTGTGGACCTTGGCGTCCAGAATGCTGAAGCCGGCCTCGTCGAAGTAGCCGCAAATGCGCGCAAACAAGTCGGGTTGATCGTCGGTGTAGACCAGCACTTGCAGGCCTTCGCCCACCGGGGACAGGCGGGCCCGAACCACGGTGGTGGCATTGCCGTCCGCCTGCGCCAAGGCCCGGGACACATGGCGCGTGTGCCAGGCGATCTCGTCCGGCTGGTGTCGCATGAAGTAGCTCACGTCGAGCTGGTCCCACAAGGCCTTGTGCGCCATGTGGGGCTGGGCGTGCAGAGCCAGGTTGGTCAGTGCCTCGCGCTTGCGGGATTCGACCAGGGCATCGGGCGCGGGCGAGCCACCACCGAGGGCCCGCAGCGTGTAGCGGAACAGGTCTTCCAGCAGCTTGCCTTTCCATGCGTTCCACACCTTGGGGCTGGTGCCCCTGATGTCGGCCACCGTCAGCAAATACAAGGCGGTCAGCCGGCGCTCATCGCCCACGCGCTGGGCAAAATGGGCGATCACGTCCGGGTCGCTCAAGTCTTCCTTTTGCGCGATCCGGCTCATGGTCAGGTGCTCTGCCACCAGAAAGCGGATCAACGCCGCATCGGCGCGTGCAATCCCGTGTTGCCGCGCAAAGGCATTGACTTCTTTGGCGCCCAGCTCGGAATGATCACCCCCCCGGCCTTTGGCGATGTCGTGGAACAGGGCCGCCGCGTACAGAATCCAGGGCTTGTCCCACCCTGCCGCCAATCGCGAGCAGAACGGGTATTCGTGCGAATGTTCGGGGATGAAGAAGCGGCGCACATTGCGCAACACCATCAGGATGTGCTGGTCCACGGTGTAAACGTGGAACAGGTCGTGCTGCATTTGCCCGACCGTGCCGCGGAACACCCACAGGTAGCGCCCCAGCACCGAGGTCTCGTTCATTAGTCGGAACGCGTGGGTGATGCCTTCGGGCTGCTGGAGAATTTGCATGAACGTGGCCCGGTTCACCGGGTCGCGCCGGAATGCGGCGTCCATCAGCGGGCGCGCGTTGTACAAAGCCCGCAACGTGCGCGCCGACAGACCTTTGACGCCCAACGTGGTCTGGTACAGCAAAAAAGTTTCGAGGATGGCGTGCGGCTGCTGCTGGTACAGGTGGTCGCTGGCCACTTCGAGCATGCCGCCCTTGTCGAAAAACCGCTCATTGATGCGCCGCATCGGCACCGCATCGCCACGCTGATCGCTGGTCAGGCGTTCTTCGATGTTCAGCAGAAGCACCTGGTTGAGCTGCGTCACCGCTTTGGCGGCCCAGTAGTAGCGCCGCATCAACGCTTCGCTGACGCGTCGGGCCTTGCGGGCCGTGGCGTACTGCTGGCCGCTGTCGATCTGGGCCTTGTGCCCAAAAGCTTCGGCCAGCGGCGTTTGCAGATCAAAAATCAGCCGGTCTTCACGCCGGCGTGCCAGCACATGCAGGCGCGCTCGAATGAGGCTGAGCAAGGCCTCGTTCGCTTTGAGCTGACGTGCTTCCAGTGGTGTGGCCAGCCCGCGTTGGGCCAGCTCGTCCCAGCCTTGTCCCAGCCCGGCGGCCTTAGCCACCCACAAAATCACCTGCAGATCGCGCAGTCCCCCGGGCGACTCCTTGCAGTTCGGTTCCAGCGCGTAAGGCGTGTTCTCGAACTTCTGGTGCCGTTGGCGCATTTCCAACTTCTTGGCACCCAGGAAGGTGAGCGGGTCCATGGCCTCGCTCAACTGGTTGGCCAGCGCCTCGTAGGCCGGGCGGTGACCCGCGATGTGCCGTGCTTCCAGCAACGAGGTCTGCACCGTCACATCGGCCTGGGCCTCGCTCACGCATTCGGCCACGGTCCGCACACTGGAGCCAATTTCCAGCCCAATGTCCCAGCATTGACCAATGAAGCTCTCCACCGCCGCCTTCAGCGCCGGCTGTTCGTCCAGCTGCACGTTCTCGGGGACCAGCAGCAGCACGTCCACATCGGAGTAGGGGAACAGTTCGCCCCGACCATAGCCCCCCACGGCCAGCAGGGCAAAGTCGCGCGGCAACCCCGCTTGCCGCCACAGTGTGCGCAGCACCCGGTCGGTGGCCAGCCCCAACTGCCGAAGCCGCGCGTGGATGGCGCGCGGTGTCGCCTTGATCTGCTCGATCTGCTGAAGAATATCGAGCTTGTATTGCCGGTACTGTTGTCGCAGTTCCGCGACCGGCACGGGTGGAACAACGGCACGGGCCACGGCGCTCAGCCTTTCACGAAGGATGGCCGGGGCGGGCTGCCGGCCGACAAAGTCAGCACTTCGTAGCCACTGTCGGTGCACACCACGGTGTGTTCCCACTGGGCCGACAGCGAGCGGTCTTTGGTCACGATGGTCCAGCCATCGCCCATTTCGCGGATGTCGCGCTTGCCCTGGTTGATCATCGGTTCGATGGTGAACACCATGCCCGCCACGATCTCCATGCCGGTGCCGGGTTTGCCGTAATGCAGGATTTGTGGGTCTTCGTGGAACTTCTGACCAATGCCGTGGCCGCAAAACTCGCGCACCACCGAATAACCGGCGCCCTCGGCGAACTGCTGGATCGCGTGGCCAATATCGCCCAGGCGCACGCCGGGGCGCACCATCTCAATGCCTTTCCACATCGCGTCGTAGGTCACCGCGCTGAGCCGTTTGGCGTGTGCCGGCGCATCACCCACCATGAACATCCGGCTGGTGTCGCCGTGCCAACCGTCTTTGATGACGGTGACGTCGATGTTGATGATGTCGCCCTTTTTCAGCGGCTTGTCGTTCGGAATGCCATGGCAGATGACATGGTTGACCGACGTGCAGATGCTCTTGGGGTAGGGCTGGTAACCGTTGGGTGCGTAGTTCAGCGGAGCCGGAATGGCTTGCTGCGTGTGGACGATGTGGTCGTGTGCCAGGCGGTCCAGCTCGTTGGTGGTGACTCCAGGGCGGACGTAGGGAGTCAGGTAATCCAGTACCTCGGAGGCCAGGCGGCCGGCAACGCGCATGCCTTCGATGCCGGCGGCGTCCTTGATGGTGACGGTCATGGTGTTTCCGGTAACCAAATATGGCCTGCCCGGAGGGACTCGAACCCCCGACCTGCTGCTTAGAAGGCAGCTGCTCTATCCAGTTGAGCTACGGGCAGTAGGGGTGAAAAGAAATGGTCGGAGCGGCGGGATTCGAACTCGCGACCCTCTGCTCCCAAAGCAGATGCGCTACCAGGCTGCGCTACGCTCCGACGAAGCCGAGATTGTAGCCGCAGTCCAGCGCGAAATCGGCGCGCCGCAATTTATCTTTTGGCGTATTGCGTGGCACCAAACAAGGTTTGCCGGGATTGTGCGTCCGTCAGGGGTTTGCGGGCGTCGGCCAGCACTTGCACACCCCGCTGGACGGCGGGCCGCTCGCCAATCCGGTCAAACCAGGCTTTGAGTGCCGGGTAGTCGGCCCAGTCTATGCCCTGGTTTTGCCAGCTGCGCAACCAGGGGAAGACGGCGATGTCGGCAATGCTGTAGGTGCGCCCGCCCAGGTAGGCGGATGTCTGCAGCCGTTTGTCCATCACGCCGTACAGGCGCTTGGCTTCGTTGGTGTAACGCTGAACCGCGTAGTCGATCTTCTCGGGGGCGTAAATCCGGAAATGGTGAGCTTGTCCCAGCATCGGGCCCACGCCTCCCATCTGGAACATCAGCCACTGCAGCACCTCGAACTTTTGCCGATCGGTCTTGGGCAGCAGCTTGCCGAACTTGCTGGCCAGGTACAACAGAATGGCGCCCGATTCAAACAGGGCGATCGGTTCACCGTCCGGGCCATTGCTGTCCACCAGGGCCGGAATTTTGTTGTTCGGGCTGATCTGCAGAAATTCGGGTTTGAATTGATCGCCCGAGCCAATGTTCATCGGGTGCACTTGCCAGTCCCGTCCCTGCCGCTGCCCGCATTCTTCGAGCATGATGTGGACCTTGTGGCCGTTGGGGGTGGGCCAGGAATAGACGTCGATCAATTGGAAAACCTCCAGAATGGCGATATCGGGCACGAAAACTGCTGCGTGCGTTGGCTGTCAGTGCTAGAATACCAGCTTCACGACCAAATGGGCGGGTTCTTACCGGCCCATTTTTTTTGGTCGCTCCTAGAAGCACACCCCTTGCATGACTTGGCAGCAGACGCTTGAACAGACGGTAACCGGTCTCGGTTTTGATCTGGTCGACCTTGAACGGTCGCCCGGTGGATTGCTGCGCGTGACGATCGATTTGCCCTGGTCGCCCGAGGCGGCGCAGGAGCAGCTCATCACCGTGGAAGACTGCGAGACCGTGACGCGCCAGCTCCAGTACCTGCTGGAGGTGGAGAACGTGGATTACAAGCGGCTTGAAGTGGGCTCGCCGGGCATTGACCGGCCGTTGCGCAACGAGCAGGATTTTCTGCGCTTTACCGGCGAGGTGGTGGACATCACGCTCAAGGCCCCGATTGGGGAGGCCGCTGGGCCGGGCATGGCCGCCAACCGCAAAAAGTTTCGCGGCACGCTGGAGCGATCGGAAGACGGTACCACTTGGCAGATCGTCTGGTCCGATGAGCCGCCGCGCAAGCCGGGGCAACGGATCAGCAAAAAGGCCAAGCCGGCGGTCATGCAGGCATTGGGGTTCACGCTCGACGAGGTTCGCGAAGCACGGCTGGCGCCGATCGTGAATTTCAAGGGCCGCGGCGCAGGCAAGCCCGCAGACACCGAACCGACACAGGAATGACATTCAAGCAGCAGATGGGAAAGGCAGGCGAGTGATATGAACCGCGAAATGTTGATGTTGATCGATGCGATCTCGCGCGAGAAGAACGTGGAGCGCGACGTGGTGCTGGGCGCTGTGGAGTCCGCACTGGCCTCGGCCACCAAGAAGCTGCACAAGGGCGAGGTGGACATCCGTGTCGCCATCGACCCGGACTCCGGCGCTTACGAAACCTTCCGCCGCTGGCTGGTGGTGCCCGACGAGGCTGGTCTGCAAAACCCCGACGCCGAAGAGATGTACTCCGACGCGGTGGAAGATCACCCGAGCATTCAGGTGGGCGATTTCATCGAGAAGCAGATCGAATCGGTGCCGATCGGCCGCATTGGTGCGATGGCGGCCAAGCAGGTGATCCTGCAGCGCATCCGCGATGCGGAGCGCGAAATGCTGCTGAACGATTTCATGAGCCGTGGCGACAAGATTTTTGTCGGTACCGTCAAGCGCCTGGATAAAGGCGATGTGATCGTGGAAAGCGGCCGGGTCGAAGGTCGCCTCAAGCGTGGCGAGATGATTCCGAAGGAAAACTTCCGCTCCGGCGACCGTGTGCGCGCCATGATCATGGAAGTGGACCTGACGCTGCGTGGCGCGCCCATTCTGCTGTCCCGCTCGGCGCCCGAGTTCATGATCGAGCTGTTCCGCCAGGAGGTGCCCGAGATCGAGCAGGGGTTGCTGGACATCAAAACCTGTGCTC
>CAZSZN010000067.1:0-13836 GCA_964610405.1 uncultured Macromonas sp. | reverse complement strand
GCCACCCGTGACCGCCACGAAGGCGGCGCGCAGGGCCACTTCGGTCTTGCCAAAGCCCACGTCGCCGCACACCAGCCGGTCCATCGGGCGTGGGCTGATCATGTCTTGGATGACGGCGTGGATGGCGGCCTTCTGGTCGGCGGTTTCCTCGAAGCCGAAGTCGTTGGCGAAGGTTTCGTAGTCGTGTGGGCTGTAACGGAAGGCGTAGCCCTCGCGCGCCGCGCGGCGGGCGTAGATGTTGAGCAGCTCAGCGGCGGCGTCACGCACCTGCTCGGCGGCCTTGCGCTTGGCCTTTTCCCACTGGCCCGAGCCCAGGCGGTGCAGCGGTGCCTCGTCGGCGCTCACGCCGGTGTAGCGGCTGACGAGCTGCAACTGGCTCACCGGCACGTAGAGCACCGCGTCCTGCGCGTACTCCAGGTGTAAAAACTCCTGCAGCGCGGGTGAGCCGTCCGGGTTCTTCTCGCCCAGGTCCATGTGGATCAGGCCCCGGTAGCGGCCGATGCCGTGGGCGCTGTGCACCACCGGGTCGCCGACGTTCAGCTCGCTCAGGTCCTTGATCAGCGCGTCAACGTCGCTGACCTGTTCCTGCTTCTTGCGTCGACGTGTGGTGGGGCCCGCGGCAAACAGCTCGGTTTCGGTGACGAAGTGGATGCCGCCTTCCACCCAGGCAAAGCCACTGGCCAGCGCGGCGGTGGCGATACCTGTTTTTTCGTCGCTGGCCTGGAATTCGGCCAGCGAGTCGAACGCGGGCGGGTTCAGGCCGCTGGCGCGCAGGAAGTCCAGCAGGCTCTCGCGGCGGCCATCGCTTTCGGCCAGCAACAGCACGCGGTCGGCGCTGGCGCGGATGTGGGCCTGCAGTTTGGCCAGCGGGTCGTCGGCGCCACGTTGCGCGCCCAGGTCGGGCAGGCGCTGCACCCAGGCGCTGTGCTCCACGTCCTGCTGTTCGGCGCGCAGGGCCAGTTGCATGTGCGGCTTGGCGGCGGCGTAAAAGGCTTCGGCGTCCAGGAACAGCGTGTCGGGCGGCAACGCCGGGCGGTCCGGGTCGCCTTGCACCAGGCGGTAACGCTCGCGCGTGTCCTGCCAGAAGCGCTGGAAGGCGGGTTCCAGGTCGCCGTGCAGCACCAGGGTGGCGTCGTCACCCAGGTAGTCGAACACGGTGGCGGTCTGCTCAAAGAACAGGGGCAGGTAGTACTCGATCCCGGCGGTGGCCACGCCGTTGCCCATGTCCTTGTAGATGCGGCTCTTGGTTGGGTCGCCGTCCAGCAGTTCGCGCCAGCGGGCACGGAATTTGGCGCGCGCTGCCTCGTCCATCGGGAATTCGCGCCCCGGCAACAGACGCACCTCGGGCACCGGGTAGAGGCTGCGCTGGCTGTCGGGATCGAAGGTGCGGATGCTGTCGATCTCATCGTCGAACAGGTCCACCCGGTAGGGCACCAACGAGCCCATCGGAAAGAGATCGATCAGGCCGCCGCGCACCGCGTACTCGCCGGGGCTGACCACCTGCGTCACGTGCTGGTAGCCGGCCAGCGTGAGTTGCGCTTTCAGCTTGGCTTCGTCCAGCTTCTGCTTGATCTTGAATTCAAAGGTGTAGCCCGCCAGAAACGAGGGCGGCGCCAGCCTGTACAAAGCTGTGGTGGCGGGCACGATGACCACGTCGGCGCCGTCGTCGGCCTTGCGCTGCTGGATGCGCCACAGCGTGGCCAGCCGCTCCGAAATCAAATCCTGGTGCGGCGAAAAGTTGTCGTAGGGGAGGGTTTCCCAGTCGGGGAAGAGGGCGCAGCGCAGACCCGGCGCGAAGAAGGGCAACTCGTCCAGCAGACGCTGAGCGTCGCTGGCGTCGGTGGTGATGATGGCCACCGGGCGGCCTGCCGCCTTTTCCCGCAAACCCAGTTGGGCCAGCAACAGCGCGTCGGCCGACCCCAGCGGTTGCGGCAAGGCGTAGCGTTTTCCAGGGGTGAGTTTGGGCAGTTCCATCGCAGTTGGGGCAGCGCAACAAAAACAAATACCCCGCAACAGGCGGGGTGACGTTGTGGGCGATTTTAGAATCAGCGCACACCATGGTCACCAACGCCCCTCCATTTCCCGACACGGCCGATGCGCCCGTTCGCTGCTACGCGCTGATTCCGTGTGCCGGCAGCGGCAGCCGGGCCGGTACTGCGCAGCCCAAACAGTACCAGCGCGTGGCCGGTGCGCGGCTGATCGACCACACAGTGAATGCGCTGCTCGGCGTCCCGGCCTTGGCCGGGGTGGGCGTGGTGGTGGCGCCCGATGACACGGTGTACGCCAGCCCCGAGGCGCGGGTGCGGGTGTGGCATGTGGGTGGCGCCACGCGGGCGCACAGTGTGTTCAACGGGCTGCAGGCCTTGCAAGGCACAGGCGCCCGGCCGCAAGACTGGGTGCTGGTGCATGATGCTGCCCGCTGCTTGCTGCGCCCGGCCGAGGTGCAAGCGTTGATCCACGCCTGCATCGACGACCCGGTGGGGGGCCTGTTGGCAGTGCCTGTGCCCGACACCCTGAAAAAAGCCGATGCCCATGGTCAGGTTCAGCAAACCGTTGATCGAGCCGATGTCTGGCAGGCCCAGACGCCGCAAATGTTCCGCCTTTCCGCCTTGTGGGCAGCGCTGGAGGCCCAACGTGCCGATGGTTTTGCAGGCATCACCGACGAGGCCAGTGCCATGGAGCGAAGTGGGTTGGCCCCCCGGCTGGTGCGCGGCAGTGTGCAGAATTTCAAGGTCACCTACCCCGAGGACTTTGCGTTGGCCGAGGCCTTGCTGCACAGCCGCCGCACCGCCCAACACCGTGAGGACACCGAATGAGCGAAGACCGTTTGAACCAATTGCCGCCTTGGCGCGTGGGCGAAGGCTGGGATGTGCACGCGCTGGTCCCGGGACGCCCCTTGTGGCTGGGCGGTGTGAACGTGCCCCACCACAGCGGCTTGCTGGGGCACTCCGACGCCGATGCCTTGCTCCACGCCATCACCGATGCCTTGCTGGGCGCGGCCGGGCAGGGCGACATTGGCACCTGGTTTCCGGACACCGATCCTCGATTCAAAGGCGCGGATTCCGCCATTTTGCTGGCCGAGGCCGCGCGCGGTGTGCGGGCCCTGGGCTACCAGGTGGCCAACGTGGATTGCACCGTGATTGCGCAGGCGCCCCGGCTGGCCGAGCACAAGCCGGCCATGCGCCAGCGCATCGCCGAGGTGTTGGGTCTGTCGGTGGATCAGGTCAACGTCAAGGCCAAAACCGCCGAAAAACTGGGTCCGGTGGGCGAAGGTTTGAGCATGGAAGCCCGCGCGGCGGTTTTGATCTACCGCGTTTGAGGCGGTTCCGCCTGGGGCATGTCAGGCCACTCGCCGCAGGCTGATTTGCACTTGCAGCCCCCCTTCGGGCTGGAGGCTCAGTGCCAGTTGGCCGCCCATCCGCACCAGGGTTTTTTGCACGATGGCGAGTCCCAGGCCCGCACCTGCGGCAGAGGTACGGGCGGTGTCGGCGCGGTAAAACGGCTCGGTCAAGTGGCTCAGCACCTCTTTGGACACACCCGCTCCCTGGTCGCGCAGCCACAACACCGCCTTGTCGCCCTCGCTGTGGGCTGTCACGGTCACACGGGCCACGCCGTCGGCGCTGCGGCCATAGCGCGATGCGTTTTCCAGCAAGTTGCCGACCACTCGTACCAGCTCGACCGGTTCGCCCAGGGCCAGGAGCGACTCCGGCACCGATACGTCCAGCGCCATGTCCGCACGCGCCAGCCAGGGTTGCAGCGCATTCTGCACCACCTCGTTCAGATTCACGGGGGTTGGTTGGGCGCGTCCAGCGCGCGCGTAATCCATGAACTTGTCCACGATGGCATCGATTTGTTCGATGTCTGCGGCCATCAGCTCCCGCGTGGCGGCGTCGGCCACGCTCATCTCGGTTTCCAGCCGCAGTCGCGCCAGGGGCGTGCGCACGTCGTGCGAAATGCCCGCCAGCATCAGGGTGCGGTCGGCCTCGGCCTGGGCCAGCTTCTCCGCCATCCGGTTGAAGCCCACGTTCACTTCCCGAATTTCGTTGGTGGGTACGGATTCGTCGAGCTGGCTGCTCTGAAACTCCCCTTCCCGAATCCGCGCGGCCGCCACCGACAGCCGCTTCAGCGGGTGGTTGATCAGGCGGGTGATGGCCAACGCGCCCAGCAGCGACAAGCTCGCCGCGATGGACAGCCACACCAGCCAGGTCACACCCCCAATCACGTCGATGCGCTCGGGGTCCACCAGCAGCCAGTAGGTTTCCTCGCCAATGTCAAACCCGATCCACAGACCGGCAAACCCGTTCACTTCGCGCGCCACGATGGTGTTTTGGCCCAAACGCTCGGCCAGCACCTGGCTGACGCGCTGGTCCAGCGGGTTCTGGTTGTAGGGTTGATGGGTGTCGGTGGGTTCGCGCACCGCAATGCGCACGTTTTCCTCGTCCACCAGCGTTTTGACGAGGGACACCCGCGCAATCGCATCGGCGTGCACCAAGGCGGCCCTCGTCAGGTTGACCAAGGTTGCCAGTTGGCGGGCGCTTTGCAAAGCGCGGGGCTCTTCTTCCAGCGTGCGGAAGGTCTGAAACCACGCGACGATGGTACCCAGCAACAGCAAGGCCAGCAGCAAAAACGTGCGCCAGAACAGGCTGATGCTGCCCCGGGGCCGAGGCGGCGCGTGGACGTGGTGTTCAGGCCTCGCCATCGTCCGGCACGAAGACGTAACCAATCCCCCAGACGGTTTGCAGGTACCGCGGCGACGAGGGGTCGGCCTCGATCAGCTTGCGCAGGCGGGATACCTGCACATCCAGGCTGCGGTCGAACGGCTCAAATTCGCGGCCCCGCGCCAGTTGCGCCAGCTTGTCGCGCGACAGGGGCTGTCTGGGGTGGCGCACCAAAGCCTTCAGCATCGCGAACTCACCGGTGGTGAGCCCCACGTCCGTCCCCTCGCGTTTCAGCGTGCGTTGGCCCAGGTCCAGCTCGAACGGGCCGAAGCGCACCACCTCGGCTTCCAGCGAAGGTGCGCCAGGCATTTCAGCCGGTGGACGGCGCCGCAGCACCGCGTGAATCCGGGCCAGCAACTCGCGCGGGTTGAAGGGTTTGCCCAGGTAGTCGTCCGCCCCCACTTCCAGGCCCACGATGCGGTCCACATCCTCGCTCTTGGCGGTCAGCATGATGATGGGCGTTTTGTCGTTCTGCGCCCGCAGCCGGCGGCAGATGCTCAGCCCGTCCTCGCCGGGCATCATCAGGTCCAGCACGATCAGGTCCACCGTGTCGCGCGTCAGCAGGCGGTTCAGTGCGCGGCCGTCCTCGGCCACCCACACATCAAACCCCTCCTGTGTGAGGTAGCGGTTCAACAGTTCACGGATGCGGGCATCGTCATCGACCACCGCAATGCGGTCGGGGCGTGGGCTGGACGTGGGCATGTTCATTCTCCCGGCGAAATAATCCGCACATTGTGGCATTGGCTCGGGCGTGCGCAAGCGCCCAAACCACAGGCGTGGTCACTCCGGTGACGGCCTGTTACAGATGTTGCCCAAAACTGCAAGCGAATGCGGGGCGAGGGCGTGGTTTTGCATCGGCAAGCTGGCACACTGGGCGTCTATCCCACTGCTCGAAAGACGCCATGCACGCAGCCAAATCCACCCCTCAGACGATGTCATCCAGCCAGCGTGCGGCCCGTTGGGCTTTGCCATGGGCGCTGCTGGCAGCAGCGGGCAGTGTGCAGGCGCAAACGATGCCTGCCCCCGAAAATGTGGTTCAACTGAGTGCCACGGCGCAGCAGGAAGTGGTGCAGGACTGGTTGACCGCCGTGTTGGTGGTGCGCCACCAAGCAACCGACGCGGGCACGGTCCAAAACCAGTTGAAATCGGTGCTGGACCGCGCTTTGAACCACGCGCGCAGCAAGGCCGGTCCGGGTCTGGACATCAGCACCGGCGCCTTCATGGTGCAACCCCGGCATGGGCGCGAGGGACAGATCGTCGGTTGGCAGGGCAGTGCTGAGCTGTTGCTGCAGGGGTGCGATGTGGCCAAGGTGGCCGCACTCGCTGGCGACACCCCAGGTATGGTCGTGTCACAGATGTACTTTTCGGTCAGCCGCGATGCCAGTCAGCGGGTTGAAGCCGAGGTGCGCCAACAGGCCATCGCACGCTTCAAAACCCAGGCGCAGCAGGTCGCGCAGGACTTCGGCTTCAAAGGCTACAGCGTGCGCGAAGTGTCCATCGGCGAAGCCGGCTTGCCACCGACGGCCCGGCCGCGGCTGATGGTGGCGGCTGAAATGAGCGCCGCGATGTCAGCAGCGCCAGTGCCCACCGAACCTGGCAAGAGCCTGGTTCAGGTCACCGTGTCGGGCAGCGTGCAGATGAAATGACGCCCACCGTGTCCAGTGGGGTCACTGGGCGGTCCAGCCACCGTCCATGTTCCAAGCCACGCCGCGCACGTTGTTGGCCGCTGGCGAGCAGAAAAACACCGCCAGCTCGCCCAGTTCCTCGGGGGTGGTGAACTGCATCGACGGCTCTTTTTCGCCCAGCAGCAGTTTGGTTGCTTCTTCGTTGGTCAGGCCCAGCGTCGCCGCTTTGGCGTCCACCTGTTTTTGCACCAGCGGCGTCAGCACCCAGCCGGGGCAAATGGCGTTGCAGGTGACACCGGTGGTGGCATTTTCCAGCGCGGTCACCTTGGTCAGGCCCACGATGCCGTGTTTGGCCGCCACGTAAGCCGACTTTTGCGCCGAACCCACCAGCCCATGCACCGAAGCCACATTGATGATGCGGCCCCAGTTGGCTGCCTTCATCGCCGGCAGCGCCAGCCGGCTGGTGTGGAACGCGCTGCTCAGGTTGATCGCAATCACCGCGTCCCACCGGTCCACCGGAAAGTCTTCCACGCTCGCCACGTGCTGAATGCCCGCGTTGTTCACCAGAATGTCCACCCGCCCGAATTCGCTCGCGGCAGCTTGCATCATGGCCTCAATCTCGGCGGGGCGGCTCATGTCGGCACCGTGGTAGGCCACGCGCACGCCCAGTGCGGCCACCTCGGCCCGGGCCGCCTCCACATCGCCAAAACCGTTGAGCATGATGTTGGCCCCCTGACGGGCCAGTGCCTTGGCTATGCCCAGGCCGATGCCACTGGTGGAGCCGGTGACAAGGGCGGTCTTGTTGGTCAGCATGAAACGTTCTCCATTTCCATTACGATCAGAGCCATCGGGGCGTCGTCGGCCAGCCGCCACAAGGGGCTTGAGCCGGATGTGAGTCCCGGTCATTATCACGGATGTGAGGGGGTGGCTGCGGTCGCCAGCCCTCGGGAGATAACCATGGAACCCGTTTTGCACCACCTGGATGTGCCCGGCCCCAAAGCCGCACACAGCGCCGAGCGGCGCCTGGCCTGGTGGGAGTGGAATGCCACCGGCGTGGCCTGCCCGCCCCATGTGGTGGTTTGCGTGCACGGGCTCACCCGCCAGGCCCGCGACTTTGACGTGCTGGCCCGCGCGCTGGCCCACCGCGCGTGCGTGGTGTGCGTGGACGTGGCAGGGCGCGGCCACAGCGACTGGTTGGCCGACCCCATGGCTTACCAGGTGCCCACCTATGCCACCGATCTGGCCGTGCTGCTCGCGCACCTGCGTCAGCGCCATGCCGCTGCCACCGGTTTGGCCGAGCCCTACGCCCTCAACATCGACTGGGTGGGCACCAGCATGGGCGGTTTGATTGGCATGGCCCTGGCCGCTCAGCCGGCGGTGGGTTTGCGCCGCCTGGTGCTGAACGACGTGGGTCCGGTGATCGAGCCGCAGGCGTTGCGGCGCATTGCCGATTACGTGGGCGTGCAGCCGGTATACCCGTCTGAACAAGCCGCGGCAGACGCCTTGTGGGCCATTTCCACCGGTTTCGGCCCCCACACGCCCGAACAATGGTTGGCCCTGACCCGCCCGATGCTGCGGCCGGTGGAAGGCGGATGGGCTTTGCACTACGACCCCAGCATTGGTGTGCCTTTCAAAGCCTTGCTCGCCCCGCAGCACACCGAGCAAACCCAGCGCGCGGCGGCCGAAGGCCAAGCTTTGCTGTGGCAAATGTACGATGCGATCACGGCACGGACCTTGCTGCTTCGCGGCAGCCATTCCGATTTGCTGGCGGCCGAAACCGCCCACCAAATGACGCTCCGTGGGCCCCGAGCCCAATGGGTGGAGTTTGCCGGCGTTGGCCACGCCCCCACATTGGTGGCACCCGAACAGGTGGCTGCCGTGACGGGGTTTCTGCTCGCGCCATGATGAGAGATCCCTTGCTGTCCGAATCTACCCTTGAACTCCCGCACACCGCCATCGCGGCGGCGCTGGCGGGCGAGCATCCCCCCGATACCTCGGGTTTGTCGCTGTCGCGCGCCCGCGCCTTTGCCGAGCCTTTGCTGGCGGCCGAATCGCTGGACAGCGGCGAAAACACGCTGGCCCACGCCGATGCGGTGGTCAACATCCTGCGTCACATCGGCGGCACGCCTGACATGCAGGCCACGGTGTACCTGGTGTACGCCTGCCAGCACCTGAACCGCCCGCGCGAGGTGATCGCCAAAGCCTTTGGCACCGATTTTGCCGATGTGGCCATGGAAACCACCAAGCTGGTGCAGTTGCAACGCCAAGCCAGGCTGAAGGCGGCCCAGGTCAGGGCGCAACGGCTGGCGCAGCAAGGGCAGGGCGGCGCTGCGCCCAGCAGCAAGGCGCCCGTGTCCGAACTGGACGCCAGCCAGACCGAGAACATCCGCAAGATGTTGCTGGCGTTCTCGCGCGATCTGCGGGTGGTGATGCTGCGCCTTGCCTCGCGCTTGCAGACCTTGCGCTACCACGCAGCCGCCAAAACCCTGCCCGATCGCGATCTGGCCCACGAATCCCTGCACATTTTTGCCCCGCTCGCCAACCGCTTGGGCATTTGGCAGATCAAGTGGGAAATGGAGGATTTGTCCTTCCGCTTCCTGGAGCCCGACACCTACAAACAGATTGCGCGCCTCCTGGACGAGAAACGGGTGGAGCGCGAAAGCCATGTCGAGCAGGTGCGGCTGTCGCTGGAGGCGGACTTGCGCGCCCAGGGCATCGAAGCCGAGGTGCAAGGTCGGCCCAAGCACATTTTCAGCATCGTCAAAAAGATGCGGGGCAAGTCGCTCGACTTTGACCAGGTGTTCGACATCCGGGCCTTGCGCGTGGTGGTGCCCGAAATCGACGACTGCTACCGTGTGCTGGCCTATGTGCACGCGCATTTCAGCCCGGTGCCCGAAGAGTTTGACGACTACATCGCCAAGCCCAAGCCCAACGGCTACCAGTCCTTGCACACGGTGGTGCGCGACGGGCAGGACCGGGCGTTTGAAATCCAGATCCGCACCCGGGCCATGCACGACCACGCCGAGCATGGTGTGGCTGCGCACTGGGCCTACAAAGAGGCTGGCGCCAAAGGCTACGCGGGTGTGACCGCCAGCTCCGACTACGACGCCAAGATCGCGGTGTTGCGCCAGTTGCTGGCCTGGCAGCGCGACTTGAGCGGTGCCGCCAACGAGTTGTTTGACGACTGCATTTACGTGCTGACGCCGAACGCGGCCATTGTCGAGCTGCCGCAAGGCGCCACGCCGGTGGATTTTGCGTACACCGTGCACACCGATCTGGGCCACCGCTGCCGTGGCGCCCGCATCGACGGCGCCATGGTGCCCCTGAACACCCGCCTGGAGAACGGCCAGACGGTGGAAATCGTGGCCGCCAAGGAAGGTGGGCCCTCGCGCGACTGGCTCAATCCGGAGCAAGGCTATCTCGTCAGCCACCGTGCCAAGAGCAAGGTGCGCGCCTGGTTCAACGCGCTGGCCGCCGAGGACAACGCTGCCCGTGGCCGCGAGGCGTTGGACAAGCTGTTGCAACGCGAAGGCAAAACCGCCATCAATCTTGACGAGCTGGCGACGGCCCTGGGCTATGCAACGCCGCAGGCCTTGTTCGAGGCATTGGGCAAGGAAGAAATCACCTTGCGCGCGGTGGAGCAGCAGCTCAGCCCTCCGGAGCCCAAGCCCACGCCCGACGAGGTGGTGCTGCGCAAGGCGCGCAGTGACGAAAAAGCGCCCCAGGGCAGCGTGCTGGTGGTGGGCGTGGATTCGCTGTTGACCCAATTGGCCCGGTGTTGCAAACCGGCGCCGCCCGACGACATCTGTGGCTTCGTGACGCGGGGCAAGGGCGTCAGCATTCACCGCGCCGATTGCCCGGACTTTGCCAACCTGTCGGCCAAACAGCCAGGGCGGGTGATTGACGTGCAATGGAGTGGCTCCAAGGGCAAAGGCACCGAGCCCGCCTTCTACCCGGTGGACGTGGCGGTCGAGGCGGTGGACCGCCAAGGCCTGCTGCGGGACATTTCCGACGCGTTCGCGCGCGAAAAAATCAACGTCATTGGGGTGCAGACCCAGTCGGTCAAGGGCGTCGCGTGGATGACCTTCACTGTGGAGGTGACCGATGCCACCCGGGTCGCCAAGGTCATGTCCGCCGTGTCCGACGTGTCGGGCGTGCAGGTGGTGCGCAGGCGGTGACAAAAGCACTTTTTTCCTGCTACAATCTAAGTCTTGTTACCGACCCAGGCGCGTAGCTCAGCTGGTTAGAGCACCACCTTGACATGGTGGGGGTCGTTGGTTCGAGTCCAATCGCGCCTACCAATCCCGAAACCCCGACTTTCCTATGAAAGTCGGGGTTTTTCGCTTCTAGGCCGCCCAGTCTTGGGATGAATTTGGGACGAATTCGACCTGGGGTTCGCCTATGGCGCGTGCCAGGAGTTCGCGTGGGCTGGTCCCGTGCCTTCGGGAGTCCAGAGGGCATAGCGGGATAGCAGCACCGCCACGGTGTACCCGAGGATGCTGGCGATGTAGGCGGGGGCAAGCTCGCCATCAGGGCTACGGTGGCGAAGGTGTGACGGGTGTTGTACGCCGAGCGCCACCGGATGCCCAGCCGCTTGAGGGCGGGCCGCGTCGCGCTGGCCGCGTTCGTCGTTGCCGTCACGCTCCACCAGCAGCATGGACTTGAGCGGTCGCATGATGGCCAGCGCCGCGGGGGCCTGCGGGGTGACCGCTCTATTGCAGTCTGTACTGAGGACTTGAGTAAATGCAGGTTGATTGTGTATTTGTGTGTAAAATCTCGGCATGAAAAGCGCCGAAATAATCAAACAACTCAAGGCGGATGGGTGGTTTTTGGTGCACGTTGTGGGCTCGCACCACCAGTTCAAACACGCCACCAAGCCAGGAAAGGTGACGGTGCCGCACCCGAAGAAGGATTTGCCGCTGCCGACCGTGCGCAGCATCATGAAGCAAGCCGGCCTGTGAGGGCCTTGTTGAAGGAGTAGCCATGCTGTACCCCGTTTATGTGCATGTGGGCAACGATAAAGAGGCCCACGGCGTTGTGTTCCCGGACTTTCCCGGCTGCTTTTCTGCGGCGGACGAATGGAGCGAACTGCCGGCAGCCATCCAGGAGGCGGTGGAGGCGCATTTCCACGGCGAACCGGAGGCAGTTCCGGCCCCGACGCCTTTAGAGGAACTGGCGACCCGCCCGGACTACCAGGGTGGTGTCTGGATGCTGGTGGATATTGACCTTAGCCGCATCGAAACCAAGCCGATACGCTTGAACATCAGCTTGCCGTCGAACTTGGTGCAGCAGATTGACGCTTATGCCAGTGCGAACCACATGACTCGCTCGGGGTTTCTGGCCAAAGCGGCCCAGCAGGCGATGCATGCCTGAGAGACTTGCTGAAGATAGGTAAAATCAAAGAAGCTTTCGCAAAGTTTTTACAGTCCGCCCGTCTGTCGGGTTGAGTCCAATCGCGCCTACCAAAATTGAAGTCCTTGCAAGCCCCGCCTGCAAGGGCTTTTGATTTTTCTGCCGGGCGCTGCCTGCATAATAATTCGGCTCAAGGAATACGCCATGTCAGACATTTTCCCCCTGGATGATCTGGATGCCCCGATGACCTCTTACGGCGAGGACCGCCAGGTCGCTTTGTTGCGTGTCCCGCCCCATTCGGTCGAGGCCGAATCCAGTGTGCTTGGCGGGCTGTTGCTGGACAACGGTGCCTGGGACCGGGTGGGCGACCTGGTCAGCGAAGGCGATTATTACCGTGCCGAACACCAGTTGGTGTACGGTGCCATTGCCGCGTTGATCAACGCCAGCAAACCGGCAGACGTGATCACCGTGTTCGAGCAGTTGCAGAGCCAGGGCAAGGCCGAGGCGGTGGGGGGGCTGGCGTACCTGAACTCGCTGGCCCAGTACGTGCCCAGCGCTGCCAACATCCGCCGTTACGCAGAAATCGTGCGCGAGCGAGCCATTCTGCGCAAGTTGATTTCTGCCAGCGACGACATCGCCACCCAGGCGTTCAACCCCAAGGGCAAACCGGTCGCCAACATCCTGGACGAGGCGGAGCAAAAAATCTTCAACATCGGCGAGGAAGGCTCGCGGATGAAGCAGGGCTTCCAGTCCATGGACACCCTGGTGGTGGACCTGCTGGACCGCGTGCAGGACATGGCAGACAACCCGATGGACGTCACGGGGGTGCCCACTGGATTTATCGACCTGGACCGGATGACCTCGGGTCTGCAGGCGGGCGATCTCGTCGTGCTGGCGGCACGCCCCAGTATGGGCAAGACGGCCTTCGCGATCAACATCGCCGAGCATGTGGCGCTGAACGAAGGTTTGCCCGTCGCGGTGTTCTCAATGGAAATGGGCGCTGCACAGTTGGCGGTGCGTATCGTTGGCTCGATCGGGCGCATCAACCAGGGCCATTTGCGCACCGGCAAGCTGACCGACGACGAGTGGCCGCGCCTGACCGAAGCGATCGAACGACTGCGCACCGTTTCATTGCACATCGACGAGACGCCCGGGTTGACCCCCGGCGAGTTGCGCGCCAACGCCCGCCGTCTGGCGCGCCAGTGTGGCAAGCTGGGCTTGATCGTGGTGGACTACTTGCAGCTCATGAGTGGCTCCAGTTCGGACGGCGGAGACAACCGCGCCACCGAGCTGGGCGAAATCTCCCGGGGTCTGAAAATGCTGGCCAAGGAACTGCAATGCCCGGTGATTGCCCTGTCGCAGCTCAACCGCTCGGTGGAACAGCGCACCGACAAGCGCCCCATGATGTCTGACCTGCGCGAATCGGGCGCGATTGAGCAGGATGCCGACATCATCATGTTCATTTACCGCGACGAGTACTACACCAAGGACGCGTGCAAGGAGCCCGGTGTGGCTGAGATCATCATCGGCAAGCAGCGCAACGGGCCCACGGGCACCGTCAAGCTGGCCTTCATGAACATGCTGACCCGTTTCGAGAGCCTGGCTGGATATTCCGACGATTTTTAACGCACAGCATTGCTCGCCAATCACAAAAAACCCGGGCATTGCCCGGGTTTTTTGCTTCTACGGAAGGCGCTTTACAGCACGTCGCTGGCGAAATCGGCCAGGCGCGAACGTTCGCCGCGCGCCAGGGTGATGTGTCCGCCGTGCGGCCAGCCCTTGAAGCGGTCCACCGCATAGGTCAGGCCGCTGGAGCCCTCGGTCAGGTAGGGGGTATCGATCTGCGCCAGGTTGCCCATGCAGATGATCTTGGTGCCCGGCCCGGCGCGGGTGATCAGCGTCTTCATCTGTTTGGGCGTCAGGTTCTGCGCCTCGTCAATGATGACGTACTTGTTCATGAAGGTGCGCCCGCGCATGAAGTTCATGCTCTTGACCTTGATGCGGCTGCGGATCAGTTCGTTGGTGGCCGCGCGGCCCCATTCCCCGGCGTTGCCACCATCGCCTTTGGCCAGGAACTCCAGGTTGTCGTCCAGGGCGCCCATCCAGGGGCCCATCTTCTCTTCCTCGGTGCCGGGCAGGAA
>CAZSZN010000066.1:0-13841 GCA_964610405.1 uncultured Macromonas sp. | reverse complement strand
CAGCAGACGCAGCCGTTGCTCATCTGAATGATCTGCTCCTCGGTGTCGGCCACCAGGATGTCGTTGTCGATGTTCTCTTCGCCGAACTCGTTTTCGATGACGGCGATCTTCTGGCCGTGCGCTTCGGACAGCACACGCTTGAGCAGGGTGGTTTTACCGGCTCCCAAGAAGCCGGTGAGGATGGTGGCGGGAATGAGGGCCATGATGCAGCTGGAAAAAACAGAACGCGGCCCACAGCGGGGCCCTTGCATCACAGTGTAGTCCGGGTGTCAAGCCCATCAGGGCCTCAGGTAGACAAAACCTTCTTTGGCCTGCAGTTTGGCCACCTCGGCCACGCCCGACGGCACCACCTTGGCTTCCATGGCCACCTTGTCCGGGCTGATCTTGCGCACTTCCAGCGTGTTGTTGCAGACCCGGAATTCCACGCCCCGCGCGGCCAGCTCCCCGATGGCGCCGGCAAACGGCTGGTCCATCTGGTTGGTGGCGCCGTCCAGCAAAAAGTCGATGCCCAGGCCGTGTGCGACCACCACGATCTTGGCGCTGGGGTCGGCCGCCAGGTGGTAGCGGATGTTTTGCACCGCCCGCGACGCCTGCGGGATGCCTTCGCTCATGTGGTAAACCACTTTGACGTTGTCCGCCGCCTGGGCAGAGGCGCTGAACACCACCGCCACACACAGTGCCTTGAAAAACCACAGCCATTTCCACATTCGATTGCTCCTGGAAAAAAGAACCCAAACATTGGTATTCACCAATATTCTGAAGTATCAATCTTTTGAAGCCAGAGGGCTAACCCTGCTGTCGGTGTTTTCGGGTGCGGCAGGTTCGGTGGCGGTGGGCGCTGCGGGACGCTGGGTGGCCCGCGGGTGGGCCGCCTCGTACACCTTGGTCAGGTGCTGAAAATCGAGTCGGGTGTAGACCTGCGTGGTGCTGATCTGGGCGTGGCCCAGCAGCTCTTGCACCGCCCGCAAATCGCTGCTGGATTGCAACACATGGGTCGCGAAACTGTGGCGCAGCATGTGGGGGTGCACCGGCACGGCCAGGCCCGCCTGCACGCTGCGGGCCCGCAGGCGCAGGCGGGCGGCCTGAGCGCTCAGGCGGCGGCCACCGCGCCCCACAAACAGCGCCGGCTCATCGGCCGGCAGACCGGGCCAACATTCGCGCCACACCAACCAGGCCCGAACGGCATCCTGCGCGGGCCCACCCACCGGCACAGTGCGCCACTTGCTGCCTTTGCCCAACACCTGCGCTTCGCCGGCCTGCAAGTCCAGCCAGCCGCGCGACTGCGTCGAGGCGCGCACGTCCAAATCCAGCAACTCGGCAATCCGCAAACCGCTGCCATACAGCAACTCGGTCATGCAGCGGTCGCGCGCGGCCAAGGCCTCGTCCAGCGGTGAGGCCTGCGCGGGCATCGGCGTCTGGAAGGCGGACAGGCGCACCGCGTCTTCCACGCCCAACGCCTTGGGCAAGGGTTGCCCGGCCTTGGGCGGACGCACGCCTTGCACCGGGTTGTGACCGATAGCGCCCTGCCGCCCAAGCCAGGCGTACAACCCACGCCAGCACGACAACACCAAGGCCATGCCCCGGGGTTCGCGGCCTTGGGCGCGCCACTGGGCCAACCAGCGCCGCACATGGGCGTCGCGGACCTCAACCAAGGTCAGACCCTGGGCCTGGCAACGCTGCAACAAATCTTGCAAATGGAGGGTGTACACCGCCTGGGTGCGGGCCGACAAACGTTTTTCCACCCGCACATGGGCCAAGTAGTGCTCAACCCAGGCGTCGTCGGTGGCAGCCATGGCAGCGCCGCAGGCCCCGCGTCAGCGTGGCGGCATCAGGCGCAACAGCGCGGCCGAAGCCAGTGCCGCGATGTCCTGCAGGAAATCGGTGCCCATCTGGGCGGTGAAGCGTTGCGGGTCGGGCGATGCCAGCACCAGCAAGCCGAACGCGGGCTCCGCAGGCCCGGGGCGCAACGGCAGCAGGGCCAGCGAAGCGGCCTGGTCGGGCGCATGCAGCCACTGCGAGGCTTCCAACCCCGGGTTGGCGCCGCAATAGGGCTGCACCAGGGAGGTGGCAAAAGCACGGGCGTCGTCACTGGCGCCCAGGGCAAAGGGTTGGTCGGCCCAGACCGCGTCCACGCCCCACACTTTCAGAGCCGCTTGCGGCACCTGAAACTCGGTTTCAATGCCGTGGGCAATCGCTGACGGCACATCGGCCGGCTCAACCACGGCGAGCAAGCGCCGGGTCCACTGCTGCAGACGCCGGGCGATCACCACGTTGTCCTGACCGTGGCGGATCATCTCGGCGGCTTTCAACTCCAGATGCCGGATTTTTTCGCGCAGCATTTCGGCCTGCCGCTCCTGCAGGCTGACCGCGCGCTGGCCGTGCGGGCTGGTCAGTTGGACGCTGGCCAGCAATTCCGCGTGGCGCTCGAAAAAGTCCGGGGTGTTGACCAGAAACTGGGCGATGTCGTCTTCGGTGATCGGGGGCAGTGCGTCGTGGGCGTTCAAGGGGGTTACTCCGCTGGTATCAGGTGGGTCGTTGCAAGGGTCAGGGCAGGTCGGGAACGTCAATGCGCCCCTCGAACACGGTCTGGGCCGGGCCGGTCATGCGCACCGAGGCGCTCAATCCGTCGCGCGACCAGGGCCATTCGATGGTGAGGCGTCCGCCGCGCAGGTCCACATCGACCCGCTCGTCGAACCAGCCCAGCCGAATGCCTGCCACCACCGCCGCACAGGTACCGGTGCCACAGGCCAGCGTTTCGCCAGAACCACGCTCGTACACCCGCAGCCGGGCATGGCGGCGGTCCAGCACCTGCAGGAAACCGGCGTTCACCCGGCGCGGGAAGCGGGCATGGCCTTCCACCCAAGGGCCCCAGGTGGCGACCGGAGCGGTATCCACATCGTCCACGCGCAGCACTGCGTGCGGGTTGCCCATGGAGACCACCGCCACCGGCACCGCTGCGCCCTCCGGCAAGGCCAGCGGCCAGCACACCCAATCGCCCACCGGCTGCGGGGTGAGGCCTTGATCGTCAAAAGGAATGCGCGGCAGGTCGAACACGGGCGGCCCCATGTCCACCGTGACGCGGCCGTCCGGGTCCAGGTGCAGCGCCATTTCGCCGCCCGACACCTGCACCCGCACCGTGGTCTGCTGAGTCAACCCGCGTTCGTGCACGTATCGCACGAAACAACGGGCGCCGTTGCCGCAGTTCTCCACCTGCCCACCGTCGGCGTTGTGAATGACGTATTCGAAATCCACCCCTGGATGCGGGGCTGGTCGCACCGAGAGGATCTGGTCGGCACCGACGCCAAAATGGCGGTCGGCCAGGAAACGGTATTGGGCCGCCGTTAGTCCGAGCGGGCCACGCGTTTCGTCCAGCACGACAAAGTCGTTGCCGGCGCCCTGCATTTTGGTGAATGAAACCTGCATGGGCGCATTATCGGCCAGCGGCGTCAGCGCGCGGGCTCGGCCATGAACATCTCGACCCGGCGGTTGCGGGCGCGGCCCTCCATCGTGTCGTTGCTGGCGATCGGCTCGCGCGCACCGCGCCCATCGATCGCAATCACCCCGGCGGGCACCCCTCGGGCGGTGAGGTAATCGCGCACGCTGGCCGCGCGGTTGACCGACAGCGGGTTGTTGATCGCGTCGGTGCCGGTGCTGTCGGTATGACCGATGATGGTGACGCGCGCGCCCGGGTTCTTCACCAGACCCTGGGCAAAGGTGTCGAGGATGGGGCGGAAATTGGGTTTGATGTCCGCACGACCGGAATCGAACGACACGTCACTGGGAATGTTGAGCTTGAGCTGGTTGTCGGCCGTCTGGGTGACCTCCACCCCGGTGCCCCGGGTGCTGGCCTCCATCTGGCGCTTTTGCTCTTCCATGCGGGTGGACCAGATGTGCCCGCCCACCGCACCCACGCCCGCGCCGATGGCCGCACCGCGCACCGCACCCGAACTGCCATCCGTCATGGCGCCCAGCACCGCACCGGCCGCCGCACCGATCATGGCACCACGACCGGTGCCAGCGCGCTGTTCTTCCGTCATGTTGGCACAACCGGTGGCCAACACGGCCACCGTCAGGGTGGCAAGCAAAAATGGTGAACGCATGGGTACCTCCTGAATCTTGAAACTGACCGCCAAGGGCCAGCTTCATTATCAACCTGTGGGGCCGCCCCACCAAGCCCCGCGCGGCCACTTTTACAGACGATTACCATTCAAGGCCCAGCCCCTTCAGGAGACTAAACCATGGTTCGCCCCAGCCAACGGCCTTACCCACCACGAGACGTGGCCCCGTTGCGACCAGCGGCCACCGTCTTGCTGCTGCGCGACAGCGGCCACGGCCCCGAAGTGCTGATGACCCGCCGTTCGCTGCAAGCCAGTTTTGCACCGGGGGCGTACGTGTTTCCGGGCGGCGGCATCGACCCGGCCGACCACAGCACCCCACCCTCGGTGGACCGGCGGCCCAGCCAGCACGAGGATCACTTGCCGCCCGCCCTGGCCGCGATCCGCGAAAGCTTTGAAGAACTGGGCGTGCTGCTGGCGCGGCAAACCGATGGCACCTGGGTTGACCAGCGGCAGATCGATCAACTGAATCGCCAACAGCCCCTGCTGGCGCAATGCGAGCAGCTGGGCCTGCGACTGGCCGCCGACGCGGTGTTCATGCTGGCACACTGGATCACCGACCGCGACCTGCCCCGGCGCTTCGATGTGCCCTTTTTGGTGGCGCGGATGCCGCCCGGGCAGACACCGGTGGCGGACGAGCACGAACAGTTCGAACCGGTCTGGGTGACGCCGGCCGAGGCACTGCAACGCCACGCCAACGGCGACTTTCACATCATCTTTCCAACCATCCGCACGCTGGAACGCTTGCGTGCCTTCAGCACTGTGGAGGCGATCCTGGCGGCCTGCGCCACCCACGAGCAACCGCTGTGGACCAGTTGCCCCCGCGCGGGCTGGCTGGCGGGCCAGGAAGTGCGCTACATGGAGCACGAAGCGCCCTTTGGCGAGCTGGCGCTGACCTGCCCCGACGGACAAATGGAACACCACCTGGACTGGCAAAGCCAACGCCCGGTGACGCTACTGAAGAACGTGCAGCGCCTGACCGCGCCCAACCCCGGCTTCATGACCGGCCCCGGCACCAACAGCTACCTGGTCGGCGACCCCAGCACCGGTCACATCGCCATCGACCCCGGCCCGGCCGACGAGGCCCACCTGGAACGGTTGTGGCGCGCCGCAGGCGGCGACATCCGCCACATCGTCTGCACCCATTCGCACCCCGACCACTCCCCCGGCGCCGCCCGTCTGCAAGCGCTGTGCGCCCAAGGCGGCCGGCCTCAACCAGACATCCTCGGGCTGGCCAGTGCGCCCACCGCCCGCGCCAACAGCCAGTTCACCCCCGAACGCGAACTGGCCGATGGTGAACGCTTGGTGCTGCAAGGCCCACAAGGGCCCCACACGCTGCGGGTGGTGCACACCCCCGGCCACGCCGCCAACCACCTGTGCCTGGTGCTGGAAGAAGACGGCCTGCTGTTCAGCGGCGACCACATCCTCAACGGCAGCACCACCGTGATCGACCCACCGGACGGCAACATGGACGCCTACCTGCAGTCGCTCGACCGGTTGCGGGCGGCCTGCGACACCGACGGCATCGAATTCATCCTGCCCGCGCACGGCTACGTGTTGGGCGATGCCCCGCAGGCCATCGCCCAATTGAAGCAGCACCGCCTGAAGCGCGAGGCGAAGATCGCCGCTGCCATGCGGCAACGGCCCCATGGCAGCCACGACGACTGGCTGGCACTGGCCTACGACGACGTGCCCGAACGCCTGTGGCCGGTGGCCAAACGCTCGTTGCTGGCGCATGTGGAGCGCATCGAAAGCCTGGGAGGCTTCAATGGCTGAGCCGACGCCGGACGCAGGCGAACGCCTGGCCAAACGTGTGGCCACCCTGCATGGCTGTTCGCGCAGCGACGCGGAACGGCTGATTGAAGGCGGCTGGGTGACGGTGGACGGCGCCGTGGCCGATGACCCCGCGCGCCGCGTGCGCGACGAAACCGTGCGGATCGCTCCCAACGCCCGGATCGAAGCGCTGCAACCCGTGACCCTGGTGTGGCACAAGCCGGCCGGCGTGGTGCTGGCCCCCGACCAGCCTTTGCGCGGCCTGGTACCGCCCAATGACACCCTGCGCCCTTGGCACCTGAAGCACCTGCGCTGCGTCAGCCCCATGCCGGCGGCCAGCAGCGGCTTGGCGGTGTTCGCCCAAAGCCCCGGCGTGCTGCGGGTGTTGCACGAAGACGGGCCTTTGCTGGAACACGAATGGATGCTGGACGTGCCCGGCGCCATCGCGCCAGAAACGCTGGCGCTGCTGGACCAGCGCAAAGGCGACATGGCCTGGGGGCCCCGCACGCCGCTGTTGAAACTGAGCGTGGGCAGCCAGAGCGCCGAACGCACACGACTGCGCCTGGCCGTGAAAACCTACACCCCACAGCGCCTGCCCGACTGGCTGGCCGGCGCCGGCGTCAAGCCGACCGCCCTGCACCGACTGCGGCTGGGCCGGGTGGCGCTGGGCACACTGGCGGCAGGCGCATGGCGCGTTCTGGGGCCGCACGAACGCTTCTGATTCGCCAGCCTCAGGGCCCGCCCACCTCGCAACGCCCTCGCCCCTGCGCCAGCCCCCGAAAATCGCTCGACCAGGTGCGGGATGCCACGTCGATCTGCACCCGCTCGTTGTCGAGCGAGGTCAGGATCAGCGTGTCCAGCACCGCGAATTGGTAAACGGGCACGCCGTCAATGGCCACTTCGAGCAGGCGCCGGGCATCGTGCGTCAGCCGCACCGCGCGCGGCCACACCTGGCGTGCAGGCTGGTAAGCCACCTCACAGACCCAATCGGTGGTGGTCGTGGTGGCTGCATCAGCCCCATGGGCAGCGCCTAAGAGGCCGGCCCCCACACACAACACACACATTCCCGCACGCAGAGATGGCATGGTTGCTCCCGGATCGCGCGCCCCGGTGGGCGCGCGGAGAATAAAGTGTGAAGTCTGCCGATACGCCGGATTCTGTGCGTCGGGTTGCCCCAACGTGACCGCCATTCCTCTGGGCCATGGGTCGCCCCAATGGCTCGGTGCCACCTACCCGCCAGCTCGCCTTGCGGAACCACAAGGTCGGGAGAGGTTGCCCTGCTCCCGTGGCTGGCCTACTTGGTGTTGCTGCGCGCAGAGATTGCCCGTTTCACCCCCCAGGCTCCTGCCGCCGAAGCGGTTGGTCCCCAGGGACTCGTCTCTGTTGCTCTGATCCTCACCTCACGGTGGAGAGCCGTTAGCTCCTGCGCTGTCCTGTGCAGTCCGGACGTTCCTCCAGTGCGGCCTTTCGGCACTTACACCAGCGGCGGTCTGGCAGGCTTCACACCGTGATTATCCGCGATATGTCCATCCCACGGAGAGACAGGGTTTCAGGGCTTGCCAGCTCAGCGCGAAACCGCCATGATGGGTGTGGTGTCGAGCCTTCCTTCCCATGCCTGTGCCCCACCCCACCGCCAGACCACCCGCCGAAAAGCAACGCCGCTACTCGCTCAAAGCCAGCTTGCTGGTGCTGGCGGCGCTGTGCGTGCTGCCGGCAGCGGTCATCAACGCCTGGCTGGTGTACAGCAATTTCGAGTTGCGCCGTGCCCAGGCTGAACAAATCACGCTGCTGATGGCACGGCAAGTGGCCAGCCACCTGGAAAACGAGCTGTCGGCCATCGAGTCGGGCCTGAAGGTGCTGGCCACCGCCCCCGAGTTGCTGAATGACGACCTGAACGCCTTTCACCTCCGCGCCAACGAGGCGCTGGACGCGGGCTCGGTCTACAACTACATCCTGACCAATCCGCAGGGCCACCAAATCCTCAACACGCTGTTGCCTTATGGGACGCCACTGCCCACGCAGGGCACACCCCCACAATTGGCACAGGTGTTCACGGAAGGTCGCACGGTACTGACCGACCTGTTCATCGGCCCGGTGACGGGTCGCCCGGCCCTCGCGATGGGGGTGCCAGTGCGCAAGCAAGGCCACGTCGTCTACAGCCTGAACATTGGCTTGGCGCCGCAACGCCTGAATGCGCTGCTGGCCGAGCAGCGGCTCCCCGAAGGCTGGCTGATCGCCATCCTGGATCGCAACGGAACCATCACCAGCCGGTCGCGCGACGCCGCCAACTACGTCGGTCAACCGGCGGTGCCAGCCTTGCGGGCCGCGCTGACAGGCCCCTCCGAGCAGCAATTGAGGCTTCCGACCAAAGAAGGCATCATGACCTACGCGGCGCTGAAACGCTCGGAACGTTGGGGCTGGACCATCGCGGTGGGCACGCACGAGCAGAACCTGAACGCCAGCATCCAGCCCTTGATTTGGCGGGTTGGTACCGTCACTGCTTTGACCTTGGGCGCGAGCCTGTTGCTGGCCCTGGCGCTGGCGCGCCGCGTGCTCACCACGGTACACGACATCAACGCTGCCGCCCAATCGCTGTACGAAGGCCGGCCGGTCACGCTGCCGCAGGTGCAGTTCCGCGAAGCCGAGGCGGTGGGCAGCGCCCTTCAACAAGCGGCGGCCGCAATGCAGAAAATCACTTTCGCCGCGCAACACGACCCCTTGACCCAATTGGCCAACCGGGGCATGTTCTTTGAAATCGCCCATCACCAACTGGCCCTGAGCCAACGCAACGGCCACTCGCTGGCGGTAGTGGCCATCGACCTGGACCACTTCAAGGCCGTCAACGACACCCAAGGTCACACCGTGGGCGATGCGGTGCTGGTTGAAGCAGGACGCCGCATTGAAATGGCGGTGCGCACCAGCGACACGGCAGCTCGTTTGGGTGGCGACGAATTTGTGGTGCTGCTCTGCGCCACCGACCCGGCGCACGCGCAAGCCACCGCCCAGCGAATGGTGGACGCGCTCTCGCAGCCCTACCCGATGACGTCCTGCCATGTCTCGGCCAGTGCGGGTGTGGCGCTGTACCCCGAACATGGCACCACCCTGGACGCCTTGATTGTGGCCGCCGACCGGGCCTTGTACGCGGCCAAGGCCGCAGGCCGGCACAGCGCACAAATGGCGACCAACGTCACCGAAACGGTCAACGACGGCTGACACCATCGCCTTTTCGTATCATCGGTGCTTCGCTGCTTGATGAACACGAGCCCCACCGATGATCCGTCTGTCTGAACTGAAACTGCCGCTGGCCGCGCTGCCTGTCGAGCACCGCCGCGCCGCCGACGCCCCTGCCGAAACCGACGAGGACCGCGTTCCGCCGCCCCACCCAGTGGAGGCCCTGCGCGAACTGGCGGCCCAGGCCCTGGGCATTGCCCCCGCGGACATTGCGAGCCTGCAGGTGTTCAAGCGCAGCTTCGACGCGCGCAAGGCCGATCTGCTGGCGGTGTTCATCGTGGACCTGACCCTGACCGACCCGGCCCGCGAGGCCGAGCTGCTGGCCCGTCACGCCCAACACCCGCACATCCAGCCCACGCCCGACATGGACTGGCACGCGCCCGCCCATGCCCCTGCGGGGTGGCCCGCCAGCGAGGCCGAACGCCCCGTGGTGGTGGGCTTCGGCCCCTGCGGCATCTTCGCGGCGCTGGCGCTGGCACAGATGGGCCTGCGCCCCATCGTTCTGGAACGCGGGCGCCCCGTGCGCCAACGCACCAAAGACACCTGGGGACTGTGGCGCAAGAAGGTGCTCACGCCCGAGTCGAACGTGCAGTTCGGCGAAGGCGGCGCAGGCCTGTTTTCCGACGGCAAGCTCTACAGCCAGATCAAGGACCCGCGCTTCATCGGCCGCAAGGTCATGCGCGAATTCGTGGACGCGGGCGCACCGCCCGAAATCCTCTACATGGCCCACCCGCACATCGGCACCTTCAAGCTGGTGAAGGTGGTGGAGGCCATCCGCGAGAAGATCGTTGCGCTGGGCGGTGAAATCCGCTTTGAGCAGCGCGTGACCGGCGTGCTGCTGGCGCCGGACGACAGCGCCGCGCAACCCCACCCGGCAGGCCTGCCGGTGCCCCCCGGCCAGCGCGTGACCGGGCTGCGCGTGCAGGACCTGGCCAGCGGCGAGGTGCACGACCTGCCCTGCCAGCGCGTGGTGCTGGCGCTGGGCCACAGCTCGCGCGACACCTTTGCCATGCTGCACGACGCGCACGTGTTCCTGGAGCCCAAGCCATTCTCGATTGGCGTGCGCATAGAGCACCCGCAGAGCGTGATTGACCGCGCGCGCTGGGGCCGCCATGCCGGGCACCCGCTGCTGGGCGCTGCCGACTACAAACTGGTACACCACGCCAACAATGGCCGTGCGGTGTACAGCTTCTGCATGTGCCCGGGCGGCACCGTGGTGGCTGCCACCAGCGAGCCGGGCCGCGTCGTCACCAACGGCATGAGCCAGTATTCGCGCAACGAACGCAACGCCAACGCGGGCATGGTGGTGGGCATCGACCCGCCCGACTACCCGCTGGACGTGGACGCCTGGACCGCCGCCTTTGGCCCCGAAATGGGCCCCCGTTATGCGGCCGAAGCACAAGCCCTGCATGCGCAAGGCCACAACCACCCGCTGGCAGGCGTGGTGTTCCAGCGCCAGTTGGAAACCCGCGCCTTTGAAGCAGGCGGACACGACTACCAGGCCCCCGGGCAACTGGTGGGCGACTTTTTGGCCGAACGCCCTTCCACCCGCTTTCAAACGGTGCTGCCGTCGTACAAACCGGGCGTCAAGCTGGGCGATCTGGCCCAGGTGCTGCCCGACTACGCCGTGCAGGCCATGCGCGAAGCCCTGCCCGCCTTCGGCCGCAAGATCAAGGGCTACGACATGGCCGACGCGGTGATGACTGGGGTGGAAACCCGCACGTCGTCACCGCTGCGCATCACCCGGGGCGACGATTACCAGAGCTTGAACGTGCAGGGCTTGTATCCAGCGGGCGAAGGCGCGGGCTATGCGGGTGGCATTCTGTCGGCCGGGGTGGACGGCCTGCGGGTGGCCGAAGCTTTGGCCTGCCACGCCTTGGGCGTCAACGCGCCGCCGCCCGACCGGGGCACCAAAGCCGCGTTGAGCTACGGCTAAACCGCTCCATCCCGGCCAGCCAGATAGCGAAAAGCCTGCGAGCGGTGGACGCTGCGCAGGCTTTGATGGCGTTGAAATCGAGGAGCTCAGCCTTGCTGCAAGGCAGAAATGCGCTCTTCAATCGGCGGGTGGGTGGAGAACAGCTTGCCCAGACCACCGGTGATGCCCATGGCCTGCATGCCCTTGGGCAGTTCACCCGGGTGCAAACCACCCAAACGCGCCAGGGCGTTGATCATGGGTTGCTTGCGGCCCATCAACTGGGCAGCCCCCGCGTCGGCGCGGAATTCGCGCTGGCGGCTGAACCAGGCCACGATGATGGCGGCCAGGAAGCCCAGCACGATGTCCATGACGATGGTGGTGACCATGTACCCGATGCCCGGGCCGGAGTTTTCGCTGTCGCCCTTGCGCAGGAAGCTGTCCACCGCGTAACCGATGACGCGGCTCAGGAACACCACGAAAGTGTTCATCACACCCTGAATCAGGGTCATGGTCACCATGTCGCCGTTGGCGATGTGCGCCACCTCGTGGCCGATGACCGCCTCCACTTCCTCGCGGGTCATGTTCTGCAGCAAGCCGGTGGACACGGCCACCAGGGCCGAATTCTTGAAGGCGCCGGTGGCAAAGGCGTTGGGTGCGCCCTCGAAAATGGCGACCTCGGGCATGCCGATGCCTGCCTTGTCGGCAAACTTCTGCACGGTTTGCACGATCCAGGCCTCGTCCGCCGTTTGTGGCTGGCTGATGACTCGGGCGCCGGTGCTGAACTTGGCCATGGGCTTGGAGATCAGCAGCGAAATGAAGGCGCCGCCGAAGCCGATGACCAGCGAAAAGCCGGCCAGCGCGGTCAGGTTCAGGCCGTTGGCGGTCAGGAACCGGTCAACACCCAGGATGCGGGTGGTGATCAACAGCACGGCCATCACGGCCACGTTGGTCAGAACCAGCAAAAGAATGCGTTTCATGTTGGTGTGTGCTCCAAAAGTCCAAAAGGGGACTGCCTTCAGATCGGCGCGCGGCGTCGAGGTTCCCGCGAACTGTCTGAATCCTGACAATGATATAGGGGTTGCTCAGGGGCGTTTCAAGGCCGGGCACGAGGCTGGCGAAACACGGTCGCGTCGGCATAGAACGCCGGGTCGTCGTTGGCCGGCCACCAGCCGGGAATGCCCAGCACCGGCAGGGGGGTGTACGGCTTGGTGGCCAGCCATTCGGGCGTGAGTTGCGCGGCCAGCCAACCGTCCCACGGGTGGGCGCCATGCCCCGGATCGGTCGGCAGGTGCGCCGGCATCGGCAGGCACAGCACGTGCGCGGTGATGGATTTGTAAGGCGCGACCAGTTTTTCGGTGAGGGCGTGCCCAAAGGTCACGGCCGTGGCCTGCGCCCACAGCGGCCGCAAGGTGACGAACAGGCGCAGCCAATCGCGCGCTTGCAAGGCGTGCCACAGCGGATCGGGGGCTTGCAGCAGCAACACGTTCTCGTCAAACAAGGTCAGCGCGTCGCGCAACGGGCCGCGCGTGGCCTGCACGCCCCCGGCGGCTTCAATGGCGGCGGCCTGCAGGCGGTTGAGCGCCTGCTTGGTGTGCGGGAAACGCATCCAGCACAGCGCGTTGAAAAAGTCGTGCAGGTTGTCGCGCGTGGGCACGCAGCGGGTGGCGTAGATGTGACTTTCGTAGGCCACACCCTCGGGCAGGTCGGTTTGGGGGACGAAGCGAACGGGGGCTGGATGGGCGGCGTTGAGCGCGGCGGCCACGTTCAACAACTCGCCGTCAGGCTGGGCCGTTGCGTCGGCCACCGGAACACCCAGACAGCGCCAAGGACGCATCCAGGGCGCAGACCAGGTGTCTGGCGTCAAGCCACCAAGCGCCAAGGCAGATTTTCCCCGGCACGCAGGGGCTTGAGTTCGGCCTCGCCAAACGCAAAGCTTTCGGGCGGCGTCCAGCTTTCGCGCTTCAGGGTGATGGTGCCGCTGTTGCGCGGCAGGCCGTAAAAGTCGGCGCCAAAGAAGCTGGCAAAGCCTTCCAGCTTGTCCAGCGCGCCAGCGGCGTCGAAGGCCTCGGCGTACAGCTCCATGGCGGCGTGCGCGGTGTAGCAGCCGGCGCAGCCGGTGGCGTGTTCCTTCAGGTGTGCCGGATGCGGCGCGCTGTCGGTGCCCAGAAAGAATTTGGGTGACCCGCTGGTGGCCGCAGCAACGAGGGCTTGGCGATGGGTTTCGCGCTTGAGCACCGGCAGGCAGTAATAGTGCGGGCGAATGCCACCGGTGAAAATGGCGTTGCGGTTGTACAGCAAGTGGTGCGCGGTGATGGTGGCGCCCAAATTCGCGTCGGCCTCGGCCACGTACTGCGCCGCTTCCTTCGTGGTGATGTGCTCCATCACGATCTTCAGGCCCGGAAAGTCCTTGCGCAGCGGCGCCAGTTGCTGCTCAATGAACACCGCTTCGCGGTCGAACAGGTCGATGTCGGGGCTGGTGACTTCGCCGTGCACCAGCAGCAGCACGCCTTCGCGCTGCATGGCTTCCAACGTCTTGTAGGTTTTGCGCAGGTCGGTCACGCCCGCGTCGCTGTTGGTGGTGGCGCCGGCCGGGTACAGCTTGCAGGCCACCACGCCGGCCGCCTTGGCACGCGCGATCTCCTCAGGCGGCAGGTTGTCGGTCAGGTACAGCGTCATCAGCGGCTCAAACGCCACGCCCGCAGGTACGGCGGCCTGAATGCGCTGCTTGTACGCCAGTGCCTGCTCGGCGGTGGTCACCGGCGGCTTCAGGTTGGGCATGATGATGGCACGGCCGAACTGGGCGGCGG
>CAZSZN010000065.1:0-14090 GCA_964610405.1 uncultured Macromonas sp. | reverse complement strand
GCTCCCCCGGCCACCGCGCCGTTCAGTTCCAGCGCCGCGAACAGCGCGTTGCCCAGCAGCAGCACCGGGAAGTGCACCAGAAACAGCGCATACGACGAGCGCCCCAGCGTGTGCAACGGGCTTTCCACCCAGCATGGCAGCGGCCGGTTCCAAGCTACCCGCTGGGCGGTGGCGAGCCACAGCGCCACCGCCAGGGCCAGCGCCACGCGGTGCCGGAATTCCAGCAGCAAGGCCAGCACCCCCAGCACGGCGATCGCGACCATCCACCCTCGCCGCGCCCAGGCCTGCGGCCATTGCGCCGACCAGCGAGCCATCACCCCCAGGCCGTAAGCGCCGAAAAAGTAGATGGACCAATCGTCCAGCCCCGGCGCGCGGTTCCACCACAGCAGGGAGGCGGTCGCCACCCCCAGCACCAGCGCCTGCGCCGTGCGAGCTTGCCCGCCGCGTTGCCCCAGCCACAGCAGCAGGGCCAGCAGCGCGTGCAGTTGGAAGTCGATGGCCACATACCAGATGCCGGCCGACAGGGCTTCCACCCCCATCACCTCCTGCAGGAGCAAAGCGTGGGCCAACCATTCGTCCAGCGACGGGTGCTCGGGCACCAAGTCTGCACTCAGCCAGGGGCGCGACACGGCCGCCGCGACCATGGCCAGCGCCAGGGCGGCCACGAACGGCGGGGCCAGCCGCAGGTAACGGCGCCACAAGCTGCGCCCCAGGGCTGAAGCGCCGCCCGCCATGGCGGGCATCAGGCTTTGCACGGCCAGGTAGCCGCCCAGCACCAGAAACACCTGCACCGCCATGCGGCCGTATCCGTAGAGCCAGTCCATCAGCCCCGGTGCGGCGCGGTGCATGGCATCGGCCACCGGCCCGTAGGCCGACAGGTGGTGCAGCACGATGATTTGCGACGCCAGCACCTTCAGCGCGTCGATGCCGGGTTGGCGGGCGGTGGTCATGTGCGGTCGGGCCAGCGCAGGGACAGTGCGCTCTCAAAGCACCGGGGCGCGCCGGTCACCGGATCGGTGAAGGCGATGGCCTGGGCCAGCAATTGGAGCGGGTCGGCAAAGTCTTCGGCCTCGCCCGGCGCGCGCCGCACCACCGGGTAGAACTGGTCGCCCACCATGGGCAGGCCCAGGCCGTGCAGGTGCACCCGCAATTGGTGGCGCTTGCCGGTCACGGGCGTCAGGCGGTAGCGCGCCCAGGGGCCGCGCTGCTCCAGCAGATCGATGTGGGTTTCGCTGTTGTCGGGCAGGCCTTCGTGCGGCGCGGCTTCGCGCATTTTGTAGAACGCGTCCTCGCACTCCAGAATGTGGCTGCGGCGCGTCTGCGGCCAGGCCAGGTGCGGCGCAGCGGGGGCGATGGCTTCGTAGGTCTTGTCGATGCGCCGTTCGCGGAACAGGCGCTGGTAGGCGTCGCGGTCGGGCGGGCGCACGCTGAACACCACCAGCCCGGCGGTTTCGCGGTCGATGCGGTGCAGCGGGCTCAAATCGGGCAGGCGCAGGCGCTTTTTCAGGCGCACCAACAGGCTTTGCTGCACGTAGCGCCCGCCGGGGGTGACCGGCAAGAAGTGCGGTTTGTCGGCCACCACCAGGTGTTCGTCCTGGAACACCACCGTTTCCTCGAACGGAATGGCCGGCTCCTGCGGCAGCGCGCGCCAGTAGTACACACGGGCGCCGTTGACGTAAGGCGCGTCGGGCCCGAGGGGCAAGCCGTCGTCGCCCACCACCTCGCCGGCTTGCAGGCGTTGCAGCCATTCGGCCCGCGGCACGCGGGGCAGGCGTTCGGTCAGAAAGTCCAGCAGCGTGGGCCAGGGCGGCACCCGCATGCGGGGCAGCGCCACGCAACTGGGCGAGACCCCATCGCGCATGGGGATGGACGCGTTTTTGGGCACGTGGGCCATGGTGGTTTTGGGGGCGTGCGGTCAGCGCAGGAAGCGGGCGCGCACCCGCAGATCCGGCCCTACCGGCGTCACCTCATGAAAGGCGAGCTTGGGGCCTTGGTCCAGTGCAGTGAACGGGCCGATGTTCGCCAGCCCGGCGCCGGGGCCCAGCAATTGCGGCGCCAGGTAGAGCAGCAGTTCATCCACCAGCCCTTCGCGCAGGAAGGAACCGTTGAGCTTGTGGCCGGCTTCCAGGTGCAGTTCGTTCACGCCGCGCCGGGCCAGATCGGCCAGCATGGCGGCCAGGTCCACCTTGGCGTGCGGTCCCGAAGCGCCGGGGGCACCGGGACAGTCCATCACGGTGGCGCCCGCTTGCGCCAGCGCGGCGCGCTGGGCGGCGGTGGCGGCCGGGTCGCTGGCGGTGTAAATCAACACTTCGCCCGGTGGCGGCAGAATGCGCGCGGCTGGCGCGATCTCCAGCCGGGAGTCCACCACCACGCGCATCGGTTGGCGCGCGGTGGGCACCAGCCGCACGTCCAGGCGCGGGTCGTCTTCCAGCACGGTGCCGATGCCTGTCAGCACGGCCGAAGCGCGCTGGCGCCAAGCGTGGCCATCGGTGCGGGCGGCTTCACTGGTGATCCACTGGCTCACGCCGTTGGCTAGCGCGGTGGTGCCGTCGAGCGAGGCGGCCACTTTCAGTCGTACCCAGGGCCGACAGCGTTCCATGCGGCTCAGGAAGCCGATGTTCAGTTCGCGGCTGGCCACGGCCAGTGGGTGTTGCGGGTCCAGCAGATCCACCCGGATGCCAGCGGCGCGCAGCCGCGCCAGCCCTTGGCCACCCACCAGCGGGTTGGGGTCGGGCAACGCGATGACGACGCGTCCCACCTGCGCGGCGATCAGCGCGTCGCAGCAGGGTGGCGTGCGGCCGTGGTGACTGCAGGGTTCCAGCGTGACCAGGGCGGTGGCGCCACGCAGGTCGGCCCCAGCCGCCTGGCCAGCGCGCAGCGCCATCACCTCGGCATGCGGGCCACCGGCTTCTTGGGTGTGCCCTTCGAACACCTGGCCGGTGGTGGTGACAAGGCGGCACGCCACCCGGGGGTTGGGCTCGGATAGGCCGATGGCCTGGGCCGCCAGCGTGTCCAGGCCGTCCAGCCACTCGGGCGGGCAGGGCGAGGTCATGCGCGGCGGAACACTAGGTCCCACACGCCGTGCCCCAGGCGCAGGCCACGGTTTTCGAATTTGGTCAGCGGCCGGTACTCGGGCTTGGGCGCGTAGCCACCCAGACCGGCATCGGTGGCGGTGTTGGCCAGCAAGGGCTCGGCGGTCAGCACTTCCAGCATCTGCTCAGCGTAGGGTTGCCAGTCTGTGGCGCAATGGATGTAGCCCCCGGGTTTCAGGCGGCTCACCAGCTTGGCCACCAGCGGCGGCTGGATCAAGCGGCGCTTGTTGTGCTTCTTTTTGTGCCAGGGGTCGGGGAAGAAGATGTGCACCCCGTTCAGCGTGCCTTCGGGCAGCATGTGGTCCAGCACCTCCACCGCGTCGTGTTGCAGGATGCGGATGTTGGCAATGTCCTGCTCGCCGATGCGTTTGAGCAGCGCGCCCACGCCGGGCTCGTGCACTTCGCAGCACAGGAAGTTGTCACTCGGCCGCACGCGGGCGATATGCGCCGTGGCTTCGCCCATGCCAAAGCCGATCTCCAGAATCAGCGGGGCGCTGCGGCCGAAGGCGGCGGTGGCGTCCAGCGCGTGTGGGGCGTAGGGCAGCAGAAAACGCGGCCCCAGGTCGGCAAAGGCCTTGGCCTGGCCGGTGGTGGTGCGGCCCGCGCGTTTGACGAAGCTTTTGATCGTCTTGGGGTGAGGCACGCCGGCGGGCGCAGCGCTGGGCGCATCGGCAGACGCAGTGGCAGGGGCCGGGTGGGGCGTGTCGGGCATGGGGGAGTCGGCGTTCGGGTTCACAACCCGGGATTGTAGGCACCTGCTCAACGGGGCCAGGCGCTGGGTGTCAGGTACTGCCGTTGGCCGATGCCACCCAGCGGCTGAGCCACTGTTGCGTCCATTGGCTCAGTGCATCGGGCACCGAACCCCTGGCGGTGGTCAAATCCAGCACTGCCGCCGCCGCGTTCAGACAGGCCAAGGGATCGCTCACGTCCAGCGCGGGCGCCCCGTTTTGCTTGGACAGCTTCTCACCCAGCGCGTCACACACCAGCGGGGTGTGCAGGTAGCGCGGCGTGGGCAGTCCCAGCGCGCCTTGCAGCAGGATTTGCCGCGCGGTGTTGTCGTGCAGGTCTTCGCCCCGCACCACGTCGGTGATGCCTTGCAGCCCATCGTCCACCACCACCGCCAGTTGGTAGGCCCACAGGCCGTCGGCGCGCCGGAGTACAAAGTCGCCCACGGCGGCTTCCACCGCTTGTTGCTGCGGCCCCAGGCGGCGGTCCACCCAGTCGGTGGTGGCGGCCCAGCCCAGGTGGCGCAGCACCGCGCCGGTGTGCAACCGCCAGGCGCGTGCGGCCTGGCCGCGCAAGCCACCGCACTCGGGGCGGCAGGTGCCGGGGTACACCCGCTCGGCGTGCCGTTCGTGGCTCACGCCTTGGGCGGCCCAGTTGGCCTCGATGTCTTTGCGGGTGCAGGCGCAGGGGTAGGCCAGCCCGGCGTCGGCCAAGCGGTCCAGCGCGGCCTGGTACAGCGCGCTGCGCTGCGATTGCCACACCGGCGGCTCGTCGCTGTGCAGTCCGCACGCCGCCAGTTGGCGCAGGATGTCCAGGTCAGCGCTGGGCACGCAGCGGCCTTGGTCCACGTCTTCCAGCCGCACCAGCCACTGGCCTCCGTGGGCCCGCGCGTCCAGCCAACTGGCCAGGGCCGCGACCAGCGATCCCGCGTGCAAGGGGCCGGTGGGAGAGGGCGCAAAACGCCCACGGTAGGGGCGAGCCCCCGCCGTCATGCCATGGTCAGGGCCAGTTCCAAGCCCGACACAAAGGCGTTCTCGACCCGGTGGCCCAGGCACCAATCGCCACAGACACCCAGGCCTTGGCGGGCATCCCACAGGCAGGCTTCACCCAGCGGCTGGCTGGTTTGGGCATAACGCCAGCGGTGGGCCACCGCGTGGCTGGGCGTGGCGCGGATGCCGGTCAGCTCCGAGAACCCTTTCAACAGCTTGGCCTTGACGCGCTCGGCGTCGTCCTCCAGGTGCTCGGCGGACCACGCCGGGCTGGCTTGCACCGTCCAGCGTTCCACCGGATCGCGGCCAGGTTTGCTGGCTTCGCGCGCCAGCCAGGCGATGCGGTGGTGGTCGCCCCGGGCCACGTGCCAGCGCGGGCCAAAACCATTCAGGCCGGGTTGCATGGCCTGGGGGAAGGCAAGCATCAGCGTCCAGCAGGGGGCCACGCTCACCGCGTTGAGTCGTTTGATCCAGTCGGGTTGCAGGGCGCTGGCGCGCAGCAGGGTCCGAGCTTGCGGGTGGGGCAGGGCCAGCACCACTTGGTCAAAGCCGCCGTGCACGGTTTGGCCGCCATCGGGCGCTTCGGTGCGCAGTTGCCAGCGTTGCGGTGCCAGGGCATCGGCTTCCACACGGGTCACCAGCGTTTCAAATTTCACCTCGGCGTTCAGGCTGCCATTGCCCAGCGGTTCCGCCCAGTGTTTCACCACCGCGTTCATGCCCGGCGTGCCCACCCACTGGGTTTCGCGCGGCGGGGGGGCGCTGGCCATGGTCTGTCCCATGGCGTCCAGCACCCGCACGGTGTTGACGCGCCAATTCGCCACCGGCGCGGCGGTGGCTTGCAGCGCCCGTTGGAAGCGCTCGTCGCGCACGGTGAAGAACTGTGCGCCGTGGTCAAAACCGCCGAACTCGCTGCGTCGCGTGGCCATGCGCCCACCAGCGCCCCGGCTCTTTTCAAACACGGTCACGCGGTGGCCGGCCTGCACCAGCGTGCGCGCGCAGGCGATGCCGGCCATGCCCGCGCCGATGACCGCGATGTGGCGGTGGGCGTTGGGCGGGGGTGGGGTGCGACGGGGTTTGCGGTTGGCCATAAGGGTGTGTGCTCCGTGGGCTGATGTGCCACTGTAACTCAGCGGTGGTGGCGGGTCAGCAGCGCTTCGCGGGTGCCGGGTTGCGCCAACTGGCTCAACCACCACTCCAGGGCCCGGCCTTGCCCTGCGGGCCCGCCCTTGCCGGTGTGCACCCGCCAGGCGTAGGCCGGCCGGTAGACCCGGGGCGGCAGGGTGGTGGTTTTGGCGACCAGCAGGCCGGCGTCCAGGTAGGGCTGCACCAGCGGCAGCGGCAAAGAACCGCAGCCCAGGCCGCGCAATTGCGCCTCCAGCTTGTGCTGCATGGTGGGCACGGTCAGCACGTCTTGCCCGGGCATCAAGCCAAAGGTCAGCCCACCGCCGCGCTGGGTCGAGTCGGCCACGGCCACCACGCGGTGGGGTTGCAGGTCGGCTGGGGTGAGCGCGTCGGTGGCGTTGGCGAGTGCATGGTGGGGTGCCACCACGAACACAAACACGACCTCGCCCAGCGATTCGGCACGCAGCCCGGGCGGGGCGTTGCCGTCCAGCATCACGCCCAGGGCCAGGTCGGCCTGGCCCACCATCAGCGTTTCCAGCGTGCCTGACAACGTTTCGGTGCGCAGCCGCAGCCGCGTCGGTGCACCCAGTGCATAGAACGCTTCGCACAGCTCGAACAGCGTGCCGCGTGCGATCACCGCGTCGGCGCTGATGGTGAGCTGCGATTCCCAACCGGTCGCGATGCGCTGCACCCGTTGCGCCAGCGCGTCCCATTCCTGCAGCAGGTGTTCGCCGGTGCGCAGTAGCTCCGCGCCGGCCGGCGTCAATTGCGCGCGGCGCGAACGGCGGTCGAACAACAGCACGTCCAGCGCGTCTTCAATCTGGCGCACCCGGTAGGTCAAGGCGCTGGGCACCAGGCCCAGTTCGCGCGCGGCGGCGGCCATGCTGCCGGTGCGGGCCACGGCACTGATCAGGTTCAGGTTGTCGGGGCTCAGGGCGGTGCGCTGCTTTTGCATGACTGCGGTATGGTTATTCAGTATTTTTGAATAATGCCAGCAATTTCCTGCGGTGTCATCCGCGCTGTGCGCCGCTAAAGTCAAGGGCATCATCCACCACATGCTTGAGGAGATCGACATGATTCAACGACGCCGATCTGAAGAGCGGGGGTACGCCGACCACGGCTGGCTCAAGAGCTACCACTCGTTCTCGTTTGCCGGGTATTACGACCCCGAGTTCATGGGCTGGGGCAACCTGCGCGTCATCAACGAGGACCGGGTGGCGCCCGGCATGGGGTTTGGCACCCACGGCCACCGCGACATGGAGATCATCAGCTATGTGCTGTCGGGCAACCTCGCCCACCGCGACAGCATGGGCAACGTGCAGGGCATTCCACCCGGCGACGTGCAGCGCATGAGCGCCGGCCGGGGCGTGACCCACAGCGAGTTCAACCACGCGCCCGATCAGACGACGCATTTCCTGCAGATCTGGATTCAACCGAACGCGACCGGCATCGCGCCGAGCTACGAACAAAAGGCCTTTGCGCCCGAAGCAAAGCGCGGCCGTCTGGTGCCGGTGGCTTCCCGCGATGGGCGCGACGGCTCGGTGACCATGCACGCCGACGCCGTCCTCTACGCCGGTTTGTTCGACGGCGCTGAACGCGCCGAGTTGGCCCTCGCGCCAGGGCGCAAAGCCTATGTGCACCTGGTGCGTGGGCGCCTGACCGTCAATGGACAGGCGCTGTCCACTGGCGACGCGCTGATGCTGCAAGACGAACCAGCGGTGCGTTTGGAAGCCGGCCAGGACGCCGAAGTCCTGGTGTTCGATCTGGCACCTTGAAGCCGTATCCTTACCGGCTCATCCCCCAGGGTGAGTCGCCCGTTTCATCAGGAGTTTGACAGTCATGCCCAACATCGTCGTGGTTTACCACTCTGGCTATGGTCACACCCAGCGGCTGGCACAGGCCATCGCCCAGGGCGCCGGTGCCGACCTGCTGGCCATCGACGCAGAAGGCAACCTGCCTGCCGAAGCCTGGGCGCAACTCGATGCGGCCGACGCCATCATCCTGGGCAGCCCCACCTACATGGGCAACGTCAGTTGGCAGTTCAAGAAATTTGCCGACGCCAGCAGCAAGCCCTGGTACACCCAAGCCTGGAAGGACAAGGTGTTCGCCGGTTTCACCAACAGCTCCAACGTGAACGGCGACAAGCTGTCCACCTTGCATTACCTGTTCACCCTGGCCATGCAGCACGGCGGCCTCTGGGTCGGCAACGGGGTGAGCTACCACAACACCAAGGCGTCCCAGCGCGATGACGTGGGCTTCCTGGCCTCGTCCATTGGTGTGATGGGGCAAACCCCGTCG
This sequence comes from uncultured Macromonas sp., assembly GCA_964610405.1. Taxonomy (GTDB): domain Bacteria; phylum Pseudomonadota; class Gammaproteobacteria; order Burkholderiales; family Burkholderiaceae_C; genus CAZGDZ01. The sequence continues at coordinate 5,863 of CAZSZN010000065.1, read as the reverse complement.
GACGCGGGCGCCGGCGAAATGAACCCGGGCGACCTGGAGACCGCGCGCCTGCTGGGCGAGCGCGTGGCGAGCGTGGTGGACCGTTTGCGGGGCTGATGCAGAGGCTGATGCGCGTACCATACGCGCATGAAAATCCTGACCTTGCTGCCCTGGGCCGACTGGCTGGCCTTGGGCGGATTTTTCGCCTTGTGGGTGGGCTACGCGTGGTTTGCCACGGTGTGGGGCAAACGCCGGCCGTCGCTGCTGGCCACCACCAACCGCTACCGCCGCTACTGGATGCGCCAGGCCACCTACCGCGACCCGCGCATGCTCGACGGCATCATCAACCAGGGTCTGTCGCAAACGCCGTCTTTCTTTTCGTCCACCGCCATCCTGGTCATCGGGGGGTTGTTCGCGGTGCTGGGCACCACCGAAAAAGCCTCGGAGCTGATGAGCGAGATCCCGTTTGCCCAGTCCACCCCGCTGGTGGTGTTCGAGTTCAAGGTGCTGGTGCTGATCAGCATATTTGTGTACGCGTTTTTCCGCTTCACCTGGTGCATGCGGCAGTACACCTTTTTGGCGCTCGTCATCGGCGCCATGCCCCCGCCAGAAGACTTTGAAAGTGGCAAGTTCAGCCGCGATGTCTATGCGGACCGCGCAGCCGCCATGGTGGGGTCCGCTGCTGAAACCTTCAACGACGGCTTGCGGGCTTACTACTTTTCGTTTGCGGCATTGGCGTGGTTCATCTCGCCGCTGTCCATGGTGATCGCCACCGGGCTGGTGGTGATGATCCTCTACAGCCGCGAATTCCGCTCCGAGGTGCTGGCCATCCTCAAGGACTGAACGGGCAAAGTTCCTGTCGTCCTGGCTGGGCGGGCGTCCCTACAATGCAGGCATGTTTGTTCACCTGCGCCTGCACACCGAATTTTCCGTGGTCGATGGGACCACCCGCGTTGACGAGACCGTGGAGGCCGCCGCCGCCGATGGCCAGCCGGCACTGGCCATCACCGACCTGAGCAACCTTTACGGCGCGGTCAAGTTCTACAAGGCCGCGCGTGGCGCAGGCGTCAAGCCCGTGCTGGGGGCCGAGGTGTTTGTGCAGGGCCTGGGGTGCGAAGTGGCGCCCGGGGCCTCGGTGCATGCCCAAAGCCTGCCACGGGTGCTGTTGCTGACGCAGAACAAACAAGGCTACCTCAACCTGTGCGAGCTGCTGGCCCGCGCCTGGACCCGCAACGTGGTGCGCGACCAGGCTGCCGTGAAGTGGGAGTGGTTGCAGGAACTGGGCGAAGGGTTGATCGTGCTGTCCGGTGCCCACATGGGGCCGGTGGGCCAGGCGCTGTTGGCCGGCGACGAAGCGAAGGCCGCTGATCTCGCGCTGCAATTGGCCAGCGCCTTTCCGCACCGTTTTTACATTGAACTGCAACGCGCCGGCCGTGCCGACGACGAACGCCATGTGATGGCGGCGGTGCCCCTGGCCGCGCGGCTCAAACTGCCGGTGGTGGCCACGCACCCGGTGCAGTTCCTCGGCCCGGACGATTACGAAGCCCACGAAGCCCGCGTCTGCATTGCCGAAGGCGAAATCCTGGGCAACAACCGCCGGGTGCGCAAGTTCACCCGCGACCAGTATTTCAAGTCGTCCGAAGAAATGACCGCGCTGTTCGCCGACGTGCCCAGTGCCCTGGCCAACACGGTGGAAATTGCCAAACGCTGCAACCTCACGCTGACGCTGGGCAAACCGCAGCTGCCCAACTTTCCCATCCCGCCGGTCAACGGTGTGGTGATGTCGGTGGAGGACTATTTTCGCCATGTCTCGCACGAGGGCTTGAAGGCACGCCTGCTCCACCTCTACCCGGACGAAGCCAAGCGCGAGGCCGAGCGACCGCGCTACGTGGAGCGGCTGGAGTTCGAGCTCAACACCATCCTGAAGATGGGCTTTCCGGGCTACTTCCTCATCGTGGGCGATTTCATCCAGTGGGCCAAGGAAAACGGCTGCCCGGTGGGGCCGGGCCGGGGGTCGGGGGCCGGTTCGCTGGTGGCCTACGCGCTGCTCATCACCGACTTGGACCCGCTGCAGTACAACCTGCTGTTCGAGCGCTTCCTGAACCCGGAGCGGGTGTCCATGCCCGACTTCGACATCGACTTCTGCCAGACCAACCGCGACCGCGTCATCGACTACGTCAAGGACAAGTACGGCAAGGACGCGGTGAGCCAGATCGCCACCTTCGGCACCATGGCCGCGCGCGCCGCCATCCGCGACGTGGGCCGGGTGCTGGACTTTGCCTACGGCTTTTGCGACGGCATTTCCAAACTCATCCCCAACAAGCCGGGCATGAGCGTGACGCTGCAGTACCCGCCCGACCCGCCCAAGCCCGGCGACAAGAACAACTACGCGATCGCCATGGAGCCGTTGCTGGCCGAGCGCATCCAGAAAGAGGAAGAGGTCAAGCAACTGATCGAGCTGGCCCAGAAGCTGGAGGGCATGACGCGCAACATCGGCATGCACGCCGGGGGGGTGCTGATCGCGCCCGGCAAGCTGACGGATTTCTGCCCCTTGTACCAGCAGCCCGGCAGCGAATCGGCCGTCAGCCAGTACGACAAGGACGACGTGGAGGCCGTGGGCCTGGTGAAGTTCGACTTCCTGGGCCTGGCCACGCTGACCATCCTGGAGCTGGCCAAGGAGTTCATCCTGCAGCGCCACCCGAGCCAGGCCGGCTTCGCGTTCGAGAACATCCCGCTCGACGACCGGCCCACCTACAAGCTGTTCCAGGACGGCAAGACCGAAGCCGTGTTCCAGTTTGAAAGCCGCGGCATGCAAGGCATGCTGCGCGACGCCAAGCCCACCCGGCTGGAAGACCTGATCGCCCTGAACGCGCTGTACCGCCCGGGCCCGATGGACCTGATCCCCAGCTTCGTGGCGCGCAAGCACGGCCGCGAACCGGTGGAGTACCCGCACCCGGCGGTGGCCGACATGCTCAGCGAGACCTATGGCATCATGGTCTACCAGGAGCAGGTGATGCAGACCGCGCAGATTTTGGGCGGCTACTCGCTGGGCGGCGCCGACTTGCTGCGCCGCGCCATGGGCAAGAAGAAGGCCGAGGAAATGGCCGAGCACCGCGAGAAGTTCCGCGCCGGTGCGCTGGCTACGCACGGCATCAGCCAGGAGAAGGCCGACGAGGTGTTCGACCTGATGGAGAAGTTCGCGGGCTACGGCTTCAACAAGTCGCACGCGGCCGCGTATTCCCTGCTGGCCTACCACACGGGGTGGCTGAAGGTCCATTTCACGGCGGAGTTCTTCTGCGCCAACATGACCATTGAAATGGACGACACCGACAAGCTCAAGGTGTTGTTCGAGGACGCGCTCAAGTTCGGCATCACCTTCGAGCCGCCAGACGTCAACCGCGGCACCTACCGCTTCGAGCCGGTCAGCGACAAGGTGATCCGCTACGGACTGGGTGCGGTCAAGGGCACCGGCCAGCAGGCGATTGAGGCCATCGTGGCGGCCCGCGAGGGCAAGGGCGTGGGCCCGGCCGGCGACACCGTGGGGCCGTTCAAGAGCCTGTTCGACTTCTGCAACCGGGTTGATCGGGGCCGTCTGAACAAGCGCGCGGTCGAGGCCTTGATCAAGGCCGGCGCCTTCGACAGCTTTGACCTCAACCGGGCCTCACTGCTGGCGTCGGTGGAGCGGGCGTTCGACTACGCCAACGCTCAGCAGGCCAACGCCAACCAGGGCGGCCTGTTCGACATGTTCGGTGCCGACGACCACGGCGCCAGCACCCAGGAACCCGACCTGGTGGAGATGCTGCCCTGGGGCATCAAGGAACGCCTGACGCACGAAAAAACCGCCATCGGCTTCTACCTCAGCGGCCACCTGTTTGACGAGGTGGAGCGCGAGGTGCGTCGCTTCGCCCGGACCCCCATCGGCGACGTGGTGGACAGCCGCGACCCGGTGCTGCTCGCCGGCATCGTCACCGATCTGCGCGTCATCAACGGCCAGCGCGGCAAGGTCGCCATTTTCAAGCTGGACGACAAGACCGGCACGCTGGAAGCCACCGCCGATGAGAACCTCATCAACCAGCACAAAAACCTGCTGAAGGACGACGAACTGGTGCTGGCCCAGGTGCTGGCGCAGCCGGACCGGTTCTCGGGCGGCTTGCGGCTGAAGGTGCAGCAATTGTGGGATTTGGGTGCGGCGCGCTGTCGCTTCGGCAAATACCTGCGCGTGGCGGTCAACGGCCAGGCGCCCGACGTGGCGTCGCTCGTCAAAACATTCCCGCCCCAGCGCGAAATGACGGAGCAGGGCGAGCTGGTGCGAGGATTGCCGGTGCGGCTGGAAGTGATCCGCGACAAGGCGCGCTGTGAACTCCAGCTGGACGACCGTTCGCTGTTCTTCCCGTCGGATGCCGCCCTGGCGGCCTGGATGGCGCAGGCCCACGAGCGCCGGGCCGCCATCGTCTTCGATTGAGGCGCGTCAGTCCTGCGGCCTGAAGCCCAGGATCAGCGTGGACGGCACCCGTCCGTTTTCGTCCTGCGGCAGCCGGCCGGTGCGCTCCACGGCACGCAGCACCGCGTCGTCCCAAGCGGCGTGCCCGCTGGATTTGAGCAACCGGCTGCCCACGATGGTGCCATCCGGCAGAGCCCGCACTTCCACCTCGGCGCGTGGGTTGCCGCTGACGATGTCGGTGAACACAATGTTGGGCCGGATGCGCGCCACCAAGCGCCCGGCGTAACTGGCCGAGGGGCCGCTGGATTGTGCTGCCGTGCCGCGCGCGGTCGCGCTGCCCATGGCGTTGGCCTGTCCCAGCATGCGCTCCAGGTTTTTCTTGCGTTCTGCTTCCAGTTGCGCTTCCTGCTTGGCCTGCCGCTCGCGCTCTGCTTTGTCGCGGGCCGCCTTTTCCAGCTTTGCCTGTTTTTCCTGCCGTTCGCGTTGGGCCTGTTGTTCGGCCTTGCGCTTTTCTTCCTGCTTTTGAGCTTCGCGCCGCTGCTGTTCGGCCTGTTGTTGCTTCAGTCGCTCTTGCTCTTTTTTCTTTTGCAGCGTGATCTGGGCGTCCTGCGCCGTCGGCGCAGGTGGTGGTGGGGTGGGGCGCACCGGCTCGGGTTTCGGCGCCGGTTGGGGCGGTGGGGTCGGCTCGGGCTCTGGCTCCACCGCGCGCGGGGCCGCCTGTTGGGGCAGGCGCGACCACAACTCCGCTTCTGCCACCACCACCGTGTCGCGCTGCCAACCCACGCCCCAGGTCAGGGCCAGCACCAGCAGGCCGTGCACCACCAGTGCGGTGGACAGCGGGACACGCCAGCGCCCTCCGTCGGGCGGGCTCAAGTCCAGGGTGTCGGTGGTGGCCTGCATGCCTGTGGTTCTGCCGTTTCAGCGGCCCTGTTGCACCGACAAGCCGACCCGGGCCACGCCAGCGCGCTGCAGCATGTCCATGGCGTTCACCACGGCTTCGTATTTCACCGCCTTGTCGGCGCTGATGATGACCGGCGCCACCGCTTCGCCTTCGGCCGGCGTGCCTTGCAACTGCTTCACCCTGGCCACCAGGTTCTGCCCCGTCACGGGCTCCGGCGCGGCGCTGGCGGTGCCGTCGCGCACCGCCAACTGGCCTTCCTTGTCAATCACCACCAGCACAAAGCGGTCGGGCTGGCGTGCTGCCTGGCCCACCGTCGGCAGTTCCACCTGGCTGGGCGTGATCAACGGCGCCGTCACCATGAAAATGATCAGCAGCACCAGCATCACATCGATGAACGGCACCATGTTGATCTCGTTCATGGTGCGGCGACCTTTGCCACGGGATGCGACAGCGGGCATGCTTGGCTCCGTTCAGCGGGTCGTGGCAACGCCGGCCGGGGCCATGGCGCCCACGTGGCGGTGCAGGATGTTGGAGAACTCTTC
>CAZSZN010000064.1:0-14345 GCA_964610405.1 uncultured Macromonas sp. | reverse complement strand
GCACCGCCATCCTGGCGGCCTTCCCGGCCATCACGCTGATTGCGCTGCGCGTCACGGGCTGAAGGTGAGAAAATGCAGGGATGAACGCCCTGAACACCGTTGAACTGATGAACACCCTGGGCCAGCAGGCCAAGGCCGCTTCGGCGCTGATGGCCAAAGCTGGCGCCGCGACCAAAGTGGCCGCTTTGCGCGGCTTGGCGGCGCTGTTGCGTGCCAATGTGGACACGTTGCAGGCCGAAAACGCCAAAGACCTGGAGCGTGCCCGCGCCCATGGGCTGGCCGAACCGATGGTGGACCGGCTCAAGCTGACCCCCAAAGCCATCGAAACCTGCGCCGAAGGTTGCGAGCAGTTGGCGGCCATGCCCGACATCATTGGCGAGATCATGGGCATGAAGCAAATGCCCAGCGGCATCCGTGTCGGCCAGATGCGCGTGCCCATCGGCGTGTTCGGCATGATTTACGAAAGCCGGCCTAACGTCACCATCGAGGCGGCTTCTTTGTCCATCAAGAGTGGAAATGCCTGCATCTTGCGTGGTGGCTCCGAGGCGATCGACAGCAACCGCGCATTGGCTCAACTGGTGCAGCAGGCGCTGGTGGCGGCTGGTTTGCCCGCTGACGCGGTGCAATTGGTCCCCAACACCGACCGCGAGGCGGTGGGCCAACTGATTGCCATGCCCGCTTACGTGGACGTCATCATTCCGCGCGGCGGCAAGGGCCTGATCGAGCGCATCAGCCGCGAAGCCAAGGTGCCGGTCATCAAGCACCTGGACGGCAATTGCCACACCTACGTGGACGACCCGTGCGATATCGCCATGGCGGTCAAGGTGGCCGACAACGCCAAAACGCAGAAGTACAGCCCCTGCAACGCGACCGAAAGTCTGCTGGTGGCGCGGGGTGTGGCTGTTGAGTTTTTGCCGAAGATCGGTGCTATTTACGCGCAAAAGGGCGTCGAAATGCGCTGCTGCCCTGCCTCCAAGGCGATTCTGGCCAGCGTGGCGGGCGCCCGTTTGCAGGACGCGACCGAGCAGGATTGGTCCGAAGAGTATTTGGCTCCGGTCATCAGCGTGAAGGTGGTGGACGGGGTGGACGAGGCGATTGCGCACATCAACCGCTACTCCAGCCACCACACCGAAGCCATTTTGACCACCGATCATGTGCACGCTCAGCGCTTCCTGCGCGAGGTGGACTCCAGCAGTGTCATGGTCAACGCCAGCACCCGCTTTGCGGATGGGTTTGAGTATGGTTTGGGTGCCGAAATTGGCATTTCCACCGACAAATTCCACGCCCGTGGCCCGGTGGGGGTGGAGGGGTTGACCTCCCTGAAGTACGTGGTGCTGGGCGAAGGCGAAGTGCGCGGCTGACCGTGACGCGTTCACTGCGGCTGCAGGCGCAGCCCGAGCAGCCATTGCCTCCGGCGGCCCAGGCCTTTGCCCGCGAACTGCGGCGTGTGGAGCGCTTGCAGGCCCAGTTGGACGAAATGGCACGGGTGTGCCAGGCGCACCAAACGGAGCGCTGGCAGGCGCTGCAGCCTTTGCGGGATCAACACCGGGCCTGCATCCGCGACACGCTGGCCTTCCTCGCGCCCCACCTGGACGACGATCGCCCCAGGCTGAGCCCGACCCAATGGCGCAGCCTGCGCGAGGCGGTGTGCGAGCGCGCGCTGCAACTGCACGCATTGGGCGAGCCCGGCATGGTGGCGCTGCACGATCGCTACAGCCCCCAAACGCTGGCTCAGCGGCAACTGGCCGAAGCCGAGGCGTTGCGCGAACGTTTGGCGAAAATGACCGGAGATGGTGGGGCGTTGAATGTGGAAGGCGCCGATGTGGAGGCGGTGTGGCAAGCTGCGGCCGCGCAGTGGCGTGAGCAATCGGCGCAGGCGCAAGCCCGCCGTGCGGCCAAGGCCGAAGCGCGGCGCCAGAAGCGCGCGCCTACCCCGCAACAGCAGCAGGCCGAACAGGCGCTGGTGGATGCCGACGCCAGCCTGCGACAAATCTACCGACAGTTGGCCAGCGCGCTGCACCCGGACCGCGAGCCCGACCCCCAAGAGCGGCTGCGCAAGAATGCGTTGATGGGCCAGGCCAACGCGGCCTACGACCGCAAAGACCTGCTGGCCTTGTTGCGCCTGCAACTGGAGGCGGAGCTGGTGGACCCGGCCCACCTGGAGCGCGCGTCCCAGGCACGCTTGCAAAGCCTGGCCTTGTTGCTGAAGCAGCAGGCCGCCCACCTGGAGCGGCAGCGCCAGGCCGAGCAGCAACGCTGGTTGCACGCGCTGGACTTGCCCGCCGCCGTGCCATTGAAGGCCGAAGCCTTGGCGCAGCAGCTGGCCCACACGTTGGAGGTTCAGCAGCGCGCCCTCAAGGTGGCGCAAGCCGATTTGCAAGCGGTGCAGTCGCTGACGACGCTGAAAACCTGGCTGAACGCGCGCCGCCAGCTGGCTTGATTCAGGCCGGTGCGGTGGGCCAGCGTGCCGCCAGCCGTTCCACGAAAGCCGGTGGCACCAGGGCCACTTTCTTGGCCTCGGGGCGCACAAACACGATGCCCACCTTGCCGCAAGCCACGTCGCGCTCGGTGCTGGCCTCCCGCATGCGAAACACCAGGTCAAAGCCGTATTTGTTGAAGTCGCACGGCTCCAGTTCCACCCGCATCACTTCGCCGTGGAAGCCTTCCGACCGGTACTGCGCCCCCAGGTCGCCTACCACAATCCCACAGCCTTCCACATTGCCCTCGTGGTAGCCCAAGGCCTTGAAGAACCGCATCCGCGCTTCCGACACCAACGTCAGCAACTGCGCGTTGTCCAGGTGCCCGCCGTAGTTGACGTGGCTGATGTAGATCTGGACGTCGGTGGCAAAGCGGAAATGGTCAGGCAGGTCGAAGTGCAGGCGCGGCATGATGGGGGGTGTGGGTTGAAATTGAGAGTCTATGCTGCAAGGCCATGGCAATCGGCTCACAATCTTGCCCATGAATTCGACATTGAAGAAGCCCGCCTTGTCCATGCTGGACCTGGTGGCCGTGCGCGAAGGCGGCACCGTCGCCGACGCCTTGCAAATTGCGCTGCGCACCGCGCAGCATGCCGAACGCCTGGGTTTCCAGCGCTACTGGTTGGCCGAGCACCACAACATGGCCGGTATTGCCAGCTCCGCCACGGCGGTGCTGGTCGGCCACATCGCAGGTGGCACGCAACGCATCCGTGTCGGCTCCGGCGGGGTGATGCTGCCCAACCACGCGCCGCTGGTGGTGGCCGAAGCCTTTGGCACCTTGGCCGAGTTGTACCCGGGCCGCATCGACCTGGGCCTGGGCCGCGCCCCCGGCACCGACGGCTTGACGATGCGCGCCCTGCGCCGCGACCGGGTGGAAACCGAGGACGATTTCCCGCGCGACGTGGCCGAGCTGCAGCGCCTGCTGGACGACCCACAACCTGGCCAGCGGTTGATCGCGATGCCCGGTGCAGGCACCCGGGTGCCGATCTGGTTGCTGGGATCCAGCCTGTTTTCGGCGCAGTTGGCGGCAGATCGGGGTTTGCCGTTCGCTTTTGCCTCCCATTTTGCGCCACGTTTGCTGCTGCAGGCACTGGAGCTGTACCGCAGCCGCTTTCGCCCGTCCCCCACGTTGGCCAAGCCCTACGTCGCCATTGGCGTGCCGCTGATCGCTGCGCCCTCCGACGACGAGGCCGAGTTTCTGGCCAGCAGCACCTACCAGCGCGTGCTGGGCATCCTCACCGGGGACCGCCGCCGCCTGCAGCCGCCCGTGGCAGATTTCTGGCGGCAGGTGGACGGCCAGGCGCGCGCTGCCATCGGCGATTTCCTGGCGGCAGCCGTCATCGGCGGGCCCGACACGGTGCGCGCCGGTTTGCAGCGCTTGCAATCGCTCACCCAGGCCGACGAGCTGGTGCTGGTCAGCGACGTGTACGACCCCGCCTTGCGCCTGCGCTCGCTCGACATCGCCGCCGAGGCGGTGCGCACCATGGTCCCCGAGGCGGCGGACATCGTGGCAACGCTGGGATAATTCGGTCATGTCTACCAAACACCGTGTCGTCGTCGGCCTTTCTGGCGGCGTGGATTCCGCCGTCAGCGCCTATCTGCTCAAACAGCAGGGGCACGAGGTTATCGGCATCTTCATGAAGAACTGGGAAGATGACGATGACAGCGAGTTCTGCTCCAGCCGGCAGGACTGGCTGGACGCGGCCAGCGTGGCCGATGTCATCGGCATCGACATCGAGCATGTCAACTTTGCCGCCAACTACAAAGACCGCGTGTTCGCCGAGTTTCTGCGCGAGTACCAGGCGGGGCGCACCCCGAACCCGGACATTTTGTGCAACGCCGAGATCAAGTTCAAGGCGTTCCTGGACCACGCCTTCGCCCTGGGCGCTGAAAAAATCGCCACCGGCCACTATGCTCGGGTGCGCTTCAACGAAGGCAGCGGCAAGCACGAGCTGCTGAAGGGCCTGGACGCCACCAAGGACCAGAGTTACTTCCTGCACCGCCTGAACCAGGCGCAGCTGAGCAAGACGATGTTCCCGGTGGGCGAATTGCCCAAGACCGAGGTGCGCCGCATCGCGGCCGAGATCGGCCTGCCCAACGCGAAGAAGAAGGATTCGACCGGCATCTGCTTCATCGGCGAGCGCCCGTTCCGCGATTTCCTGAACCGCTACATCCAGAAGGCGCCGGGCCCGATCCGTGATGACCGTGGGCGTGAAATTGGCCAGCACGTGGGCTTGAGTTTCTACACCCTCGGCCAGCGCCAGGGCCTGGGCATCGGCGGGGTGAAGGACAAAGGCGCTGCCAAGGGCGGGGGCGAGCACGCGCCGTGGTTCGTGGCCCGCAAGGACGTGGCCACCAACACCCTGTGGGTGGTGCAGGGGCACGATCATCCCTGGTTGTTGTCGCCGCAGTTGACCGCGCACGACCTGAGCTGGGTGGCCGGCGAGCCGCCCGCGCCCGGTGCTTACGCGGCCAAGACCCGCTACCGCCAAGCCGATGCGCCGTGCCGGTTGGCACCGACCGGCGACGGTGGTGTGCTGCTGGATTTTGCCGAGGCCCAGTGGGCGGTCACGCCCGGCCAGAGCGCAGTGCTGTACGACGGGGACGTGTGCCTGGGCGGTGGGGTCATCCACAGCGGCACCGCCACCTTGCGACCGATGCCGGTGGCCCAGCCCGCGCGGCCGGTGGTGCGCAAGGTGCGCCGCAAACCTTCGGTTGCGGCAGCCGGGGCTCGCACTCAGGCCGCCAACGACACCTGATCGCGGCCGTTCTGCTTGGACCGGTACAGCGCGGCGTCCGCGCGGGCGATCCAGTCGTTGGCGCTTTCGCCGTGTTGCAGCACCGCCGCACCGGCTGATACGGTGACGCTCAGCACCACATCCTGCGTGTTGCGCTTGCGCAGCTTCATCGCCTTGGCGGTGGCGCGCACCCGTTCCGCCACCTCGGCGGCGGTGTCCAGTGTCGCGTTCGGCAGCACGATGGCAAATTCCTCGCCGCCGTAGCGCGCCACCAGGTGCGCCGGGTCGTTCACCACCCGGCGCAGCAACTCGCCCATGCCGGCCAGCACCTGGTCGCCCACCAGGTGGCCGTGCTGGTCGTTGATGCGTTTGAAGTGGTCGATGTCCACCATCACCAGCCCGTGGGTGTCTTGCGCAGCCAGGGGGCGCTGCATCAACTGCTCCAGCCGGTGGTCCAGGCCTTTGCGGTTGAGCACCTTGGTCAGGCTGTCCACAAACACCTCTTCACGGGCGCGGTTCAGGTCGGCCCGCAGGCGCTGGATTTCCTGGCGGCTGGCGTCCACCTGGGCTTTGAGCGCGGTGGCGGAATTCTGCATTTCCTGGCTGCGTTGCAGCGCCAGTTGCAGGTGCCCCTGCAGGGCGGCGGGGTCGTCGGTGCTTTGCAGGGCGGTGTTCAGATCGTTCAGCTCTGCGCCGAAGGCACCGGCCCGGTCGCCGGTGCGCTGCACGCTTTCGGCCACGGTGGTCATCACCTGGTGGAAGTCGCGGCTGATGCGGTCCATGGTCTTGTCGTCCACGCCGGCAATGAACTCGCGGTACAGGCGCTCGATCGAGTCGTCGCTCAGGCGGGGCTCGGTCTGCCGCAGGCGGTCGAGTGCTTCGTTGAGTCGGGCGTTGATGCCCGCCGCGTATTCGTACCAGACGCTGTAACTGACGGGGTTGAAGGCGGCATCGTGCTGTCCCATGTGGGCGATGACGGTGCGCAAGAGTTCGGCGCTTTTGTCTCTTGTTTCTGTGTAATGCACGACGTCTGACCTCGCAATCCTGTCTCGGTGGTCGCCTGAAGCAACCGATTCGATCATTTTAGCCAGCGTGTCCTGAAAAACCCTCAAAAGTATGGGTGTTTTTCTCGACGCTGTGGTGTGCGGGCGTCAGTGTGTGGACCAGCATGTCGATGAAGGCGCGGGTTTTGGCGGGCATCAACCGCCGCTCCGGGAACACGGCCCAAGCCTGGTGGCTGGGCAGCGTCCAGTCCGCCAGCACCCGCCGCAGCCGGCCCGTGTGCAGCAACGCTTCGGCAAAGTAGTTGGGCACGGCCGCAATGCCGGCGCCGGCCGCCGCCAGCCGAATGAGGATTTCCGGCGAGTTGGCGCGCACCCGTCCGGGCGGTGTGCCCTGCCACTGGGTGCTGCCTTGGGACAGTTGCCACACATGGGGTTTGCCCTGGCGTCCGGGCAGCAGCACCGCGTCGTGCTGCTGCAGGTCGTCGGGGCTGGCCGGGTCGCCGCGCGCGGCCAGGTAGTCGGGGCTGGCGAACAGGCCGTAGTCGAAGTGGGCCAGCAGCCGGGCCGACAGCGAGGCGTCGTCGGGCAGGTCGCCCATGCGCACCGCCAGGTCGAAGTTTTCGGCCAGCAGGTCCACCCGGCGCGGAGACAGGTCCAGCTCCAGCGTGATGGCCGGGTGCAGCGCGGTGAACGCGGCCAGCGCGTCGGCCAGCAGCAGATTGGCAAAGTCGCTGGGCATGGACACCCGCAGCCGGCCGCTGGGCAGGGCCTGGCGGTGTTCGGCCAGCGCGGCCACGGCGTCCACCTCGTCGGCCACCTGGCGGGCATGGTCCAGCAGTTGCAAGCCAAATTCGGTCAATGCCTGGCGCCGGGTGGTGCGCAGCAGCAGCCGTTCGCCCAGGCGCTGCTCCAGCAGGCCCAGCCGGCGCGACACGGTGGACTTGGGCAGGCCCAGCCGCTGGGCGGCCTGGCTGAAGCTGCCCAGCTCTGCCACGCGGGCAAACACCAGCAGGTCGTTCGGGTCGATGGCGCAGGCAGCGGTAGATTGTTCCATTGGTGGATCAATGTTATCCGTTTCAAGGGATTCCAGCAAAGATTGGCTCAATTTACAGTGGAGCCATCGACGGTTTTTGTGCCCCGTTTTTGACATCCCACCCAAGGAGTTTCCCCATGAAAGTTCTGCAGATCAACGCCAGCGCCCGCCGCGAAGGTGCCAATTCCACCAAGCTCGCCAACACCGTGGTCGAGCGCCTGGTCGCTGCCCACCCGGGCGCCAGCGTCACGCTGCGCGACCTGGCCGCCACCCCGGTGACCATCCTGGACGAGGCCGCCCTGGGCGCCCTGTTCACCGCCGCCGAGCAGCGCACTGCCGAGCAGGCCGCCGTGGTGGCCGAGTTCGACGCCCTGATCGCCGAGGTGCAGGCGCACGACGCCATCGTGCTGGGCGTGCCGATGTACAACTTCGGCGTGCCGGTGCAGCTCAAGGCGTGGATCGACGCCATCGCCCGCGCTGGCGTCACCTTCCGCTACACCGCCAATGGCCCCGAAGGCCTGATCCAGGGCAAGACCGTCTATGTGGCCCTGGCTCGGGGTGGTCTGTACCGCAACACCGGCAACGACAGCCAGGTGCCTTACCTGAAGGCAGTGCTGGGTTTCCTGGGCCTGAAGGACGTGCGTTTCATCTACGCCGAAGGCCTGAACATGGGCCCCGAAGCCGCGGCCCAGGGTTTTGCCCAGGCCGAGGCCGATCTGGCCGCCGCGCTGGCATGATGTGAGCCATGAACACCGCCCTCACCCCTGAAGCCGTGGCGCATCCGCGCCGCGTGGAGCAGTTGATCGCCGGCCACCCGACGTCGGACGGTGCCGGTGTGAAGCTGACCCGCGTGTTGACCCAGGACTTGCAGCGCCGGCTGGACCCGTTCCTGATGCTGGACGCCTTCGGCAGTGACAACCCGGACGACTACATCGCCGGTTTCCCGGACCACCCGCACCGTGGCTTCGAGACGGTGACCTACATGATCGCCGGGCGCATGCTGCACCGCGACAGCGCCGGGCACGAGGGCCTGCTGCAGAACGGGGGCGTGCAGTGGATGACGGCCGGCCGGGGCGTGATCCATTCCGAGATCCCGCAGCAGGAAGAGGGCGTGATGGAAGGTTTCCAGCTCTGGCTGAACCTGCCGGGTCGCGACAAGCTGTGCCCGCCGTGGTACCGCGACTTCCAGGCGCAGGACCTGCCGCGTTTCCACACCGACGGCGGCGTGGCGGTGACCGTGATTGCCGGTGCCAGCCACGGCGTGACCGGTGCCGTCACGCGCGATGGCACCGAGCCCCTGTACCTGGACCTGCACCTGCCGGCCGGCGCCCAATTCGCCCAGGCCCTGCCCGCAGGGCACAACGCCTTTGTGTACGTGTACCGGGGCGCGGTGCGTGTGGGCGGGCAGCCGGTGGCGGTGCAGCGCATGGCGCTGCTGGCCAACGATGCCGACGCGGACGGGGTGCTGATCGAGGCCGATGCGGACGCGAAGGTGTTGCTGATCGCCGGGCGCCCGCTGAACGAGCCGATCGCCCAGTACGGCCCGTTCGTGATGAACACCGAGCAGGAAATCTACCAGGCCATCAGCGACTACCGGGCGGGTCGGCTGGCCTGAAGCCATGGCGTTGTCGCGGGTGGCACGTTCGCCGCTGACGTTGCGTGCCTTGCGCCTCGTCGCAGCGGTGCACGCTCACGGCAGCCTGGGTGGAGCGGCCGAGGCGCTGCACCTGTCGGCGTCCACCTTGTCGCGCGCCGCCCAGGCGCTGGAAGGCAAGCTCGGGACCTCACTGTTCGAGCGCGGTCCGCGTGGCATGGTGCTGACACCGCCCGCCATGGCGTTGGTCAGGTGTCATGATCGGCTGCAGCCTTTGTTGCGGACGCGGGTTCTTCACCTTCGCTCGGTCCCGGTGGGCGCGGCCGAGGCGCAGCGCCATGCCGAACGCCTGATCCGACGCCTGAGTGAGGCCATGCTGGCCAGCCTGGCTGCCACAGCCGATGCCGGCAGCGAAACCCAGGCCGCGCTGCGCTTGGGTGTCACCCAGCCGGCGGTGCACCAGCAACTGCGCGCTCTGGAGGCCCTGTGCGAAGAGCCGCTGTTGCGCCGTGCCGCCGGTGGCTGGCGGTTGACCGAAGCGGGCGAGCGTTGGTTGCACACGGCCAAGTTGGTGTTGAACGAATTGCGTTTGACCGAAGATGAACTGGCCTACCTGCTGGGACGGGGCGAGCGTGGTGTCGTCGTGGGGGTGTTGCCCATGGCCAGCACCGGTCTGTTGCCGCAAGCCATGGCGCGGGTGTGGGCGACCGATCCGGCCCTGCGCATGACGGTGGTCGATGGCACTTACGACGCCCTGCTGGAGCGGTTGCGTTGCGGGGATGTGGATCTGTTGATCGGTCCATTGCGCGGTGTGCGTGCCGTGCCCGAGGTGGTCGAGGCGGTGCTGTTTGCTGAGCCGCTGGTGGTGGTGGCTGGGCGAGCGCACGCCCTGGTTGGTCGCCGTGAGCCCTTGACCCTGCAGCAGCTGTTGAGCTGGGCGTGGATCGCCTCTTTGCCCCACACGCCGGCCCGGGTGGGTTTTGACCAGTTGTTTGCCGATGCCGGCCTGTCGCCGCCGCGCCCAGTGGTCGAGGCCAACAGTCCGTCTTTGCTGAGGGCACTGCTGGCCCTGGGGCAGCATCTGGCCTTGGTGTCGCCGTTGCAAATTGCACAGGAACTGGACCAGGGCGAGTTGGTGATGCTGCCGGTGGATACCCGAAGCGCTGTGCGGCAGATTGGCCTCACCGTGCGCCGCCAGGGGCGCCTGCCTCGAGGTGGGGAGCGTCTGGTGCAGGCCTTGGAGGCGTTGTCCGGCACCGCCAGGCTGGCGAATTGATATAAGAAAAATGCAAGGCTTGTGCCTTGGATTTCAACCTGGACACAAGAGGGTGGTTCGATACTTCGGGTTGATTTTTCATTGTTCTGAACGGCCCATGATCTACCCATTTGCAAACCTCAACCGTCGCCAGTTTTCCTTGGGGGCGGCGGCTTTCGTGGCCGCGCCCGCTGTGCGGGCTCAAAGCAACCGCACGGTGCGCATGGTGGTGCCGTTCCCGCCTGGCGGGTCGACCGACATCCTGGGGCGTGCGATTGCAGTCCGTCTGGCCAGCCAGATGGGGGTCAATGTGATTGTGGAAAACCGGCCGGGTGCCGGTGGATCGCTGGGCGCGACCGAGGTGGCCAAGGCGGCGCCCGATGGCAACACGCTGATGATGGGACACATTGGCACGTTGGCGGTCAATCCGTCGATCTACCCCAACCTGGCCTACGATCCGATCAAGAGCTTCACGCCTTTGGCCTGGGTCGCGAACGTTCCCAACGTGCTGGTGGTCAATGCCCAATCCCCGGCCAAAGATTTGAAAACGTTCATTGCGCAGGCCAAGGCCAACCCCGGGCGGCTCACGCACTCGTCCGGTGGGAACGGCAGTGCGGCCCATATCGCGTTCGAATACCTCAAGCAGCAGGCCAAGTTCTTCATGCTGCACATTCCCTACCGGGGCACGGCCCCTTCCATCAATGACGTGATGGCCGGCCAGGTGGATGCCACGTTCACCGGGTCTCCGGCGGTGTTGCCCCACATTCGCTCGGGCCGCTTGCGAGCGCTGGCGGTGTCCAGCGCCAAGCGCATCGACTCATTGCCCGACGTACCAACGGTGGCCGAAAGCGGCCTGCCCGGCTTCGATGCTGACCAATGGTATGGCGTGGTGGGCCCCGCAGGCATGCCGGCCGATCTGGTGGCGCAGTACAACGCCGAAATCAACAAGGCACTGACTTCCCCTGAAGTGACTCGCTCCATGGTCAATGAAGGGGCCGTGCCCAGACCGTCTGCGCCGCAAGCGTTCCGGGAGTTGATCGTGCGAGAGATTCCGCGTTGGGCGGTGGTGGTCAAGGCCGGGAACGTGAAGGCCGGTTGAGGTGCTTGGCGCCTGAACGGATTTCCGGTTTCGCCGCCCAGTGGCGGACGGAAATCCGTCTTTGGGGCTGCACCAGCAACGGGAATCTTGCACCAGACCCCCTACAAACCGGTGCCAATGTGGTGATTTTCGAGGGTTAACCCCAGATGGCATGGGCCTTGCGCTAGACAAGGCTGATCATGCCGATGCCGTCTCGTTTTTTCCTGTTGTGGTGCTGCCTGTGGGTGGCGGGGGCTTCGGTGCGCGCCGAATCCTTGAACTCGCCCACACTGCACCGCATCGCCCAGACCGCGACCATCAGTTTGGGACACCGCGAATCGTCGGTGCCGTTTTCGTACTACGACGCGACGCGCCAGGTGGTGGGGTATTCGCACGATCTGATGCTGAGGGTGGTCGCAGACATCCGCACCGAACTCAAGCTTCCGGCGCTGGTGGTGCGGCTGGTGCCGGTCACCTCGCAAAACCGCATTCCGCTGGTGCAGAACGGCTCGGTGGACCTGGAGTGCGGCTCCACCACCCACAACCGCCAGCGGGCCCGCCAAGTGGCGTTTTCGGTCTCGATTTTTCACACCAGCTCGCGCCTGCTGACGCCGCGCAGCTCCGGCATCCAGGAGCTGGCGGACCTGCAAGGCCGCCGGGTGCTGGTGACGGCCGGCACCACCAGCGAACGCGCCTTGATGTTGCACGCCGAAACCACGGGCACCCGGTTCGACGTGGTGCGTTCGCGCGACCACGGCGAAGCGTTTGCCATGCTGCAAGCCGGCCGGGCCGAGGCTTTTCTGATGGACGAGCCGCTGCTGTATGGCCAGCGTGCCAAGGTCAGCCACCCCGAGGACTGGGTGGTGGTGGGCCAGCCGCTGGCGCCCGAGGTGTACGCCTGCATGATGCGCAAGGACGATCCCGCCTTCAAAGCGCTGGTGGACCGCAGCCTGTCCGCCCTGATGCGCTCGGGCGAGGCGCTGCGCATCTACCGACGCTGGTTCCAGTCGCCCTTGCCCGACAAGGGGCCCAACCTCAACTGGCCGCCGCCCGACGCGCTGCTGCAGCTCTACCGTTCCCCCAACGATCAGCCACTCGGTTGAACCGGCTGATCATTTTTCCCTCGTCTTCAACCCACCTAAAGGAGTTCACATGAAGAAGACCATGTTGGCCATTTCGGCCCTGTTGGCAACCACCGCTGTGATGGCCCAGACCTCAGACACCTTGAAGAAAATCAAGGACTCCGGCAGCGTGACCATGGGCGTGCGCGAGAGCTCGGGCTCCTTGTCGTACACCCTGGGCAACGGCAAGTTCGTGGGTTACCACGTGGAGCTGTGCGAGCGCGTGCTGGCCAACGTTCAGAAGCAGCTGGGCCTGGCCAAGCTGGACATCAAGTACCAGCCGGTGACTTCGCAAAACCGCATTCCCTTGGTGCAAAACGGCACGGTGGACATCGAGTGTGGCTCCACCACCAACAACGCGGCCCGTCAGAAAGACGTGTCGTTCGCCGTCACCACCTTTGTGGAAGAAGTGCGCATCGCGGTGAAAGCCAATTCCGGAATCACCTCGATCGACCAGCTCAACGGCAAGAAAGTGGCCACCACCACCGGGACCACTTCGGTGCAGACCCTGCGCCGCAACGAGCGCGCCACTGGCGTGAACTTTGAAGAAGTGTTTGGCAAGGACCACGCCGACAGCTTCCTGCTGCTGGAAAGCGGCCGCGCCGACGCGTTCGTGATGGACGGCGCGATTCTGGCGGGCAACATCGCCAAGGCCAAGAACCCGGCCGATTTCAAGATCGTGGGCGAGGTCTTGTCGGTGGAGCCGATTGCCATCATGATCCGCAAAGACGACCCCGCGTTCAAAAAGGCGGTGGACGACTCCCTGATCGCGATGATGAAGTCGGGCGATGTGGCCAAGGTCTGGAGCAAGTGGTTTGAGCAGCCGATTCCGCCGTCCAACACCAAGGTCGGCATGCCGCCGAACGACAACACCAAAGCCGCCTGGGCCACCCCCAACGACAAACCGATGGAGGACTACGCCAAGAAGTAAGCCGGCAACCCAGGTTGCCTGAGCAAGCCGCCCGGCCCTGGTGCTGGGCGGTCTATTTGGAGGAAGGGGCTCGCTGTGAGTACATGGGATTGGCAGGTGTTCTGCAAAGACACCATCGAAGGCGAAGTGGTGCCGCGCTGCTTTGGGCAGGGCGGTGACGTCACTTATCTGGACTGGATGTTGTCGGCCTGGGGGTGGACCCTGAGCGTGGCATTGCTGGCGCTGGTGGTGGCGCTGTTGTTGGGCAGCGTGATGGGCATTTTGCGCACCGCGCCCAGCCGCGCGCTGGTGGCCCTGGGCAACACCTGGACGGAGTTGTTTCGCAACATTCCGTTGCTGGTGCAGGTGTTCATCTGGTACCACGTGATACCGGCGCTGATCCCGGTGCTCAAAGGCGTGCCCAGTTTCATTCTGGTGGTGCTGGCCCTGGGGTTCTTCACCTCGGCCCGCATTGCCGAGCAAGTGCGCGCCGGCATTCAAAGCTTGCCCAAAGGGCAGCGGTACGCGGGGCTGGCGCTCGGGCTGACGCTGCCGCAAACCTACCGCTATGTGCTGCTGCCCATGGCGTTTCGCATCGTCATTCCGCCTCTGACCAGCGAAAGCATGAACATCATCAAGAACTCGTCGGTCGCCTTTGCGGTGTCGATTGCCGAGCTGACGATGTTTGCGATGCAGGCGCAGGAAGAAACCTCGCGCGGCGTGGAAATTTACCTGGCCGTCACGGCGTTGTATTTTGTGTCGGCCTTCGTCATCAATCGGGTGGCTTTGGCGATCGAGCACAAAGTCCGCGTGCCCGGCATGGTGGGGGGGCACTGACATGACGTTGGACTTTTCTTTCCTCGACTGGGGCGTGCTCTCGGACTTCGTCCTCAAGGGCCTGGTGTTCTCGGTCCAGTTGACGGCGCCCGCAGCCTTCTATGTGAACACCCTGCGCTCCATCCCGCTGGTGATGGTGATCTTGTGGTTCTTCCTGCTGATCCCGATGGTCATCGGGCGGCCCATGGGGGCGGAGCTGTCGGCCATCATCACCTTCACGGTGTTCGAGGCGGCGTACTTCTCTGAGATCATGCGCGCCGGCATTCAGAGCGTGCCCAAAGGTCAGGTGTACGCGGGC
>CAZSZN010000063.1:13452-14392 GCA_964610405.1 uncultured Macromonas sp. | reverse complement strand
TGCCGTCCACCAGCGACTCGCGGCAGCCGTACAGGTTGTCGAACTTGCTCTTGGTCACCGAGTCGTTGACGTTGATGGCGCGGAACATCAGCGAGCCCTTGGCCGACATTTCCTTCAGGCGGTGCACGCCGGTGGTGGTCTCTTCGGTCACGCCAATGATCTGCGCGCTCTTGCGGCTGTACCAGGTGCTGTCTTCGGCCAGCTTGGCTTTGATGGCGGCAAACAGGATCTTTTCTTCATCGCTGCCCGGGTTGGCCAGCACACTCTGGTCTTTTTCGGCCTGCTTGCCCAGGTGCATCAGCAGCGTGGCGTCACCGCCGTCGTCCAGGATCATGTTGGGGCCTTCGCCCTCGGTGCCCTTGGGGCCGAAATCGAAGATGCGGTGGGTGTAGTCCCAGTAATCCACCAGGGTTTCGCCCTTGACGGCGAACACCGGCGTGCCGTTGGCGGCGATGGCGGCGGCGGCGTGGTCCTGGGTGGAGAAGATGTTGCACGAGGCCCAACGGACTTGCGCGCCCAGGGCCTGCAGGGTCTCGATCAGCACCGCCGTCTGGATGGTCATGTGCAGCGAACCGGTGATGCGGGCGCCCTTCAGGGGCTGCTTGGCCGCGAATTCCTCGCGGATGGCCATCAGGCCGGGCATCTCGGTTTCGGCGATCTTGATTTCTTTGCGGCCCCAGTCGGCCAGACCGATGTCGGTGATGGCGCAGTCGGCGTTGACGGTGGTTTTCAGCGGTGCGTTCATGGTTGCTCCAAAACAGGGAACCACTTGCCGGGGGAGAGACAGGGGCTCACCTCACGAAAAGTGGGCGAGCGTCGTTGCAGCGGGGTGATGCGACCGAGCCTCGCCACCGGGTTGCCGTGTCCACGGCGGGTGGCTGCAACGCTCCTCGGCAGCAGCGTGGATTATACGAAGTGCCGGGGATCAACACAAGCGTCA
>CAZSZN010000063.1:0-13442 GCA_964610405.1 uncultured Macromonas sp. | reverse complement strand
TCGACAGGTGCTCAAGCGTCAGGCGGGCGGCGGGGTGCGACTCCTATAATCAGCGCGACCCTCCAACCGGCCCACACCTTGAGCTCCACCCCCTCCTCTTCCGCCGCCCTGTCCCTGGTCGCTGCCGACATGCAGGCGGTGGACGCCGTGATCCAGCGCAGCCTGAGCAGCGACGTACCGCTGGTGGGGCAGGTGGCCGAGTACATCATTGGTGCCGGCGGCAAGCGGGTGCGCCCGGCCCTGCTGCTGCTGATGTGCGGCGCGCTGGGGTGCACGGATGTGCGCCGGCACAGCCTGGCGGCGGTGGTGGAATTCATCCACACCGCCACCCTGCTGCACGACGACGTGGTGGACGAGTCCACCCTGCGGCGCGGGCGCGACACCGCCAACGAGGTGTTTGGCAACGCGGCCAGCGTGCTGGTGGGGGATTTTCTGTACTCCCGCGCTTTCCAGATGATGGTGGAAGCGGGGGAAATGCGCATCATGCAGGTGCTGGCCGACGCGACCAACGTGATCGCCGAGGGCGAGGTGCTGCAGTTGATGAACATGCACGACGCCTCGCTGGACGAGGATGCGTACCTGCGGGTGATCCGCGCCAAGACGGCCAAGCTGTTCGAGGCCAGCGCCCGCCTGGCGGCCATCCTGGCCGGCGCCAATGCCGAACTGGAAGCCCGCTGCGCCGACTATGGTCAGGCGCTGGGTGCGGCCTTCCAGGTGGTGGACGACGTGCTGGACTACGAAGGCAGCGCCAGCGAGCTGGGCAAGAACCTGGGCGACGACCTGCGCGAAGGCAAGGTGACGCTGCCCATCATCTGCACCCTGCGCCGCTGCAGTGCGGACGAAGCGGCACTGATCCGCAGCGCGATCGAGGAAGGCCATACCGAACGGGTGGACGACATTCTGCAGATCGTGCGCACCTGTGGAGGCCTGGACGACGCGCGCCGGGCCGCGCAAGCCGAGGCGCAACGGGCCATGGACGCCGCGTTGGCCCTGCCGGCGAACGAATGGTCCAAAGGTTTGGTACAATTAGCGGCTGTCTTGCAGGAGCGCCGCTCCTGACGGTCAAGACACATCGGAATGTAGCGCAGCCTGGTAGCGCACTTCGTTCGGGACGAAGGGGTCGGAGGTTCGAATCCTCTCATTCCGACCAGACACATCAACGGGTTACAGCTCTCAAGGTTGTAACCCGTTTTGCTTCTGGGGCTCAGGTGGGGTGTCCCCCACAGCACTCCCGCCATGACTGGCGTTACAGTCACCACCTCACCCTGCAAGCCTTCGGGCTGTCTACCGTTTTGCGCCAGCCATGTCTCTCACCTTTCCTGCGATCAAACCGGGCGCGCGCCTGGCCGACCAAGTGGCCGCTGCCCTGGAGGCGGAAATCCGCGCCGGGCACCTGGCCCAAGGCGAAAAGTTACCCACCGAGCAGGCGTTGGCCCAGCAGTTCGGGGTCAGCCGCACCGTGGTGCGCGAAGCGGTGTCGCGCCTGAAGTCCATGGGCCTGGTTGCCGCGCGCCAGGGCAGTGGCATGTACGTGGCCCGCCCGGATTTCGAGCCGCTGCAGTTTGACCCCGTGGCCAGCGCCTCGAAGGAAGCGGTATTGCAGATCGTGGAGGTGCGCCGCGCCCTGGAAGCGGAGGTGGCAGAACTGGCCGCCACCCGGCGCAGCCCGGCCGATGTGCGCGCGATCCGCGAGGCGCTGCAGGCCATCCACACCGCCGTCCAGGCCGGGCGCGATGGCGTGGAAGAAGACGTGACGTTTCACCGAGCCATCGCCCAAGCGGCCGGCAACCCTTTCCTGATCCACACGCTGGATTACCTGTCGCAGTTCTTGCGCGGGGCCACCCGCGTGACGCGCGCCAACGAAGCGCGCAACGCCCAGTTCGCGGCCGACGTGCTGCGCGAGCACGAACTGCTGGTCGCTGCGATTGAAGCGGGCGACGCCGCCCAGGCGCGCGCTGCGGCAGCTCAGCACATGAAGAACGCGGCGCATCGCATCGACCAGGCCGACCCGGCCTTCTGGCTGCAGGACGGCGGACAGTACGCGCGCGACCTGATGAGCGCCCGCAGCTTGTTGCCCACCTGACATGGCTCAGGGTTTTCCCTGAAATGCAGCGGGCACCCAAAGTTGTATGATTACATTACAACTTAACCGAACAGCAGGCTTGTGCTTCCACAACCTGCCCCCTCCTCGACCCCGGAGACCCTCCCACCATGACCACCCCCGCCCTCCTAGGCATAGCCGTGGCGAGCATCGCCTTGCTGCTGTTGCTGATCATCCGTTTTCAAGTGCACGCCTTTGTGGCCATGATGCTGGTGAGCATCCTGGTGGCGTTCGCCGCCGGCCTGCCAGTGGGCGACATCGTGCCCACCCTGATTCAGGGCATGGGCGGTACGCTGGGTTCGGTGGCCATCCTGGTGGCCTTGGGCGCCATGCTCGGACGGGTGATCGAGGTGTCGGGCGGCGCGGGCAGCCTGGCACACCGCTTCACCGGTTGGCTGGGCCCGAAGCGGGTGCCGGCCGCACTCACCGCGGCCGCGCTGGTGCTGTCGATCCC
This sequence comes from uncultured Macromonas sp., assembly GCA_964610405.1. Taxonomy (GTDB): domain Bacteria; phylum Pseudomonadota; class Gammaproteobacteria; order Burkholderiales; family Burkholderiaceae_C; genus CAZGDZ01. Next base: position 10,887 of record CAZSZN010000063.1, on the reverse strand, counting down.
GGTGTTTTTCGATGTGGGCTTCATCATCCTGGTCCCCATCATCTATGGCTTTTGCAAGGCCGCCAAGGTGGACCCGGTGAAGTTCGGCCTGCCGGTGGCTGGCATCATGCTGACCACCCACGTGGTGGTGCCGCCGCACCCGGGCATCGTGGGCGGTGCGGCCGTGCTGCAAGCCGACGTGGGCTGGATCACGCTGATCGGCCTGGCCGTGTGTTTGCCCCTGGCGGTGCTGTCGCAGTATGTGAGCCAGTGGCTGAACCGCCGCCGCATCGCGATGCTGCCGGCCACGGCCGAGCAGTTTGCCGCTTTTGACGCGGGCAGCAATGAAAAAAATCGCCTGCAGGCACCGGGCGTGGGCGTGGTGCTGACGCTGATCATCGTGCCGCTGCTGCTGATCATGGTGGGTACCACCGGCGCCACGCTGCTGCCCAAGGGCGACCCGGTGCGCGCGGTGCTGGGCTTCGTGGGGGCACCCATCTTCGCGCTGATGGTGGCGATTGGCCTGGCCTTCTTCCTGATCGCCAAGCGCCAGGGCTGGAGCAACACCAAAACCAACGAGGTGATGGAGTCGGCCCTGCCGCCCGCCGCCACCGTGATTCTGGTGACGGGTGCGGGTGGCGTGTTCGCCAAGGTGCTGACCGCTACCGGCATTGGGGCGGCCTTGTCCACCACCATTTCGGGCGCCGGCCTGCCGCTGATCCTGGCGGGTTTCGTGATCTCGCTGGCCCTGCGGGCGGCGCAAGGTTCGGCCACGGTGGCGATTCTGACCACCTGCGGCCTGCTGGCCGAAGCGGTGGCCAGCGGCGGCTACAGCGCGGTGCAAGTGGCGCTGCTGGCCGTGGCCATTGGCTTTGGCGGTCTGGGCCTGTCGCACGTGAACGACTCCGGCTTCTGGATCGTGACCCGCTACCTGGGCCTGAGCGTGGCCGACGGCCTGCGCAGCTGGACCGTGCTCACCACGGTGCTGGGTGTGTCCGGCTTCCTGCTGACCGCCCTGATCTGGGCCCTCGTTTGAGCGGCCGCATTTTGCTGAAAGGACTCTACACATGACCACCCCCACCGTTGGCGTGATCGGCCTGGGCGCCATGGGCGCCGGCATTGCCCAAACCCTGCGCCACAACGGCTTCGCCGTGCACGTGTGCGACGTGCGTTACGAGGCCGCCCTGGCCTTCGCCGCCGAGGGCGGCACCGCCTGGCGCACCCCGGCCGAAGTGGCCGCACAGGTGCAGGTGCTGGTCTCGGTGGGGGTGAACGCCGCCCAGACCGAACAGGTGCTGTTTGGCGACGGCGGCGCGGCGGCCGCGCTCCAACCCGGCAGCGCCTTCGTCATGTGCTCCACCGTGGACCCGAACTGGTCGATCGCGCTGGAAGCCCGCCTGCAAGCCCTGGGCCTGCACTATGTGGACGCCCCCATTTCGGGCGGCGCGGCCAAGGCGGCCAGCGGGCAAATGACGATGATGACCTCGGCGACCCCTGAGGCCTATGCCGTGGCCAACCCGGTGCTGGACGCGATGGCCGGCAAGGTGTACCGCCTGGGCGACCGGGCCGGCGCGGGCAGCAAGGTGAAGATCATCAACCAGTTGCTGGCGGGCGTGCACATTGCCGTGGCCGCCGAAGCCATGGCCCTGGGCATCCGCGAAGGGGTGGAGCCGGCCGCGCTGTACGAGGTCATCACCCACAGCGCGGGCAACAGCTGGATGTTCGAAAACCGCATGGCCCACGTCATCGCGGGTGACTACACCCCGCTGTCGGCGGTGGACATTTTCGTGAAAGACCTGGGCCTGGTGCTGGACACCGCACGCGCCAGCAAATTCCCCCTGCCGCTGGCCGCCACCGCGCACCAGATGTTCATGCAGGCGTCCACCGCAGGCTTTGCCCGCGAGGACGACAGTGCGGTGATCAAGATTTTCCCGGGTATTGACCTGCCGGAGCCGCAGGCATGAACCCGCCGACCTTGAAGCTGGGTTGCATTGCCGACGACTTCACCGGCGCGACCGACCTGGCCAACAACCTGGTGCGCGCGGGCATGCGCGTGGTGCAAACCATCGGTGTGCCCAGCGAACCGCTGCAGGAGCCGGTGGATGCGGTGGTGGTGGCGCTGAAATCGCGCACCATTCCCGCCGCCGAAGCGGTGGCACAGTCGCTGCAAGCGCTGCGCTGGCTGCAGGCGCAAGGCGTGCAGCAGGTGTACTTCAAGGTGTGCTCCACCTTTGACAGCACGCCGCAAGGCAACATCGGTCCCGTGACCGACGCCTTGATGGCGGCGCTGGAGACGCCCTTCACCGTGGCGACCCCGGCCTTCCCGGACAACAAGCGCACCGTGTTCAAGGGCTACCTGTTCGCGGGCGATGTGCTGCTGAACGAAAGCGGCATGCAGAACCACCCGCTCACGCCCATGACCGACCCGAACCTGGTGCGGGTGCTGCAGGCGCAGACGCGCCAGCGCGTGGGCCTGATCGACCACACCGTGGTGGCGCGGGGGCCGCAGGCCATCCGCGACCGCATGGCCGAGCTGCAGGCCGACGGCGTGGGCGTGGCGATCGTGGACGCGGTTTCCAACGACGACCTGCTGCGCCTCGGCCCGGCGCTGGCCGACCTGCCGCTGGTGGTGGCCGGTTCGGGCGTGGCCATTGGCCTGCCGGGCAATTTCGGGGTGGCGCCGTCGTCCACGGCCGCAGCGCTGCCGCCAGCGCAAGGCAGACAGGCCATCGTGTCGGGCAGTTGCTCGGCGGCCACCAACGCGCAGGTGCTGCACTTCATCCAGTCCGGCCGCCCGGCCTTGGCGATCGATCCGCTGCGCATCGCCGCAGGCGTGGACGTGGGCGCCGAGGCCCTGGCCTGGGCAGAGCCACACCTGACCACCGGTCCGGTGCTGATTTACTCCACCGCCGAGCCGCAGGCTGTGAAATCGATACAAGGCCACCTGGGCGTGGAACAGGCCGGTGCCATGGTGGAACGCACCATCGCGGCCATTGCGCGCGGCCTGGTGGCGCGTGGGGTGCAACAACTGGTGGTGGCCGGTGGCGAAACGTCCGGCGCCTGCGTGCAGGCCCTGGGCATCGAACGGATGCGGATCGGCGCCCAGATCGACCCTGGCGTGCCGTGGTGCCATGCGCCGGTGGATGCCGAATTGCAAGCGGCGGGCGGTGTTCACATCACCCTGAAATCGGGTAATTTCGGCACCACCGACTTTTTCACCAAAGCGTTCGCCACCCTGGCCTCATGAACACCGCCCTGCCCCATGCCCTGAGCGAATCGCAAGCGCGCGACGAGATCTGCCGCGTTGGGCGCAGCCTGTTTGAGCGCGGCTACGTGCACGCGACGGCGGGCACCATCAGCGTGCGGCTGGCGGATGGGTTCCTGATCACTCCCACCGACGCCTGCCTGGGCACCTTGCGGCCCGACGCACTGGCCCGGCTGGACGCACAAGGCCAGCAGTGCTCGGGCGAGCGCGCCAGCAAAACGATCGCCCTGCACCGCCGCATTTACGAGGCCACCGCCGCCGCTGGCCAGCCGGCCGGTTGTGTGATCCACACCCACAGCACCGCGCTGGTGGCCTGTTCGCTGAAGGCCGATGCCCTGGCCGGTGGCGCACTGGGCCCCAACGCCGAATTGCTGCCCCCCATCACGCCCTACTTCGTGATGAAGGTGGGCCGGGTGCCGCACATCGCCTACCACCGCCCCGGCGACCCGGCGGCGGCCGAAAGCGTCGCCCAGACCATCGCCCAACACGCTGCGCAGGGCCGCCACCTGCGCGCGGTGATGCTGGCGCGCCTGGGGCCCAACGTCTGGCACGACACGCCCGCATCGGCCATGGCCGTGCTGGAAGAGCTGGAAGAAACCGCCCGCCTTGTGCAGGCCCTGGGCGCCCAGCCGGTGCCTGCGCTGACCGAGCCCCAGATCGAGGAACTGCGCCAGACCTTTGGCGCCCATTGGTAACCCCGTCTCTTTTCACCGCACCACCATGCCCCGTTTTGCCGCCAACCTGTCCATGCTCTACAACGAGCTGGATTTTCTGGACCGCTTTGACGCCGCTGCCGCCGATGGCTTCACGGCCGTCGAGTACCTGTTCCCCTACGCCTGGACGCCCGAGCAACTGGCCTCGCGCCTGCAAACCAACGGCCTGCAGCAGGTGCTGTTCAACGCCCCGCCCGGCGACTGGGACGGTGGCGAGCGCGGGCTGGCCTGCCTCCCGGGCCGCGAGGCCGAATTTGCCGAAGGCATCACCCAGGCCCTGCGTTACGCCCAGGCGCTGCACTGCCCACGCGTGCATGTGATGGCCGGCAAGGTGCCCGAGGGCGTGAGCCCCGAGCAGGCCCGCGCCACCTACGTGACCAACCTGCGGGCCGCCGCACCCCGCGCCGCCGCCGTGGGTGTGAAGCTGCTGATCGAGCCGATCAACCAGCGCGACATGCCCGGCTTCTTCCTGAGCTGGCAGGCGCAGGCGCACGAACTGATCGCCGAGATCGGTGCCGACAACGTGCAAGTGCAAATGGACCTGTACCACGCCCAGATCATGGAAGGCGACCTGGCGATGAAGCTGCGCCAGTACCTGCCCACCGGGCGGGTGGGACACCTGCAAATCGCCGGTGTGCCGGAGCGCCACGAGCCCGATGTGGGCGAAATCCACCACCCCTACCTGTTCGCGCTGATCGACGAACTGGGTTTTGACGGCTGGATCGGCTGCGAGTACCGGCCCCGCCGTGGCGCGGTACCGCGTGGCACCAGCGACGGCCTGGGCTGGGTCCGCCCCTGGCTGCCAGTGCCGCGTTGATGGGGGTGTGGCGGGCCTCAGGCGCCCGCTGCGTACCGCATCTTCAGCCAGCGTTCCAGCACCAGTTGCAAGTCGGGCATCAGCACCGGCTTGGCCAGGAAATCGTTCATCCCGGCCTTCACGCTGTCGATCCGGTTTTCCACGAACGCATTGGCCGTCAGCGCGATGATGGGCAGCGGTGACAGGTGTTGCCGCGCTTCCCAGGCCCGGATGCGCACGGTGGCCTCGTAACCGTCCATCACCGGCATTTGCAGGTCCATCAACACCAGGTCGGGCCGCTCACCGGCCTCGATCATGTCCACGGCCTGTTGACCATCTTCCGCGATGGTGACCTTGAACTGCCCCAGTTTGGAGAGCATGTGCTGCATCAACTGGCGGTTCATGGGGTGGTCGTCCACCAGCAGCACGCGGCCCGACAGGCCGGAACGCGGTGCGGCAGGGAGCTCGGCGTTCGCGAACACGGGCGCGGGTGCCACCGGCGGCACCCGCAGTTGGAACCAGAACTCGGCGCCCTGCCCGGTTTCGCTGCACACCCCCGCGTCGCCCCCGGCCAGGCGCGCCAGCCGCTGCACGATGGACAAGCCCAGCCCGGTGCCACCAAACTGGCGCGACATGCCACTGTCGAGCTGCTGGAACGGCTGAAACAGTTGTGACTGGCGCTCCACCGGAATGCCCATGCCGGTGTCGCGCACCCGGAATTCCAACAGTGCACCGTCCACCGAGCGGCTCAACTCCTGCGCGGTGACGATGACGCTGCCCCGGTCGGTGAACTTGATGGCGTTGCTCAGCAGGTTGCTCAGCATCTGGTGCAGGCGGTGCGCGTCCAGCAGGTAGGTCGCGTCGGCCGGGCCGCTCCACTGCGCGGCCAAGGCCAGACCCTTGAGGCGCGCCGGGGCCTGGAACAAGGCGGCCACGTCCTTGAGCACCTCGGCCGGAACCGCCGGAGCGGGCCGCAGCGCCAGTTGTCCGGCTTCCACCTTGGAGTAGTCCAGGATGTCGTTGAGCAAGCGCAGCAGCGCATCGCCGGCGGTGCGGATGGTGTGGGCGTACTCCTTGCGCTCGGCCTCGGCCAAGCCGGGCAGTTGCAGCAGTTGCGCGGTGCCCAGGATGCCGTTCATGGGCGTGCGCAGCTCGTGGCTCATGGCGGCCAGGAAATGGCTCTTGGCCTGGTTGGCGGCTTCGGCCCGCTCGCGCGCCTGCACCAGCTCGGTGGTGTCGATGCAGAGATTGACGGTGTAGCCCGCGTCGGTGCGGCGCTCGATTTCCCGCACCCAGCGCCCGTCGGGTTCCTGGCGCACCAGCGAATAGCCGTCGCGGTGCATGCTCAGTCGGCTGTCCACCCAGCGCGCCTCTTCAGCCGGCGGCACGGGCGCGCCCGCCGTGCGCAAGCGAAGTTGCAGCAGCGCCTGGTAGCGGGTGCCAGGCACCAGTTGGCCTTCGGCCTCGCCCAGGGTGGCCGCAAAGCGCCGGTTGCAATAGACCAGCCGGTCTTCGGGGTCGAAGATCGCGAACGCCACATCCAACGCCTCGATCGCTTCGCGAAAGCGCTCCTCGCTCTGCCGCAGCAGCTGCGCGGTGTCGGAGAGCTGTGCCATGTGGCGCTGCACATCGTCCGACATTTGCTGGAAGGACTGACCCAACTGCTGCAGCTCGCGGATGCGAAAGCGGGGCAGATCGAGGTTGAACTGGCCCCGGCCGATGGCGCGGGTGGTGTCGCGCAAGCGCTGCAGGGGGGCGACCAGCCAGCGGTCGAGCGCGAGGTAGGTGAGCAGCGCGATCACGGCCAGCGCGAGCGCGCGGGTGCCAATTTCAAACAAGCTGTGGCGCCAAACGGTGTTGAGTTGGGGCCCGACATCGGCCACGACCAGCAAGGTGCCGTTGCGGTGGCTGCGCAACTGGCCGGGCGGCGGCGGCATGCGAAACGGCTGCTTCACCAGCATCAAACCGTCGCGGCGGTCTTCCCAATGGCCGGCGGTGGCGGTCAGCACCTCGGGCGGGAAATGGTCGGTCGCATCCACCGACAGGTCGGAGAAGCGACGCCCCCGGTGCGACGCGAGGGTGGCGTGCAACACCCGGTCGGAAGGGTCGAGCAAGGCGGCGTAGCGCAGGCGCGGGTCGGTGGCGGCGTGGCTGATGATCTCACCGGCCAGGCCGGGGTCGGACACCAGCGTGCGCTCGGCCACCACGATGACTTCGGACGCGACCACGCTGGCGTACTGGCGGGAATCGGCCCAGGCACGGCCCTGCGCCAGTTGCCAGCTGATGAGGGTGGACGCACCGGCCAGCAGCAAAAACGCCGCCACCAGCCAGGCGATCACCACGGTTCGCAGGTGCCAACCTCGGGTTGGCCGTGAAGCGGAGGGTGCGCGCGGCATGGTCGTTCAAGGCAAATAGGCGGCGGACCACAGGCCGTCCATGGCGGGCGCGGCTTCCAGCAGGCCGGCGCGCACCATCACCGCCGCCAGTTGGCGGGCCGAGGTTTCCAAAGGCGGCGGGTTGCCGCGCAGCCATTCGTGGTTGCGCTCGATGGTGGGCAGGTCCAGCTCGGCGTAGGCGCTGGCCACCTGCTCGGGCGCCAGGCCCAAACGCTCGGCCAGGAAGGCGGCGTGCACCGCGGGCTCGGTGTGCCAGGATTGCAGCGCGGCAAAATGCCCGTGCACCAGGGCGCGCACTGCGTCGGTCTGGTCGGGCAGCACGTCGCGCCGCAAGGCCAGGGTGTCCACAATGCGGCCGGCGATCTGGGCGCTGGAAAACAGCTCGTGCGCACCGGCCTGCAGCAGCCGGGACTTGACCGGCTCGTAGGTCACCAGCGCGTCCACTTCGCCGTTCAACAGGGCTTTTTCGTGCTGGTCGATGGTGACGTAGCGTGGCTCCACCTCGGCCAACCCAAGCTCCGCCGAGGCCAGCAAGGCGTCGAGCATCACCGCCCCAACTGCCGAGTGCTCCACCCCGATGCGGCGCCCCCGCAGATCGGCCAACGACCGCAGACGCGCTGGAGCCAACACCGCGTCGGCGCCCAACGACACGTCGAGCACCGCGACGATGACCAGATCGACCCCCGACGCGCGGGCGGTGAGCACCTCGTCCAGCGTGAGGCAAGCGCCCTCCATGGAGCCGGACGACAAAGCCCGCAAGCTGGCCGAGGCCGAGGTGGTTTCGATCAGCCGCACCTGTTCGGCCGGCACCTGCCCCAGGGCCTGCGCCAAGTGCAGCAATTCGTAGCCCGGCCACGGGTGGGTGCCCACGCGGATGGGTTCGCTGGCCTGCCAACCGCAAGCCGACAAGCCCGCCACCGGCGCCAGGGCGCAACCACCGAGCGCCCGCAACACGCGGCGGCGCGATGCCACTTCAAGGTGTTTCATGGGGGCGCCCCGCCACTTGCCGCACCCACTGCGCCAGTCGCAGCGGCTTGAACGGCTTGACAAAAAACTCGTCCGCTCCGTGGCGGAAACCTTCCAGAATGTGCGGCCCGTCGCCTTGGCTGGTGACCATGGCCACCGGGATGTGGCGCCATTCGGGCACCGCCTTCAGACGCTGCAGCACGTCCAGCCCGGACAGCTCGCCGGGCATCAGCCAGTCCAGCAAGATCACATCGGGCTGCTGGAGGCACAACAAGCGCATGGCCTGGTAGCCATCGGTGGCTTGCAACACCTGGAACTCTTGCCCCAGGATCAGCGCCATCATCTGCTGGGTGCTGGGGTGGTCGTCCACCACCAGCAGCAACGGGGTGTGCATGGGCGGGTTGGCTTTCAAAATTGATCCACCGTGGTGCCGTAAGCCGCCGCCAGCCCCTGGCTCAAGCGGAACCAACTCTGGCTGGCCAGTTGCACCAGCCCACCCCGGGCGGTGCGCTCGATCACGGCGGCCTGCTCGGCCAGTTCTGGCTGACCAAGCGACCTCAACACCCCTTTCATGGAATGTGCCACGCGGCGCAGGGTGGCCCAATCGCAGGCGGCGCAGGCGCGGTCACCCTGCTGCAAATCGCTGCGAAACTGCTCGCGGCACGAGGCCCGGAACGACAGGAAAAACACCTCATCGCCGGCGCAGTACAGCTCGATGGCTTGCTGCTCGGCGGGGGTGAACTGGGGGTGGCTCATGGCGGTGCTCCTGGGGTATCAATAGCGCTCGGCCTGGTCGGTTTTGCGCAGCCAGGTCTCGTAGCACTGCGGCTCCACCTCGACGAAGGCCTTGATGACGAGCGGGTCGAACTGTGTGCCCGACTGCGCTTGCAGGTGGGCCACCACCTCGTCGCGCGGCCAGGGGGCCTTGTGCTCACGGCGCGACAATAAGGCGTCGTACACATCGGCCACGGCGACGATGCGGGCGCACAAAGGAATGGCGTGGCTGCGCAGGCCGAGGGGGTAACCGTCGCCGTCCCAGCGTTCGTGGTGGTACAACGCCATGTCGCGGGCCAGCTCCAGAAACGCCAGCGGGCCGCTGTAACTGCCTTCGTGCGTCACTTGCGCCTGCACGCCGGCCTGCACTTCGTTGATGATGCCCTGCAGCGCCTGCCCACCCAGCTCGGCATGGGTGCGCATCACCGCCCATTCGGCGTCGTCCAGCGCGCCGGGCTTGTGCAGGATGTGGGCAGGAATGCCCATCTTTCCCATGTCGTACATCACCGCTGCCTTGACCATCTTGTCGAGGATGCGGGGCGACAGCGCGGTGCCAAACACGCCATTGCGCTGCAGTTGCTGGCCCAGCAAGGCGACGAATTGCTGAATGCGGTCGAGGCGCTGGTGGGCGTCCTTGCCCAGCGCGGCGCCCATGGTGGCCACGCCCCGCATGCCCGACTCCAGGATGGCGACCTCACCCTCCAGCTCCCGGTTGGCGCTGGCCAGCAGTTGCTGGGTGCGCCGCAGTTCCAGGTGGGTGTTGACGCGCGCCAGCACCACGGCGGCCGGCGCCGGCTTGACGATGTAGTCCACCGCCCCACAACTGAAGCCCTTGACCTCGTCGTGCGGGTCGCCTTTGGCGGTGAGGAAGATCACCGGCACGTCGGCGGTGACGGCGTTGTGCTTGAGTGCCGTGCACAGCTCGTAGCCGTCCATGCCCGGCATCAGGATGTCGAGCAGGATGGCGTCCGGCACGCCGTTGTCATCGATCCAGCGCAGCGCCTCGTCGGCATTCTCCACCGAGGCCACTTCGTGCTGGCGGTGCAACGCCATGCGCAACAACTGCTGGCTGGCGGGGGTGTCGTCCACCACCAGCACCCGGGCCTTGACCGCGCCCAACGCGGTGTCCTGGTTCATCATTTTTGTGTTCCTTGTCCCAACGCTGTTTGTCCAACCCATTCGTCTTTACCCTCGCCCGGCCACCTGCCGCCAGCGCGCCAGCGCCGCTTTCAACTGGTGCAACACGATGGGCTTTGCGATGAAATCGTCCATGCCAACGGCCAGCGCCTTTTCCCGGTCCGACGGAAAGGCGTTCGCCGTCAGCGCGACGATGTGGTGGCGCACCGGCACCTGGCCCGCCGCTTCCAGCCGGCGGATGGCCTGGGCCGCGCCGTAGCCGTCCAGCACCGGCATTTCCACATCCATCAGGATCAGGTCGAAGGTGGCGCCCTGCGCGATCAGGTCGACCGCCGCCTGCCCATCGTGGACCATGCGGGCGCGCACACCGCTGCGTTGCAGCATGCTGTCGATGATGAAGCGGTTGGCCGGGTGGTCTTCCACCACCAGCACCTCGATGCCGTCGAAGCTCATCGCGTCCACCGGCAGGTTGGGGGCGCTGGCGTCCAGGCTGTGGACGTCGGTGGGCACGTCTTGTGGCTGGCCGGGCGGTAACGCGACCCGAAACCAGAAGGTGGCGCCCTGCCCAGGCACGCTGTGCAGGCCGGCATCGCCGCCCATCAAGGTGCTGAGCCGGCGCACGATGGACAGACCCAGGCCGGTGCCGCCAAATTCACGGGTGGTGGACGCATCGACCTGGCTGAACGGCTGGAACAGCAGGTGCTGACGATCGGCCGGGATGCCGGGGCCGGTGTCGGTCACTTCAAACACCAGCGTGGCGGCGGTGCCATGGGTTGGCGGCAGGGGCCGCGCGGTGATGGCGACCGACCCGTGCGCGGTGAACTTGACCGCGTTGCTGACCAGGTTGTTGAGCATCTGGGC
>CAZSZN010000062.1:0-14436 GCA_964610405.1 uncultured Macromonas sp. | reverse complement strand
CCCATTCGCTGCCTTGCACCAGAAAGTACTCCTCCAGAGCGCCCAGCGATACCGCCGGCGGGCCCGAGTTGACGTTGGGCCGCAGAGCCAGGTCCAACCGGAACACCTGGCCGTGTTCGGTGGTGTCGCCGATCAGCGCGTACACCCGCTTGACCACTTTGGCGAAGTATTCGTGGTTGCTGATGCGGTTGCGGCCTTCGGCGTTGCCGGCGGTCTCCCCGTCGTGGTCGTAGACGTAGATCAGGTCGATGTCGCTGGAGACATTGAGTTCGCGGGCCCCGAACTTGCCCATGCCGATGATCCAGACCTCGGCGCGGCGCCAGACCGGCCCCAGCGCGGCAGGCACCGTGGGATCGGCGTACTGGGGAGCGCCGTGCAGCTCGTCGAGTTCGCGCAGGGCATCGGTCAGTGCGGCGTCCAGCGCCAGCTCGGCCAGTTCGGTCACGGCCTGCGTCACCACCGCCAGCGGCGCCTGGCATTCGCAGTCCAGCACCGCCAGCCGTTCCAGCACCAGGTGGCGCAACACCCGCAGCGCGCCGCTCAGGTCCAGACCCTGTTCACGCAGTTGCTGCAACACGGCGGTCATCACGGCGGCGGTGGGGGCGCCGGGCGGCAGGCACTGGCTTTCGCGTTCGTAGCGGCGGCGGATGCGCTGCACAAAACGGGAGTGCGCGGCCGCACCGTCGTATTTCGATACAAATTCCGTGTCGGGCGCCGGCGCCACGGGGTCAGAGGCCATCATAATTTCGCGTGCTCAAGAATCCGGACATTGCCCACCCTTCGCGTCTCCTCCGAACGGCGGCGTGGTCGGCGCGCCTGGCCTTGTGGCTGGTGCTGGCCGTCTGGAGCCTGTTCGCCCTCAGCTGGGGGGTGTTGCATCTCGTCATTGTGCCGCGAGTTGATCAATGGCGCCCTGCCTTGGAATCGGTGGCCACGCGGGCATTGGGGGTGACCGTGACCGTGGGGCAGGTCAGCGCGGCGTCCGAGGGCGGTGTGCCGTCGTTCCAGTTGCGCGATGTGCGCCTGCTGGACAGCGCCGGCCGCGAGGCCCTGCACCTGCCGCAGGTGCGTGCTGCCCTGTCGGTACGCTCGCTCTGGCGCCTGGGTTTTGAGCAGTTGGTGATCGATGCACCGGTGCTGGCGGTGCGGCGCACCGCGCAAGGCCGCATCGAGGTGGGCGGCATCGAGCTGGGCCGGGGCTCCGATGACGATGGCCGCTTGGCCGACTGGTGGTTCGGCCAGGCCGAGTTGGCAGTGTTGAAGGGCGAGCTGCACTGGACCGACGAAACCCGGCCCGAGGCGCCCACGCTGGTGTTGCGCGACATCGACTGGGTGACGCGCAACGCCGGCCGTCAACACCACTGGTGGCTGGATGCCACGCCGCCCAGCGAATGGGGCGACCGCCTGAGCGTGCGCGGGCGCTTCACTGGCCCGCTGTGGGCCCGCCGACCGGGCGATTGGCGAGGGTGGAGCGGCGCGCTCTACGCCGATCTGCCCCGGGTCGATCTGCGACACCTGCAGCGGCATGGGGCGCTGCCCGCCTCTTGGGGCCTGGGGGTGGACGAAGGGCGGGGTGCGTTGCGTGTTTGGGCCGACTGGCAGCGTGGCCAGGTGGCGGGGATGCAATTGGACCTGGCCTTGCCAGCGGTGGCCTTGCGCTGGGCGCAGCCACAGCGCGCGCCGTTTGCCTTGAACGACCTGGCAGTGCGGCTGCAGGTGCAGCGCGACGGGCCGCGCACCCAGGTCAGCACCCAGGGGTTGAGGTTTGCCACGCCCGACGGGCTGCAGTGGTCGGGGGGCGATGTGACTTACCTGCACGGCGAGGCCCCCGATGGTCGACTCGCGCATTGGGCGTTGCAGGCGGATCAGGTGGACTTGGCGCCACTGCAACGTCTGGCCCAGCGCTTGCCTGTGCCCGCCGAGTGGCGCGCGGCCCTGGCCGACACCCAGCCCGAGGGCCGGGCCGAGGCATTGGTCTTGAAATGGCACGCGGCCGAGGGCGCGCAGGCCGAACGGTGGTCCGCCGCCGGTCGTCTGCAAGACCTGGTGTTGGCGCCCGGGGCGGTGCCCGCGCCCGTGGCGGGGCAGACCATTCCGCCCATGGGTCGCCCGGGATTGCAGGGGGTGGACCTGGTGTTTGACCTCGACCAGGCCGGGGGGCGTGCGGAAGTGCAGATGGCCGATGGCGCCCTGGTGTTTCCAGGCGTGTTTGAAGAGCCGAGTCTGCCCCTGACCCGTTTGCGTGCCGATGTGAGCTGGACAGTGCAGGGTGAGCAACTGGCGGTGGACGTGCGCTCGCTCAGCTTTGCCAACGCCGATGCCGAAGGCCAGGGCCACTTGCGCTGGCACACCGCCGACCCCGCGAGCAGCCGCGCCGCGTCCCGTTTCCCTGGCGTGCTTGATCTGGACCTGACCATGGCGCGCGCCAATGGCGCCCGGGTGCACCGTTACCTGCCGCTGTCCATCCCCGACGATGTGCGGCGTTACCTGCGCGAAGCGGTGCGCCAAGGGGACGCCCGCAACGCGCGCTTCCGGGTGCAGGGCGACCTGTGGGACTTCCCGTTTGCCGACCCCGCGCAAGGGCAGTTCGAGGTGAAGGCTCAATTGCAGAACGTCGCCTTCAGCTACGTGCCGCCGCACCTGATGGCGCCCGGCGAACCCGCATGGCCCGCGCTGGAGCCGGTGCAGGCCGAGCTGCACATCGACCGGGTGGGCTTGCTGCTGCGGGGCGCGGCCGGTGGTGTGGCGGGCGCACGCCAACTGCAGGCCGCGCAGGTGGAGGCGCGCATCGCCGATTTCACCGCCGACGCGCCCCTGTTGCAGGTGCGGGGCAAGGTGCTGGGGCCGGGCGACGAAGCCTTGGCGTTCGTCAACGGTTCGCCCTTGGGCGGCTTGCTGGGGGACGCCTTGCGCGAGGCGCGCCTGCAAGGCCGGGTGGAAGTGGGTTTGAGTCTGGACCTGCCCCTGCAAGACGTGCAGGCGGTGAAGGTGGCGGGCCAGTTGCGGCTGCAGGGCAACGACCTGCGGGTGTCGCCCGCTTCGCCCTGGTTGTTGGGCACCACCGGCGTGTTGGACTTTGACGAGCAGGGCTTCCGGGTGCCGCAGGCCACGGCCCGGCTGCTGGGGGGCGAGTTGCGTTTTCAGGGCGGGATGGTGCGCCAGGGCGGCCGTACCGAAGTGCAGTTTCAGGGCCAGGGCACCGCCACCGCCGACGGTTTGCGGCGCGCGGCCGACATGGGCGAGGCCTGGGCCAGCTTGGCTGCTTTGGGCCAAAGCGCCGAGGGCAGCACCAGTTACCAGGTGCGTTTTGGCGTGGTGCCCGAAGGGGTGCAACTGCTGGTGGAGTCGGGTTTGCAAGGGTTGGCGCTGACCGTGCCCGCACCTCTGACCAAGGCCGCCGCTCCGGTGTTGCCGCTGCGGGTTGAGTTGAGCCCCTTGCCGCCCAGTGCAGCCATGCCGAACGAGCACACGCGGGACCGCCTGACGGTGGAGCTGGGCACCGGTGATGCGCCCTTGCTGAGTGCCCGCTACGAGCGGGAGCACGGTCCGCCAGGCACGCGCGTGTTGCGCGGGGCGTTGTCGGTGCGCAGTGAACGCCCGGCGTTGCCCAACGCGGGTGTGGTCGCGCAGTTGGACCTGGGCGACATCGATTTGCAGGCCTGGGAGCGCTGGGCCAACGCCTGGCCGGCCGAGGCGGGCCAGGGCGCCCCTCCACGCTGGACCGACAGCATGGCCTATTGGCCCACCCAGGTCGGCGTGTCGGCCGAGCGCGTCAGCCACGGTGGGCGAAAATTCCACGACCTGGTGGCCGGCGGATCGCGCGAAGGCGACAACTGGCGCCTGTCGCTGGTGGCGCGCGAGCTCAATGGCTACATAGAGTACCGGCCCAGCCGCGGCGAGGTGCCGGGGCGGGTGTACGCCCGCCTGGCGCGGTTGGCGTTGCCGCCGGCCACCGCGTCGGAGGTGGAGCAACTGCTGCAGACGCAGCCGCGTCTGGTGCCAGCACTGGACGTGGTGGTGGACGATCTGGAGCTGAACGACTGCCGCCTGGGACGGCTGGAGGTGGTGGCTGTGAACCGCCAGGCGCCCTTGGCCCAGCGTGACGCGGTGCGCGAATGGCGCTTGAACACCTTGAACCTGACCGTGCCCGAAGCCCGCCTGCAGGCCAGCGGCAACTGGGCAGCGCTGGGGGGGGCGGCCCGTGATCCGGCGCCCCGTCGCACCGCGCTCAACGTGCAGCTCAACATCGCTGACGCGGGGGCATTGCTGGAGCGCTTTGGCATGCCGAGCGTGGTGCGCGGGGGGCGTGGCACGCTCAACGGCACGCTGGGCTGGCTCGGTTCGCCGTTGGCGCTGGACATTCCTACCTTGAGCGGCGAACTGCAACTGGATGTGCAGCGCGGCCAATTCCTCAAGGCCGACCCGGGGTTGGCCAAGCTGCTGGGCGTGCTCAGCCTGCAATCGCTGCCCCGGCGCCTGGTGCTGGATTTTCGCGATGTGTTCAGCGAAGGGTTTGCCTTCGATTTCGTGCGCGGCGACGCCCGCATCGTGCAGGGCGTGGCCAGCACCAACAACCTGCAAATGAAGGGCGTGAGCGCGGCGGTGCTGCTGGAAGGGCGGGCCGACATCGCGCGTGAAACGCAAGACATCACGGCGGTGGTGATTCCCGAGCTGAACGCCGGTACCGCGTCGCTGATTGCCACCGCCATCAGCCCGCTGACCGGCCTGGGCACCTTCCTGGCCCAGTTTCTGCTGCGCCAGCCGCTGCAAGAGGCCGCCACCCAGCAATTCCACATCACCGGACCTTGGGCCGACCCGCAGGTCGAAAAGGTGAATCGTCGTAACATGCCAACGCAAGAGGGTGCACCCGCGCGCCCAGGAGGACCCCCATGAAAGTCGCCGCCATCCAGATGGTTTCGGGCATCAGCCTTGACCACAACCTGGCCCAAGCCCACCAATTGCTGGACCAGGCCCGCAGCGCCGGCGCCGTGCTGGCGGTGCTGCCCGAGTATTTCTGCTTCATGGGCCGCCGCGACGCGGACAAGCTGGTGGTGGCCGAAACCCCTGGGCTGGGGACCGTACAGGATTTTCTGGCCGACACCGCGCGCGAGCTGGGCATCTGGATCGTGGGGGGCACCTTGCCCATGGCCACCGACGACCCCACCCACGCCGCGAACGCCTCCATGGTGTACGACCCCAAGGGCCAGCCGGCTGCGCGCTACGACAAGATCCACCTGTTCCGCTACGACAACGGGCGTGAACACTATGACGAAGCCGCCGTGCTGACCGCCGGCACCACGCCCACCGTGTTCAACCTGCCCGACCCGGAAGGCCATGTCTGGCGGGTGGGCATGAGCGTGTGCTACGACCTGCGCTTTCCCGAGCTGTACCGGCAGTTGGGTGCCGACATTCTGCTGGTGCCCGCCGCGTTCACCCACACCACGGGCCAGGCGCATTGGGAGGTGCTGCTGCGCGCGCGTGCCATCGAAAACCAGGCCTACGTGATCGCCAGTGCCCAGGGCGGTACCCATGAAAACGGCCGCCAGACCTGGGGCCAGAGCATGGTGATCGACCCCTGGGGCGTGGTGCTGGGGCAGCATGCGGTGGGCCCCGGCGTGGTGGTGTGCGACATTGACCGCACCCACCTGCAACAGGTGCGCCGCCAGTTGCCCGCCTTGCAGCACCGGCGCCTGTGATGCGCTTGCGCTGGTGGCCGCCCCGCCCCACGTCCCGCCGCTGGTGGTTGTGGGGCATGTTGTGCGTGCTGGTGGGCTTGCTGCTGGGCGCGCTGGTGTTTTTGGCGCGCGAGTACGAAGAAGGCCTGGCCCTGGAGCGCCAACAACGCCGCGCCAACGAGGCCGCCGCCGACGTGCGCAGCGGCCTGCTGCGCAATCTGCAGAACCTGGTGGCCTTGCACAACACCCTCTACAGCACCGATGTCTGGTCCGAAGGCGCGGCCCAGATCCTGGCCAACCACCGCGAAATGGTGCACCTGACCTGGCTCGACCCCGAACTTCAGGTCAAGGCCGAGCGCACCAGCCCGTTTCAGCCCCATTTGTTCGCCCTGCGTCCGCGCCAGGACGCTCGTTTTGACGTGTCACAGGCCTGCGCCGCCGCCCAGCGTTACAACGGTGCCGCCTATGCGTCCAGCTATTTTTGGCCCTTGTTGCAAGGCACGGGGGTGGAGTTGATGGAGATGTGCCTGCCGGTGACCCGCGACGGTGCACCGGCCGGATTCCTGGTGGCGACGTATTCCCTGAGCGGCTTGCTGGCCGAACTGGTGTCGCCCGAGGTGCGCCGTGGGCAGCGCCTGGCTTGGACCGAGGCCGATGGCACGCGGCTCACCATCATTGGCGACCTGCCGCCGGGCAGCGAAGTGATTCATGCGCAGCAACTGTTCGACCTGCCCGGGGTGACCTATGTGATCCGCACCGAGGCGCGGCGCGAGGTGCGGGGCTGGTTCCCGCACATCCTCACCGTGGCGGTGGCCGCACTGGCGGTGGCGCTGGCGGGCGTGCTGGCGCTGTTTGCGCGCGACCTGCGCCGTCGCCAGCGGGCCGAAAGCAGCCTGGCCGAAGCCCTGGCCTTCCGCAAAGCGATGGAGGACTCGCTCGTCACCGGCTTGCGCGCGCGCGACATGGACGGGCGCATCACCTACGTCAACCCGGCGTTTTGCCAGATGGTGGGCCTGACGCAGGAGCAGTTGTTGGGCACCGGCGTACCCGCCCCCTACTGGCCGCCCGAGCAGGTGGACGAGTACCGCCAGCGCATGGCGGTGCGCCTGGCCGGCAAGGTGCTGCCGCGCGAGGGCTACGAGTCCGAGTTCGCGCGGTCGGACGGGACGCGGTTTCCGGTGCTGATCATCGAGGCCCCGCTGATCGACGCGCGCGGCGTGCAGACCGGCTGGATGAGCGCCGTGCTCGACCTGAGCGAACAGCGCCGCAGCGAGGAGCTGTCGCGCACCTCGCAAGAGCGCCTGCAGGCCACCGCGCGCCTGGCCATGGCCGGCGAGATGGCGTCCCTCATCAGCCACGAGCTGAACCAGCCGCTGGCAGCCATTGCCAGCTACGCCAGCGGCTCGTTGAACCTGATCGCGGGCGACCTGGACCCCAGCCCCGCCACTGGGTGGCGCCAGGATGTGCTGGTGGCCCTGCACCGCATTGCCGAACAGGCGGAGCGGGCGGGCAAGGTGATCCAGAGCGTGGCCGACCTGGTGCGCCGCCGCGACCGCGCCCGCGAAGCAGTGCCCGTGGCGGCGTTGTTCGATGCCATCTCGCCGCTGCTGCAATTGCAGGGGCGCAAGCTGGGCATCGACCTGGAGCTGACCGTCGCGCCGGAGTGCCCCAGCGTCTGGTGCGACCGCACGATGGTGGAACAGGCGCTGTTGAACCTGGCGCGCAACGGCATGCAGGCCATGCCGGTGGGCGAGCCGGGCACCGCCAGCGGTCTGCGCCGCCTGCGGGTGAGTGCGCGCAAAGTGCCCGCCACCGGCCGGCTGCCCGGCCCGCGCTGGGTGGAATTCCAGGTGGCCGACCATGGCCCCGGCTTGACGCCCGAGCAGGTGCAGCGCATGTTCACCCCGTTTTTCACCACCAAGCCCGAAGGCATGGGCCTGGGTCTGAACCTGTGCCGCACCGTGGTGGAGCAACATGGCGGTGCCCTGCGTTTTGAAGCCAACCGACCCCAGGGCACGGTGTTTGTGTTCACCTTGCCGGCCGCACCCGCCCTATGATGGCGCCCATGAACCCTCAGACATTGGCCGATGCTTGCGTCCACGTGGTGGACGACGACCAGGGCGTGCGCGACGCCTTGGGCTGGTTGCTGCGCACACGGCGCCTGCTCAGCCAGGCGCACGACAGCGCCGACGCGTTCTGGGCCGAGGTGCAGGGTTGGCGCGACGAGCCGCGTACCCCCACCTGCGTCTTGTTGGACGTGCGCATGCCCGGCACCAGCGGGCTGGCCTTGTTCGAGCGGCTGCTGGCCCTGCCGTGGTTCGAGGCCATGCCGGTGATCTTTCTGTCCGGTCACGCCGATGTGCCCACGGCGGTGGACGCGGTCAAGCGCGGTGCGTTCGATTTCTGCGAGAAACCGTTTTCCGACAACGCCCTGGTGGACCGGGTGGAACAGGCGCTGCTGCAGTCGCAACGCGTGCAGGCCGCGCGGCGCGAGCGGCGGGAGCTGCAGGCCAAGGTGGAAGGCTTGACCGAGCGCGAACGCGACGTGATGCGCCTGGTCGCTTCGGGCCTGCCCAACAAGCTGGTGGCCGAGACGCTGCAAATCAGCGTGCGCACGGTGGAGGTGCACCGGGCCCACGTGTTTGAGAAAATGAATGTGAAATCGGCGGTGGAACTGGTCAACCTGCTGCGCGATCTCTGAGTCAGGGGGCCGCGCCCGGTGCGTCTCAGTCGCGCGGCGCGTCCTCGGGTTTGGGGACCGCAGCTTTCTCGCGTTCCACCGACTCGGGCAGCTCGCCCTTTTTGCGGCCCGAGAACATGGTCCACCACACAATGAAAATCAGCAACAACAGCGCGCCCAGCGCTTCCAGCAACAACAGGGTCATGATGGCGGTTCTTTCGCGGCCACGGCGCACCTGCCGCAGCGTTTTACTGGGCCTGATTGTAGGAATGCTGGCCGCCTGCAGCACCACTCCCTTGCCGCAAGCCCCTGCCCCCGAGGTGGGGTTGCCACCCGCGTTGCCCGCGCCGGCCTTGCCGTCCAGCCCCGATGGGGTGACCACGCCACAAGGCCTGGCGCAGCCGGCGGTGACGCCCGACAACGCCACCTGGCGCTGGGCCGACAGCCAGCCGCTGCCGGCGCCACTGGCCCGTGGCAAGAGCGTGTGGCAGCCGGTGCGCTTTGCCGACGTGCCGGGCTGGGGCCTGGACGCGCTGCACCAGGCTTGGAACGCGTGGCTGCGCAGCTGCGAACGCCCCGCCCCGGCCTGGGGCAGCCTGTGCGCCGAGGTGCGCCAGCTCAGCATCGCTACCGTGGCCGAGCAGCACGAATGGGTGATGCGCCGGCTGCAACCGTACCGGGTGCAAACGCCGCAGGGCGAATCCACCGGGCTGCTCACCGGGTACTACGAGCCGATGTTGCCCGCCAGCCGCCAGCCCAGCGTCCAGCACCAGACGCCGCTGTACAAACTGCCCGCTGCCGTGCGCCCGGGCCAGCCCTGGTTCAGCCGCCAGCAGATGGCGACCGACGCCGGTGCTCAGGCGCAACTGCGCGGGCAGGAGATTGCGTGGCTGGCCGACCCGCTGGACGCCTTGCTGCTGCAGATCCAGGGCTCCGGGCGCCTGCTGGTGAGCGAGCCCGATGGCACCCAGCGCCTGGTGCGCCTGGCCTACGCGGGCCACAATGGCCACCCTTACCAGAGCGTGATGCGCTGGTTGCTGGACCGCCGTCTGATCCGCGAGGGCACCTGGGAGGCCTTGCGCGCCTGGGCGGCGGCCAACCCGCAGCAGGTGCAGGAGATGCTGTGGAGCAATCCGCGCACCGTGTTCTTCCGGGAGGAGCCGCTGACGTCGCTGGACGCCCAGTTCGGCCCGCGAGGCGCCCAGGGCGTGGCGCTGACGCCGGGCCGCTCCATCGCCGTGGACCGCGACAGCATTCCCTACGGCACCCCGGTCTGGCTGCAAACCAGCGGGCCGGCGGCGCAGTTGCGTCGGCTGGTGCTGGCGCAGGACACGGGCGGCGCCATCGTGGGCGCGGTGCGGGCCGATTACTTCACCGGTTGGGGCGACGAGGCCTACACCCTGGCGGCGGGTCTCAAGCAGCCGCTGCAACTGTGGGCCTTCTGGCCGCGTGGCGCCCGACCCTGATTTTCCCAGGAGGAGGTTGGACATGCGCATTGGCGTGCTCACCGGCGGCGGCGACTGCCCCGGACTCAATGCGGTCATCCGGGCGGTGACCAAGTCGCTGCTGCGGCAGTGCGGCGCCGAGGTCGTTGGCATCGAAGACGGCTTTGCCGGCCTCATGGCCAGCCCGCCGCGCACCCGCGCGCTGGATTGGCGCAGCGTCAGCGGCATCCTGATGCTGGGCGGCACCATCCTGGGCACCAGCAACCGTGCCAACCCGCTGACCAGCGAGGCCGTGACCCAGACGGTGCTGGACAACGCCCGCGTGCTCGGCCTGGACGCGCTGGTGGCCATCGGCGGCGACGGCACCATGGCGCTGGCCCACGGCCTGGCCCATCGCGGCCTGCCGGTGGTGGGCGTGCCCAAGACCATCGACAACGACATCGTCGGCTGCGAGCGCAGCTTTGGTTTTGACACCGCCGTGGCCACGGTGACCGAGGCGTTGGAGCGCATCCAGACCACCGGGCAAAGCCACGGCCGGGTGATGATCGTGGAAACCATGGGGCGCCACGCGGGCTGGATCGCGCTGGAAGCCGGGCTGGCCGGCGCGGCCGACGTGATCTTGCTGCCCGAATTGGATTACGACGTGGATGCGGTGGCGGCGGTGTGCCGCGAGCGCGAGCAGCACCAGCGCTTTACCGTGATCTGCGTGGGCGAAGGCGCCAAACCCCAGGGCGGCGCGTTGACGGTGGCGCACCGCGTGGCCGACAGCCCCGACCCGATGCGCCTGGGGGGCGTGGGCCAGGTGCTGTGCGCGCAGTTGCAGCAGCGCCTGCACAGCGAGGTGCGCGCCACCGTGTTGGGCCATGTGCAGCGCGGCGGTTCGCCCACCGCGTTCGACCGGGTGCTGGCGACCCAGTTCGGCAACCAGGCCGCGCAACTGGTCATGGCCGGGCAGTTCAACCGCATGGTCACCTTGCAACAGGGGCAATTGGGCAGCGTGGCGCTGGCCGACGTGGCCCACCAGCAGCGCACCGTGCCGTTGGACCACCCCTTGCTGCAAGCCGCGCGCCAGATCGGGGTGTGTCTGGGCGATTCAGCGCCGCAGTGAGAGCACGCCGTCCAGCGCCAGCATGACCAGCAGGCTGGCGCCCATCACCGGCAGCGCCGTGCCCAGTGCCACGCTCAGGGTCAGCACCCCCAGGCGGCCCCGCCAAGGCGCTTGCTCCAAGGCCTGCCACAGGGTGGGCTCGCGGCGGGTCAGGGCGCGGCGGCGCCACCACAGGGTGTAGCCCCACACGATCATCGCCAGCAGGCCCAGGCCCAACGCGGTCAGCACCAGTTGGTTGAGCCACCCGAACATCACGCCCATGTGCAGGTCCACCACCCAGCGGGTCAGCTTCGCGGCCAGCGGAAACTCGTCAAACCGCACGCGGCTGATCACCTCCAGGGTGTGACCGTCGATGGCTGCCGCATCCACCTGCGTGGGCCAGCGGCGGTCGATCTCGGTCACCGTCCAGGCTTTGTCGACGGCGGCCGGTGGGCGGATCTCGATCAGGCCGGCATCGAGGCCGTGGCCGCGGGCGGTGGCCAACACCTGGTCCACATCCGCCGTGCCGGCGTGGGTGGGTACCGCCGACGCGGCTTCATGATGGTGGTGACTGTGGTCCGAGCTGGCGGCCAAGGGCAGTCCGGTTGCCAGCGACGGCGTGCTCCAGCCCCAGGCTTGGCGCCATTGGCCAATGTGCGCGCCCGCGTAGCGCGACCACGTCAGCCCCGAGGCCGACAGGAACAGCAGGCCCACCAGCAGCCACAGCCCCAGTTGGGCGTGGCGCTCGCGCAGCGGCCGGGGAGCCCCTGGTGTGACGGCGGGCCGGCGCAGGCGCTGGCGCCTCCACACAAACACGCCCCCCAACGCCGCCAACCACAGCCACGAGGCGGCCAGCTCGCTGTACAGGCGGCCCGTTTTGCCGGCCAGCAGTTGCCGGTGAAGCTTGCTGGACCAGCTGCGCAGCGGCAAGGCCCCGCTGGTCCCGTACACCGTGTGTTCGCCCAGCACCGCACCGCTGACCGGGTCGATGAACACGGCGCGGCGCTCACCTTCGCCCAGCGTGGGGTCGTTGAACAGAACCCGCGTGGTTTGACCGGCCGCTGGCGCCGGCCGCACGCCCGACAGGGGCAGGGCATCGCCCACCTGCTGGCGGGCGGCAGCGATTTGCTGCGTCAGCGATAACGGCGTGCCGCTGTGCGTGGCCGTCAGCACCGGGCGGTACACCAGCGCCTCCAGTTGCGGTGTCCACACATAGGCGGTGCCGGTGAAGGCGGCGATCAGCAGGAAAGGGCCGATCAACACACCGATCCAGGTGTGCAGCCGGCGAACGAAGGACTCGGCCCAATGCCGGGCCGTGGTGCGGGCGCTCGCAGGCGCCACCGCGTGGGAAACGAGGGAAGAAGACATGAACAACCACTTCTGAACAGGAACAGACACCCGCCGTGCCCTCGGGGCGCAGCGCGTGGTCGGCGGTACGGGTCAGCCCAAGGCGGGCGGCGCGCGCGACAGTGGTGCCACCCAGACGAAGGATGGCGAGGGGTTGCGGTAGAACGCGGGGGGCCGGTCGGTCAGCCGCTCGGGCAGCACCCAGGTGGCGAGTGCAGGCGGCGGCAAGGCCAAGCCGGTGGCGTGCTGCATGCACCAGCCGCACGGGTTCCAGGGGTGGATGGATTCGCTGCCCGGCGCGGGTTCCGCGGGTTCCCCAGTGGAAGGCGATGCACTGACCAGACTGTCCAGGCGGACCATGCCGTTGGCGGTGCAAATCTCCATCCAGGCGGTGACGCTTGGCGCAGGTTGGGCGGCTTGCGCCAAGGCGGGGACGAGCGCCCCCAGGCTGACCACCAGAATGGCCAGCCAAGTCAGCAGCCGGTGGTGCGCGCGCAGCTTTGTCACGGCGCGGATTGTAATGTCCCGCCCGTGACAAACCCGGGTAAACACCGTCCTCCAGCCTGGAATGGATGTTGCATAGTTGAAGCTTTCATATTTCTTTAGGTGTCAACGATGAAACTCCGACTCCTTGCTGTGGTCGCCGCGCTCGCGCTCGGTGGTGTGGCCGCCCAGGCCAAGCCCTTCAAATGGACCAGTGCCAGCGACATCGCCACCTGGGACATCCACTCCCAGAACAACGCGCTGCAAAACGGCGTGCACGCGGCGGTGTACGAATCGCTGGTGTACTACAACAGCAAAAGCTTCAAGGTGGAGCCGGTGCTGGCCACCGCCTGGAAGCAGATGAGTCCGACCCAGGTGCGCTTCACCCTGCGCCAGGGCGTCAAGTTCCACGACGGCTCGGCCTTCACCGCCGACGACGCGGTGTTCTCCATCGAGCGGGCGATGGCCAAGACCTCCAATTTTCAGGTCTACACCAACGGCATCGACCGCGTGGTGAAGGTGGACGCCAACACCATCGACGTGTTCACCAAAGACCCGAATCCGGTGCTGCTCAACCAGATGACCGAGCTGCGCATGATGAGCAAGGCCTGGGCCGAGAAGAACAACTCGGTGGCGCCCAAGGACATCAAGACCCAGGACGAAAACTTCGCCCACCGCAACGCCATGGGCACCGGGCCGTACAAGCTCAAGTCCTGGCAGCCTGACCAGCGCCTGGTGCTGGAGAAAAGCACCGCCTGGTGGGGCAAGGCCGACACCAACGTGACCGAAATCGTCTACACCCCGGTGAAGGCGGTGGCCACCCGCATGGCGGCCCTGCTGTCGGGCGAGGTGGACTTTGTGCTGGACCCCAGCCCGCAAGACTTGGCGCGCGTGCGTAGCAACCCCAACCTGAAGGTGATGGACGGGATCGAGAACCGCACCATCTTCCTGGGCATGGACCAGTTCCGCACCGAGCTGCCGGGCAGCAACATCAAAGGCAAGAACCCGCTCAAGGACGTGAAGGTGCGCAAGGCGCTGTACCAGGCGATCGACATGGACACCATCGCCCGTGTGACGTTGCGCGGCCTGGGCCAGCCCACGGGCGCCCTGGTGGCGCCACAGGTCAACGGCTGGACGCAGGCGGTGCACAAGCGCCACCCCTACAACGTGGCTGCCGCGCAAAAACTGCTGGCCGACGCCGGCTACAAAGACGGCTTCGAGGTGGATTTCGCCTGCCCGAACAACCGCTACATCAACGACGAGCAGATCTGCCAGGCCATCACCGCCATGTGGGCCCGCGTTGGGGTGAAGGCCAAGCTGCGCACCCTGCCGCTGACGACCTACTTCCCCATGATCCAGCGTTATGAAGCCAGCATCTACATGCTGGGCTGGGGCGTGCCCACCTTCGACGCGTTCTACAGCCTGCAGTCGCTGGTGCGCACCGTGGGCACGGGTGGCGACGGCAACTACAACGTGGGCCGCTACAGCAACCCCAAGCTGGACGCCGTGATCGATCGCATCAAGACCGAGACCGATCCCTTCATCCGTCCGCGTCTGCTGAACGAAGCGCTGCAACTGGCCACCGACGACGTGTCGCACATCCCCCTGCACAACCAGATCATTCCGTGGGCCATGAAGGGCAACATCGAGGTGGTGCACCGTCCGGATAACCGCCTGGACTGGCGCCTCGTCAAGGTAAACTGAAATTCCCTGTTGCGT
>CAZSZN010000061.1:0-14553 GCA_964610405.1 uncultured Macromonas sp. | reverse complement strand
GGAGACGATGATCTTGGCGGCGGTGAGTTCGGGGCGCTCGCTCTTGGCGATCTCGCTCTTGACGAAGCGGCTCTGGCCGCTGTCGGCGACGGCGGCCTGGCTCTGGATGGGGGCGTTGTTGCCTTGGCCTGCGGCGTCGAAGCCGGTGGTGCGCACGGTGATGACTTTCACCTTGTCGCTGCTCTGCACGGTGGCGATGGCGTTGCCGGCGTAGATGGGGCGCTCGAAGGTGTCGAGGCTCACGACCTTGGTGATGTCGCTGATCTGCGCGACGTCGAGCTGGGCGGCGACGCGCGGGGCGACGTTCTTGCCGCTGGCGGTGGCGGGGAACAGGATGTGGCTGTAGTGCTGGCTGGCTTGCAGTGCGAGGATTTGCGCGGCGAGGTTCTCGGCCAGGCCGTGGGCCAGGCTGTCGCCGTCGGCGTGGATGACTTGGGCCACACCCTGGATCTGGCTGGCAGCCTGAGCGGCCGCACCGGCGTTGTGGCCGGCGATGAGGAGGTGGACCTCACCGCCCAGTTGGGCGGCTGCAGTGACGGTGTTGAGGGTGGCGCCCTTCAAGCTGGCGTGGTCGTGTTCGGCCACAACAAGAATCTTTGCGAGAGTGCTCATGGTGTCTTTCCTGGTGTTCTTGTCGTTGTTGGGGGTCAGATGACCTTGGCTTCGTTCTTGAGCTTGTCCACCAGCGCGGCGACGTCGGCGACCTTGATGCCGGCCTTGCGGCCTGCAGGCTCTGCCACTTTGAGGGTCTTCAGGCGCGGGGTGACGTCCACACCCAGGTCTTCGGGTTTGACGTTGTCCAGCGGCTTCTTCTTGGCCTTCATGATGTTGGGCAGGGTGACGTAGCGCGGCTCGTTCAGGCGCAGGTCGGTGGTGACAATCGCGGGCAACGTGACCGAGAGGGTTTCGAGGCCGCCGTCGATCTCGCGGGTGACTTCCACGCGGTCACCGGCGACTTCGACTTTGGAGGCGAAGGTGGCTTGGGGCCGCTGGGTCAATGCAGCGAGCATCTGGCCGGTCTGGTTGGCGTCGTCGTCGATGGCTTGTTTGCCGAGGATGACGAGGCCGGGTTGCTCTTTGGCCACCAGGGCAGCGAGCAGCTTGGCCACGGCCAGGGGCTGCAGTTCGGCATCGGTCTCCACCAGAATGGCGCGGTCGGCGCCGATGGCCATGGCGGTGCGCAGGGTTTCCTGGCATTGCGCCACGCCGCAGGAGACGGCGATGACTTCAGTGGCGACACCCTTCTCCTTCAGGCGCACCGCCTCTTCCACCGCGATCTCGTCGAACGGGTTCATGCTCATCTTGACGTTCGCAATGTCCACGCCCGACCCGTCGGCCTTCACGCGCACCTTCACGTTGTAGTCCACCACGCGTTTGACGGGGACGAGTATCTTCATGCCTTGCTCCTGTTGTGGATGGTTGGAAACCGAAATGAGATTGACGTTTACGTAAACGTCAATATTGTAATCTCAAAAAATAGAACGATCGTTCTTTTTTGAATTATAGCCATGGAAGCGGAAAACCGAGAATCATTGTAGTTATATTTAATAACCGAATCAACCGCTCTTGAACTCCGTCGAGACCACCGTGTGCAACACCCTCTGCGGAAACGGGATCTCGATGCCATGTTCGCGGAACGACGCCAGAATCTGCTTGTTGATGTCAGAGCGCAAGCCCAACTGGCCGTTCTCCAGATCCGCGATCCAGTAACCGAGCGTGAACTCCAGCCCATCCACACCAAACGCCGACAGCGACGCCGCAGGGGGGGGATCGCGCAAAACACGTGGCTGGCTCAGGGCGGCCGCCTCCAGCAGCCGGGTCACCAACGCCACATCGCTCTGGTAAGACACCCCCACCACGGTGGACTGCCAAACCCGGGGGTCCGCCAGCGACAGGTTCTCCACCCGGCTGGTGATCAGGATTTCGTTGGGTACGATGGACTCGCGCCCCGTCAGGTTGCGGATGACGGTGAACCGCGCCTTGATGTCGGTGATGCGCCCTTCAAAGGTATCAACCCGGATCATGTCGCCGATGCGCATGCTGCGCTCGGTCAGGATGACGAAACCACTCACGTAGTTGGCCGCCAGCTTCTGCAAGCCAAAACCAATGCCCACGCCGATCGCGCCGCCCAGCACGGACAGCGCGGTCAGGTCAATCCCCACCGACGTCAAGGCGAGCATCAGCCCCACGAACATCAGCAAAGCCCGGGTCGCGTTGCTGGCCGCCTTGCGCAGCGACAACTCTTCGCCCGTCGCCGAACGCAACAACCGCGCCTCGATCGCGGACGACACCCACAACGCCAGAATCAACACCGCGCCGGCAGTGAGCGCGCCTTCAATCAGCGTGCGCACCGACAGTGTGGAGCCACCCAACTTCCAGGTGATCTGGTCGAGTTCGTTGAGCACCACGGGCAGCAAACCGCTGACCCACAACACCATTGCACCCCAGGCCATCCAGGAGATGCTGCGTTCGATCGGACGCAGCCACCGCGCCTCGCTGAACGCGACCTGCAACACCTTGACCCCGACCCGAATGGTCACCAGCGACACCAGCACCGGGATGGCCACCCGAAACACGGCAATGTCCTGGTACTGCAACAACAGCGAGCGTCCACCGTAAGCGAGCGACAGCAACAAAGCCGGGAACAGCACACCGTCCACCAGGCCCCGGCCGAACCAAACCGAGGCGGTGTGGTCGGGATCGAGCCCACGGCGCAACAGCCAGACCACCGAAAACGCCAACACGACACAGGCTGCCAGAACGGCCAACTCGGTCAGCGCGGCGGGCTGCATGAAGGCTTCAAGCCAGAGCGAAAAATCTTGAATGGGTGCGGGTTTCGTGGTGACAGACATGCGTGGGTGAAATGACAGAATCGCCGACCATTGTCCCTGAAAGCCAGGTCAAACGTCGGCCAACACCCGCAGATGGGCTTCCACACTGCGCGCCAAAGCGCTCAGGTTGTACCCCCCCTCCAGCACGCTGACGATGCGCCCTTCGGCGTGTTGGCGCGCCACGTCCTTGATGCGCTGGGTGATCCAGGCGTAATCCTGCTCAACCAGCCCCAGTTGACCCATGTCGTCCTCTCGGTGCGCGTCAAAGCCAGCACTGATGAAAATCATCTGCGGCCGGTGCGCCTGCAAACGGGGCATCCAGTGGGCCTCGATCAACTCGCGCACGGCCATGCCCCGGGTGTAGGCGGCCACCGGCAGGTTGACCAGGTTGGTCGCGCTGGAATGGCTCCATTCGGGGTAGAAGGGGTGCTGGTAAAAGCTGCACATCAAGATGCGGTCGTCACCGGCCACGATGTCTTCAGTGCCGTTACCATGGTGCACATCGAAATCGATCACCGCCACCCGCTGCAAGCCATGGCGCTCCAGCGCGTACTTGGCCGCCACCGCCACGTTGTTGAAAAAACAAAAACCCATGGCCTTGTCACGGCAGGCATGGTGGCCGGGGGGCCGGGTGGCGCAAAAGGCGTTTTCCAGCTCGCCGGCCAGCACCGCGTCGGTGGCATCGATCGCGGCCCCCGCCGACAGCAAAGCCGCCTCCCAGGTATGGACGTTGATGGACGTGTCCGGGTCGAGCTGAGCGTGGGCGGGGCCACCCGCTGCAATCTCGTCGCGCAACTCATCGCTCAAGCCCCGGATGGACGCGATGTGCAGGCGTCCGTGGGCCAACTCCAGTTCAGCGATCGATGCGGGCGTGGGCTCGCGCCGGTCGAGCGCGTCCCCCACCCCGGTGATCAGCAGCCGGTCTTCGATCGCACTGAGCCGCTCCGGGCATTCGGGGTGCCCGTCGCCCATTTCGTGCCGCCAGCAGGTTTTGTGGGTGAAATAGCCAGTGGGTTTCATCGCTGTCGTTTTCCGGTATCGTCTTGGGGCATGGATGCACCGCAACACACGCAACACACCATCGCCTCGCTGCTGCGTCAGCTTACCACGGTCATTGTGGGCAAAGAGGCGCAGGTTCGCGACTGCGTGACGTGCCTGCTGGCCGGCGGCCACCTGCTGATTGAGGACGTGCCCGGCGTCGGCAAAACCACCCTGGCCCAGGCCTTGGCCCGCAGTTTCGGGCTGGATTTTTCAAGGGTGCAGTTCACTTCGGACCTCATGCCCAGCGACCTGATGGGCGTGTCGGTGTTCGAGCGCGAGCGACAAGGCTTTGTGTTCCACCCCGGCCCCCTGTTCACCCAGGTGCTGCTGGCCGATGAAATCAACCGGGCCAGCCCCAAAACGCAAAGTGCCCTGCTGGAAGCGATGGAGGAAAAGCAGGTGTCGGCCGAAGGCAGCACCCGCCCTCTGCCGCAGCCGTTTTTCGTCATCGCGACCCAAAACCCGCACGACCAACTGGGTACCCACGCACTGCCCGAGTCGCAACTCGACCGGTTTCTGATGCGCATCCACCTGGGCTACCCAGACCGCACCGCTGAGAGGGCGCTGCTGCAAGGCGAGGACCGGCGCGATCTGCTGGAACAACTGGCGCCCGTGCTGGACGCGGCGCAACTGCGTGCGCTGCAACAGGTGGTGCGCGATGTGGCCACCACCCACGCGGTGCTGAACTACCTGCAAAACCTGCTGGAAGCGACCCGCAACGGCCAGTGGTTTGTACAGGGCTTGAGCCCGCGGGCGGGCTTGGCCATCTTGCGCGCAGCCAAAGCCCATGCGCTGGTGGACGGTCGCCGCTACGTGGCGCCAGACGACATCGCAGCCATCCTGCCGCAAGCAGCGGCGCACCGGCTGATTCCGGTCAGCTCGGCCGGGCACGGTGCGGCCGAACAAGTGCGGGCCATGGTCGCGGCCACGCCCCTGCCCTGAACCGACCATGAGCCTGGTCAGCCCCCCCCTGCGCCGGCTGCCGGCCGCCCCACGCTGGCGGCAGCGGTGGCGGACGTGGTGGCTGAACCGCTTGCCCCGGCGCGACCGGCTGGTGCTCACCCACCGCAACCTCTACATCCTGCCCACCCGCGCCGGTTTGATGCTGGCCGTCACGCTGATGCTGTTGCTGGTGGGCAGCATCAACTACCAGCTCAACCTGGGCTACCTGCTGACGTTTTTGCTGGCGGGCTGCGGGGTGGTGGGCTTGCACCTGACCCACCTGAACTTGCGCGGCCTGGAACTCAGCGCCCAGATCACGCCCACGGTGTTTGCCGGCCAGCCCGCGCCCGTGCGACTGCGGCTGCACAACCCCACACGCCGCGCCCGCTACGGTGTCGGGCTGTGCTGGCTGCCCACCGACGGACAAGCCCCTGGCGAGCCCACCTGGTGTGACGTCGCGCCGCAAAGTGACACCCTGACCGAATTGAGCCTGACCCTGCCGCACCGAGGCCGGCACTCGTTACCCGCCCTGTTGGTGGAAACGCGGTTCCCCCTGGGCACCACCCGGGCCTGGCACTGGTGGCGTCCGGCCACGCCCTGCCTGGTGTACCCGGCCCCAGAAACGGCGCCCCCGCCCTTGCCCTGGGGCGCAGACGCCTCGGGCACCGACGGCGTTTGGGCCAGACACCCAGCCGGCAGCCACGACATGGACGGCGTGCGTCCCTACCGCCGGGGTGACCCCTTGAAATGGGTGGTTTGGAAGAAAGTGGCCCGCACCGCTGACGGACCCGACCCACAATGGATCAGCCGGGATGGCGAGCCGCCGCCCACCAGCACGCTCTGGCTGGACGCCCACACCTGCGGGCTGACGGCACCCGAAGCCCGTTGGTCGCGCCTGTGCGCCTGGGTGCTGGAGGCCGAGCGCCAGGGCTTGCGGTACGGCCTGCGACTGCCTGGTCAGGAGGTGCCGCCTGGCCATGGCCCAGACCACCAGCACCGCTGCCTGGAGGCCCTGGCATGCGCCTGAACCTTGCGCCCACCTGGCCCAGCGGGCAACTGCCCCGGGAAACCCGTGACACCTGGTTTTTGCTCGGGGTCATCGGCTGGATCGCCCTGCTTCAAGCCCCCTACGTGCCGCTTTGGTGTACCGCGTTGACGCTGGGGGTGCTGACTTGGCGCGCCTGGTTGGCCGGGCGCCAAAAGGCTTTGCCTGGCTGGCCTTGGCGCGCCCTGCTGCTGGGCACGGCACTGACCGCCACCTGGTTCAGTCACAAAACGCTGCTGGGCCAAGACGCCGGTGTGACGCTGATCGTGTTGTTACTGGCCTTGAAAACCCTGGAACTGCGGGCCCGGCGCGATGCTTTCGTGGTGTTCTTCCTGGGTTTTTTTACCCTGCTGACACATTTCTTCCACTCCCAATCGCTGCTGACCGCGCTGGGCATCGTGCTGGCGCTGCTGGGGCTGTTGAGCGCTCTGGTCAACGCCCACATGCCGGTCGGCCGGCCCAGCTTATGGCAAACCACCCGCCTGGCCGGCGGCATGGCGCTGCTGGGCGCACCGGTGATGGTGGTCCTGTTCATGCTGTTCCCCCGCTTTGCGCCGCTGTGGGGCATTCCATCAGACAGCTCGCTGGGGCGCAGCGGCTTGTCCGGCCGAATGCAGGTCGGCCAGATCGCCCAATTGGCGCTGGACGACAGCATCGCGCTGCGGGTGGAATTTGAGCCAGGCCAGCGGCCCGGACAGCAGGCGATGTACTTTCGCGGCCCAGTGCTCAGCGAGTTTGACGGCCTCGAATGGCGCCCCCGCACCTCGCCGGGCGTCACGACGCCCCTGCTGCCTGATGCAACCACCACCGGCTGGAGGGCGCTGGGCCAACCGGTGCGCTACCGCCTGACCATGGAACCCAGCAACCGCCCCTGGGTGCTGACGCTGGAAGCCACGCCCGAGCTGCCGCCCACCGTGGGCAACCAGCCGGTCCGCCTGTCGCGCGAACTGGAGTGGAGCGTGGCCCGCCCGCTGACCGACGTGACCCGGTTCGACGCCGTGGCCCACCTCAGCCACCAGCACGGCCCCACCGAGCGCAACCTCACACTGCAGGCCGATCTGGAACTCCCGCCCAGCTTCAACCCACGCACCCTGCAACTGGCCCAAGACCTGCAACGCCAATTGGGCCCCGACGCCACAGCCCCGGCCTACGTGGACGCGGTGCTGGAACGCCTGCGCACCGGGGGTTACCAATACACCCTGGAGCCCGGCCTCTATGGTCGCCACACCGCCGACGAATTCTGGTTCGACCGAAAAGCCGGTTTTTGCGAACACATCGCGTCCAGCTTCGTGATTTTGATGCGCGCGCTGGACATTCCATCCCGGGTGGTCACCGGTTACCAGGGAGGCTCGCTCAACCCGGTGGATGGGGTCTGGACGGTTCGCCAGAGCGATGCCCACGCCTGGGCCGAAGTGTGGATGGCCAACCGAGGCTGGGTGCGCATCGACCCCACGTCGTACGTGATGCCGAGCCGAACCGGCACGGTGGAACGGCTGCGCCCCCCGCCCGGTCTGGTGCTGGGCACCATCACCCGGGTCAACCCGGCCTTGCTGGCGCAACTGCGGTCTTTGTGGGAAGCCACCAACAACCGTTGGAACCAGTGGGTGCTGAACTACACCCAAAGCCGCCAACTCGATCTGCTGCGGCGACTCGGGTTCAACAGCCCGGGCTGGACCGACCTGCTGCAACTCATGGCCGGGGCGCTCGGTGTGCTCAGCCTGGCCGGATTGGGTTGGTTGTGGATGGGCCGACGCCCGACCGACCCCTGGCTGCGCTTGCTGGCCCAAGCCCGACAGCGCCTGACCGAGGCCGGTATACCAGTGCCGCCCCACGCCACGCCCCGTCAACTGGCGCAACTGCTGCAAGCCCACCGCCCCGGCGACGCGGCCCCCACCCTCGCATGGCGGCAGTGGCTGCAAGCCATGGAGGCTTGGCGTTACGATCCTGCTCACGGCACCACCAGCCCGCACGGCTTGCGCGCCCAGTGGAGACAACTGCCCCCGCTGGGACCACCGCCGCCCTCCTTGTGAAATCTTGCAACCGAGTACCCCTTTGAAACCCCGCCGCCGCCCACTGTTGTTGTCACTCGGCTCCCTGGCTTTGGCCAGCCTGCTCGCGCTGGCTGGGCCAGCCACCGCCCAATCGGCCAAAACCAAACAGCGCCCAGGCGCGCCTGCCGCCGCGACCTACGCCCAGCACGAAGCGGCGCAACGGTTCGCCGCCGAACTGGACCGAACCCAAGGTTGGTCAGACGGCTGGGCCACCCAGTGGGTGAGCCAGGCTCAGCGCAATGCCCAGGCCATCCGGCTGATCGCGCCAGCCCCCGCAGGCACCGCCAAAAACTGGGCGGCCTACCGGGCCCGGTTTGTCGAACCCAAGCGCTTGCAGGCTGGCGTTCGCTTCTGGCAGCAACATGCCGATGCACTGCAGCGTGCCGAAGCCACCTACGGCGTGCCCGCCTGGCTGGTGGTGGGCATCATCGGGGTGGAGACCTTGTACGGCCAGCACACCGGCCAGTTCCGCGTGCTCGACGTGCTGGCGTCACTGGCGTTTGAATTTCCGCCCCAGCACCCTCGGGTGGAGCAACGCACCGAATTTTTTCGCAGCGAACTGACCGCCTTTCTGACGCTCGCCCGGGCCAGCCAACAAGCCCCCACCGCCTGGCTGGGCAGCTACGCCGGCGCCATGGGCCTGCCGCAGTTCATGCCGAGCAACTGGACTCGCTTTGGTGTCGATTTCGATGGCGATGGCCGCATCGACCTGCTCAACAGCCCGGCCGACGCCATCGGCTCGGTGGCACGCTACCTGCAGGGATTTGGCTGGAAGCCCGGCCTGCGCACCCACTACGACATCGAGTTCGATACCGCCACGCTGGACATGGAATCCCTGCTCGCGCCGGACATCCTGCCTTCGTTCAGCGCCGGCACCTTCCAGGCCAAAGGCGTGCGTCTGCCGCCCGAGGCCCAGTCGCACGATGGCCTGTTCGCCTTGGTGGAGCTGGAAAACGGCGATCCGCAGCAAGGCGGTGGCCCACGCACCTACGTGGCGGGCACCGAAAATTTCTACGTCATCACCCGCTACAACTGGAGCAGTTATTACGCCATGGCGGTGATCGATTTGGGGCAGGCGGTAGAAGCCCTATGGCGCCGATGAACCTTCTTGCCTAGACTGCGCGGCGGAGCACCCCGCCGCCATGCCCGACACCACCACCCCCACCGCAGTCCCGGAAGACATCCACCGTGCCGCCATTGCGGCCCGCATCGACTGGCTGTTTGACCTGGCCCAGCGCCACGGCGAAGCGTTCCGCAGCGCGGAAGCTTGGCTGGCCCGCGAGCGTTATCTGGCCGAACACCCCACGGCCATGGCCGTGCTCAAGTGCATGGACGGGCGCATCAACCTCTCGGTGGCCACCCGCACCCCAGCCGGCATCCTCATGCCCTTTCGCAACCTGGGGGGCATGTTCAACCTCGGTTGGCCGCACCTGGGCGAAATCCTCACCCAACATGTGATGGACATGGTGCGCGCGGGCCGGCGCGTGATGTTGCTCATCACCTACCACTGGTCGCGTGGCGATGTGCAGCGCGGCTGCGCCGGCTTTCACTACGACAAGGCGGCCAGCATCGCACACGCCTGGGCCATCCGGCAACAGGTCTCGGAGCTGTTCGGCCATGCCCACGCCACTGTGTACCCCCTGGTGTGCGGCTTTGAAACCGACCTGGAAGCCTTGACCCTGCACGCCCCCGGCGGCGGCGCCCTGGACCTGGCCGACCATGCGGACACCCCCGCCCAGGTGCTGGAAGCCGAACTGGCGCAGCTACTGCCCGATTTGCCACCGCCCATGCGGGCCGACCTGCTGCCGCTGCTGCAAGGCAACCTGGCCCACGTGGCGGCCGTGCGCGAGCGCACCTTGCAAGGCCAACGCGAACTCGCGGTGGAACACCGCGAATGGGTCATCTGTCTGGGCCGAGGGTTTGACTTTTTGCACACCCCCAACCTCGCGCTCATCGTCGGCCCTTACAGCCCGGATCTGGCCCACCCCATCCGCACCGCAGCACACATCATCCAGAGCAACATGGACCAGGGCCGCATCCCGGACGACGGTTTTTTGCTGCTGGCCTCGGTGCCCTACGAAAGCCTGGGCGTGGAGCGCGGCCGGGCCGAACTGAAAGCCCGCTTCATGGGCCAATTTGCGGCCGATGTGATCACTCAAAGCTACCCGCGCCTGGCGCAGCGCATGCACCGCCGCACCGCCGTGCTCGATTGGCACGCACGCCGCATGGAGGTGCTGGAAACGCACACGCCCCCACCGGTTTAGGTATTTCTCCCTAGGGGCATTGGGGGTGCATACCACCCCGTCCTGCAGTAACATGGCCGTTCAACCATTTCATACCTAAAGGAGACAAGGATGCGTTTTCTGCAAAAACTCGGTTTGACGGTGGGACTCGGCGCTGCGCTGGTGGCGGGCACGGCAGCGGCGCAACAACAGCAGTTCATCAATGTGTTGACGGGTGGCCAAAGCGGCGTCTACTACCCCGTTGGCGTGGCGCTGTCCCAGATTTTTGCCAAAGACATCCCCAACGCGCGGGCCACCGCCCAGGTCACCCGCGCCTCCTCCGAAAACCTGAACCTGCTGCAAGCAGGCCGTGGCGAGTTGGCCATGACCCTGGCCGATGCCCTCTCCGACGCCTGGAAGGGCGACGCCGAAGCGGGTTTTCCGAACAAGCTGGACAAGTTGCGCGGTGTCACCGGCACCTACAACAACTACATTCAGATCGTCGCCAACGCCGACTCCGGCATCAAAACCCTGGCAGACCTCAAAGGCAAGCGGGTCTCGGTGGGCGCAGCGAAATCGGGCACCGAGCTCAACGCCCGCGCCATCCTCAAAGCCGCGGGCATGGGCTACGGCGATCTGGCCAAGGTCGAATACCTGCCGTTTGGCGAATCGGTGGAACTGATGAAGAACCGCCAACTGGATGCCACCCTGCAATCTGCCGGCCTGGGTGTGGCCTCGATCCGCGACCTGGCCACGGCGATCAAAATCGTGGTGCTGCCCATTCCGGCCGACGTGGTGGCCAAGGTGGGCGACGCGGCTTACCAGCCGGCTGTCATT
Source organism: uncultured Macromonas sp. (assembly GCA_964610405.1). Lineage (GTDB taxonomy): Bacteria > Pseudomonadota > Gammaproteobacteria > Burkholderiales > Burkholderiaceae_C > CAZGDZ01. The sequence goes on along the minus strand of CAZSZN010000061.1, from coordinate 3,584 downwards.
CCGGCCAACACCTACGGCGGCCAGACAGCCGACGTCCCCACCGCCGCCATTCCCAACTTCCTGGTGACCCACAGTGGCGTGCCGGAGGATGTGGTGTACCGCATGACCAAAGCCATGTACGGGAACATTGACACCCTCTACGCTGCCCACAACGCGGTGCGTGTCATGAAGCGCGAAAACGCTCTCAAAGGCATGCCGGTGCCGTTGCACCCCGGCGCGGAGCGTTACTACAAGGAAGTCGGCCTGATCAAGTGACACCGATCGCATGACCGCACAAGACCACCATCCAGCGCCCCAAGCCACAGCGCGGGGCGCTGTTTTTTGGATCGCCGTCGCCTTTTCCTCCTACCAGTTGTGGATGGCGGCGTTTCACCCTCTGTCCAGCCAAGTCATCCGTGCGGTGCACGTGGGCTTCGTGCTGCTGTTGATTTTTGCCATCTATCCCCCCTTCCACACGCAGCAGGGCGGCGCACTGCGCACTTTGGGCAAAGGGTTGGGCTGGGTGCTGGGCTTGGCCGGTTTTGCCACCGGCCTCTACCAATGGTTCTACGAAGCCGACCTGACCCTGCGCGCGGGAGAACTCATCGGTGCCGATTGGCTGGTGGGTGTGGTGGCCGTGGCCCTGGTGTTTGAGGCCGCACGCCGCGTCATGGGTTGGGGCTTGCCCATCATCTGCGGACTGTTCCTGGCCTACGCCCTCTTTGGCCAGCACCTGCCGGGCGCATTGGCGCACCGGGGCTATGGGCTGGACCAAATCGTTGCCCAGCTGGGGTTCGGCACCGAAGGCATTTACGGCACGCCCACCTACGTGTCGTCCACCTACATCTTCCTGTTCATCCTGTTTGGCGCTTTCCTGGAGCAGGCCGGGATGATCCGCCTGTTCAACGACTTCGCCATGGGCACCGTGGGCCACACCCGGGGGGGGCCTGCCAAGGTATCGGTGATTTCGTCCGGCTTGATGGGCACCATCAACGGATCGGGCGTGGCCAACGTGGTCACCACCGGCCAATTCACCATTCCGCTGATGAAGCGGTTTGGCTACTCGCCCGCTTTTGCCGGTGGCGTGGAAGCCACGGCCAGCATGGGCGGGCAGATCATGCCGCCGGTGATGGGGGCCGTCGCCTTCATCATGGCCGAAACGATCAACGTGCCGTACATCGAGATCGTCAAGGCCGCCGTGATTCCGGCCATCCTGTACTTTGTGACCGCCTTCTGGATGGTGCACCTGGAGGCCGGGCGCAAAGGCCTGATGGGCCTGCCCAAAGAGGACTGCCCCAACCCCTGGACTGCGGTGCGTGAACGCTGGTACCTGCTGCTGCCGTTGGCGGGGCTGGTGGCGTTGCTGTTTTCGGGCTACACACCGCTGTTCTCTGGCAGCATTGGGCTGGCCCTCACGGTGGTGCTGATTTTCGGCGCTGCCGCCATGACCGGCGTGCGTGGCTTGGCCTTGCGCGGCCTGTTCTGGGTGCTGCTGGGGCTGGCGTGTGCGGGTTTCCTGCAATTTGGGGTGATGACGTTTTTCGTCCTGATTGCGGTGCTGGTGGCGCTGACTTTCATCCGCCGCGTTGGTGGCGACACACGGCGACTGGCGGTGGTGGCACTGGTGGACGGCGCGCGCCACGCGCTGCCCGTGGCGATTGCCTGCGCACTGGTCGGAGTGATCATCGGGGTCATCAACCTCACCGGCGTAGCCGCCGAAATGGGCGGGCATGTGATCGCGATCGGCCGTGAAAGCCTGTTCCTCGCCTTGTTCCTGACCATGCTGACCTGCCTGATCCTGGGCATGGGCATCCCCACCATCCCCAACTACATCATCACCAGTTCGCTGGCGGCGCCGGTGCTGCTGGAGCTGGGCGTGCCGCTGATCGTGTCGCACATGTTCGTGTTTTACTTCGGCATCATGGCGGACTTGACCCCACCGGTGGCACTGGCCGCCTTCGCAGCGGCGCCCATCGCACGGGAAAAAGGGCTCAAAATCAGCCTGAATGCGGTGCGGATTGCGATGGCCGGGTTCATCGTGCCTTTCATGGCGGTGTACAGCCCGGCGCTGATGCTGCAAGGCGACGACTGGCTGGCTGTGGTTTGGATCGTGTTCAAGGCGCTGGTGGCCATTGCCATGTGGGGTGCAGGCGCCACAGGCTACCTGTTGGGCCCACTGCGTTGGTGGGAACGATTGGTGGCCGTGGGGGCGGCCAGCTTTCTGGTCGTGGCGCTGCCCGTCACCGACGAAATCGGCCTGGCGGCGGTGGCGTTGTTCGTCACCTGGCATGTGCTGAAAGTGCGCAGGGGCCGATGAAGCTGCTGGGCCTGTGCCTGAGCACCCTGATGGCGACGGGAACGCCGGCCGCACCGCCAGACGGTGTGCCGGTGTTTCTGCCCATCACCACGCTTACTTTGGCCTGGACCCATTCGATTGAAAAGGTGCGCTGGGAAGAGGATTACCAAGTGGTCGTGCGCGACGGCCTGCTTTGGCTGGAAGCGACCGAGGCGCGCGTGAAAGGCTCGGCGGCCGGCATGGAGCCGCCGCAGGACGCCCGATGGGTGCAAGGATGGTTCGCCTACACACCCACCCTGCGCCACCTACCGCAGTTGCGCTTGAGCCATTCAGAGTACGCGGCCGACTACGAACTGTGTGCTCAAGGACGCTGCCAACCGCTGACCACCTGGCTTGGTGCACGCCAAGGCTACGCGCTGGTGCAGCCCTGCACCAAGCCTGCCGTGCATGCACCAAATCCGATCATCAAGCCGCCACCGGCACCAGGAAGTTCTGGCTGATCCGGTTGCCCAGCATGTTGACCCGGTCCAAAAACTGGGTCAGGAACGCATGCAGGCCATTGGCCAGGATTTCATCAATGCGGGCGAATTCCAGCTCCGAACGCAGCTTGCCAGCGTGACGCTCGGTTTCGGCCGAGGTGTCGTTGCTCACCGCTTCCAGGTTCAGCACCACCTCGTTCATGCAGGCCAGCAGGCTGCGCGGCATGTCGGCCCGCAGAATCATCAGCTCGGCCACCCGTTCGGGCGTGATGACAGCCCGGTACACCTTGCGGTACACCTCGAACGCACTCACACTGCGCAGAATCGCGCTCCAGTGGTAGAAGTCCAGCTCCTGGTCGGCCTCGTTGGCGTTGCCGTAAAAGTCGGACTCCACCGCGTGGAACTTCACATCGATCAGCCGCGCTGTGTTGTCCGCCCGCTCCAGGAAGGTGCCCATGCGGTAGAAGTGAAACGCTTCGTCGCGCAACATGGTGCCAATCGCCACCCCACGCGAGAGGTGCGAGCGAAACTTCACCCACTCGAAGAATTCCGATGGGTCTTTCTCGAACGAGCGGCTTTTGAGCAGGCGCTGCAGTTCCAGCCAGGTCTGGTTCTGCGTTTCCCACAGCTCGGTCGTCAGCACGCCGCGCACAGCACGGGCGTTCTCGCGCGCAGCACGCAGGCACGACACGATGCTGGACGGGTTGGCCTCGTCGCGCACCATGAAGTGCAGCACGTCTTTGGCGGTGACCTCGCCGTACTGGTACTGGTAGGCGGGCATCAGTTCGCTGATGCGCAGCAACCCTTCCCAGCCCACTTGGGCCACGCCG
>CAZSZN010000060.1:0-14741 GCA_964610405.1 uncultured Macromonas sp. | reverse complement strand
GGTAGCCGCTGTCCACGCGCTCCACCTCGCGCGCCACCAGGCCGTAGCACACGTAATTCAGGCCGGCGCCGCCGTACTGTTCGGGAATGGTCGGGCCCAGCAGGCCCAGTTCGCCCATTTCGTTGAAGATGGCGCGGTCGGTGCTTTCGTGGCGGAAGGCCAATTGCACCCGTGGCAACAGGCGCTCCTGGCAATAGGCGTGCGCCGCGTCGCGCACCTGGCGTTCGTCGTCGGTCAACTGGCTGTCGAGCTGGAAAGGGTCGGACCAGGAAAAGCGGGCGGAAGCGGCCATGGTGGTGTGTGCAGAGCGTGGTTGAAAGTGCCGCCATCGTAGGCCTTGCGCGGCCCGCCCGCAAACGAAAAATTTTGGGCCAGATATGAGCATTTGTGCGAAATGCCGTGTAGGCTGGGTGTGCCATGCGACGCAAACTGCCCTCCACCCAAGCCCTGAACTGCTTTGAAGCCGCTGCCCGGCACCAAAGCTTCACCCGTGCCGCGCAGGAATTGAACCTGACGCAAGGCGCCGTGTCGCGCCAGGTGGCGGTGCTAGAAGACTTTTTGGGCGTGCCCCTGTTCCGCCGCACCCAACACGGCATGGTGCTGACGCCCGCCGGCACCCACTACGCCCGCCACGTGCGCCAGCGCCTGGACGCGCTGGAGCGCGACGCGGTGGAACTGATGGGCCGGCGCGGCCAGGGCGACAGCCTGACCCTGGCCGCCGTGCCCACCTTCGCCACCCGCTGGCTGATTCCGCGCCTGCACGGCCTGGCCGCCGAACAGCCCGATCTGCTGGTGCACTTCGAGACGCGCACCCGCCCTTTTTTGTTCACCGACACCGGCATCGACGCCGCCATTTGGGCCGGCACGCCGCAGCAACTGCAGCAATGGGCCGGCACCCAGGCCACCCATTTGATGGACGAAGACGTGCTGCCCGTGTGCAGCCCGCGCCTGCTGGCCGGTGGGGCCGAGGTGGCGCCCGACGCCCTGGCCCACATGCCCCTGCTGCAACAAGCCACCCGGCCCGAGGCGTGGCGCCAGTGGTTCGACGCGCAAGGCGTGGACGCGCCCCGCGCCATGGCCGGGCCAAGGTATGAGCTTTTTTCGATGCAGGCCGCCGCCGCCATCAGCGGCCTGGGCGTGGCGCTGATGCCCACCCTGCTGGTGCAGGACGAATTGGCCAGCGGCGCGCTGGTGGTGGCGTGTGCGCGGCCATTGAAAGCGCAACGGGCTTATTACTTGGTGCAGCCGCAGGTGGCCGAAAGGCCGGCGCTGGCGGTGTTCCGGGCATGGGTGTTGCGGCAGAGCCAAACCGCGCCGGGTGTTGCGGTATAGTGGTGTCAGAAAAATCAAATGCTCAGCCCGCGTGCGTGGAGATGGGGTGAAGCCGTTGGGAACTGGGAAATTGTTCCGGGTTTTGCACACCATGGGGTGTTCTATTGGCTTGGCATGCGAGGGAGGAATGCTTTGGTATACGCCGATTTTTTAAATGAGTATGCGCCGCATGCGGCGCATACTGTACGTTAGTCCGTATGAAACTCAATCGAGGCGAACCCGCCCATCCTCACTGGAGGACGTCGTTTACTGCCAAAGAAAAGGCCGAAGCGTCGTGGGGGCTCGGCAGTTGCTTCATTCTTCTTGGTGTCATGGATTGGTTAACACCGCCCGAGCCGCCATTCACCGGCCGCTGGGGTTGGTTGAGATCTCTTGCATACAACGCCGGAGGTGCTTACGGTCCTGCAATCTTTTACACGATTGTGGGCGCGCTATTGGTTGTCGCAGGCTGCTTCAAATGGGCTCAATATCGGCATAAAAAAATGTGGTCTAACTCGTCGCTCAAGTGAACTGGCCTGCGGCCAGCCGCTTACCTTATCCGTTATGCCTAATTAGATAGCGCTGGGTGGGTGCATCTCATGAAGTGGATTGTTCTAGCATTTCTTGCACTGCTTGCCATTGGCGGCAATGCTGCCATCTTTGAGAGTCTTTCCTTGGATAGAGCGATTGGTGGTATTACTTTCAACCTTTTTATCCTCTCCTTGGTCACAATTTGGTGGGCATCGTATTTCTCCGGCGCTCAAGCGAAAGCGCGTCTTCTTGTGGTTGGCCATGCATGCATCATGTTAGCGGCAGGGGTTGGAATAGTTCTCATTGGTGCGCACGTGGCCTTGTCAAATTCATGTGAGAGTTTGATATTCGGCAGAAAGCCGCATGGTTTTCTAAGCCAGTTCGCCACCTACCTAGAGTTGCGTGGCTATTGCCGAGAGCTTGGCTTTGGTGTTGTGCTCTTCGGTTTATTTATGGCATATCCTAGTATTCGTCTATTTGTAAATATGACTTGTCGTTCCAGCGGGCAGCCTTCGGCGGCCACTGAGCTTTGACATTGGAGCTATATCAATGAGCCATATCAAGAGTTTCCTGGTAACTGGCATCATCGCCATGAAAGCGCTGCTACTCTTGTTGCCTGCCACACTGTTTTATCTCGGAGGATTGCTCTTTGCCGTTCTTGGTTTCTTCGGCGCAAACAAAGGTGGCGTCACACCTGTATTCTTGGCGATGGCAGCTTTGCTATTGCTACCCGGCTACGGTCTCTATTCCATCTGGTGGCTAGTGGTAAAGCATCGGAAGCTTTCTCCAAGGGAGGTCCCGTCGTTCATTTGGGGTGGAATGATTGTCGGAGGTTTGGTTGCTTTGTTTTGCATCTCTCCGTTTGTTCTTTCAGGGTTTCGATCGCCAACCCTGTTCATTTCGCACACTGACAACCTCACAACAATGCTTGCTATCGGTGGTGGCCCATTACTGCTTGTCTTAACTTTGTTGATTATTATGCAGCCATGGAAAAAAAGTGGCTAGCTATAACCCGGCGCTCAACCTTGCCCCCTTCGGCCGCTGGACGGCGCTAAAGCGCTGCCGGTTAGGTCTACGCTAGAGTTGGACATGGTAAGAACGTTCCGGCAGCTTCTCGAAAAGATTCCGGCATCATTGATCTTCTGGTCATTTTTTGCTTGGTTGGTCTGGAAGCTGGTTGTAATCTGCATAGTACTTCATGAAAAAGGAGGGTATTTCTATATCGCACTATCTATCAGTATGCTGGCGGTTGGATTTCTGATATTTGGATCTTCAAAGATTCGATACAAATTAATAATTCCAGCAGTCATTGCCGCTGAAATTGCAACGGCAGCTATCCCGCTCCTATGACTTTTTCCTCTAACCCTGCCTTCAATCTCGCTCTCTTTGGCCGCTGGATGGAGCGTGGTCAAGCTGCGCGGCGCTGGTCAGCTCTGCGTTAGGGTATATGGATATATTTCTTCTATCAGTCTCGAAGGTGTTTATGTTCCTGGCCTTTTGGGTTGGCGTTCCAAGTGCTCTGTTGGGGATGTTGCTGGTTCTGGGCTTTCGAAAAAAATCAACCATCTCAATCATCATCACACTCTTAGGACTCGCTGGTATAGGTTGCTTTGGCCTTGGAGTCAACCTAGAAGGGCTTGTGACTGGTGAGGCTCTGTCGCTGTCAAAATGGGGGGCTGTTGCTGTCCATAAGAAAGACGACCCACAAAATTATTGGATTGCTATTTCTGTTTGGCTCTCTGGGTCAGCTGCTTTCTTGGGATTTATAGGATGGCTGATTCTCCGGCAATTCAAGAGTTCTGAAATTCGGGTCGAGAGGGATGCCTCGCCGCAAAGCGGTTCGCGCCCTGCACGTTAACGTTAAACCGTATGGACGAACTCATTGCTGGCGTTCTGGGGTTCATGGTCAGACAGACTGGTAGAGTAGTCGTCTGGATTGTTTCATTAGGCCAATGGCGCGGCGAGCAATTGCTTGATGATGAGGGGCGCATACACGGTGCGGCAGGTGCGCTCTCGTTCGTTCGAGAAGGCAGGCGAGTTATTACTGAAACCGGTCTCTTATTCTTCGGCATTGCCTTCTATGTTGTTTTGCTTGTGCTCATCATGGGCAATTTCGCATTGGCTTAACCAGTCGGCCCAGAGGCGATCGCCTTGGATGAAGCTTGGGCGCCAACGTCAGACTGCATGAACCAAAGCCCAGAGCTCTGGCAGGTGTAAGTGCAAAAATGGGCGTCCGATCTAGAACATCTTGAATGCTTCAAAATCTTTCGGCTTTAGAAAAATGACATGGACTGCGGCTTGGTTCTGTCATCGTTTTGATTTTGCGTTTTTTTTCCTTTCTGAGGCACTTTATGAACTGGATATTGCTTGCGGCTACGATGTGCAGCCTGTATATGACACTGCACACGCTCGGTTATTTGGACTATCTTGAAAGGTATCCTGCTAAGCTCAAAAAATTGCTTTTTGGGAAGTCATCAGATTTTTTGTTTCCCGATTCGTCGGATGGCTTGGCGCAGGCAGCGGGTAGGAATGTTAAGATTCTCATAACAATAATTTCTGTGGGCGTTACGTTCATATTGGCGAGGGAAACTTACAGGGAATTTTTCGGTTAATTGCGTGGTATTCTTTAATGAAAAATTTCGCCTTTGCAGTTAAGCCTCTTCCTACAGTTGTTGAGAGCTCCTCGCAGCGGCATACATGGCCTGAGTGCTAGGTCTATATGCGACTCGAAAACATGCTGCCCTGGTTTTTCGCTTTTGCATTGCTCGCGCTCGCTGCAAGTCTCCTCCGAACCCGCCGGGATCGGAGGCATCTTGATGGCTTGCGCAGGGAGGCACGCAATGCAATTGCCTCTGTTTGCGTTGAGTCAAGCGACGCTCGGTATGCGCTGAACGGGGAATCCGCAGTGCTGGAGCACATTGAGGAAATTGGTGGTGTGCGAGGGCTTTTGGATAAACGGGCAGATCTGAGTGTTACTGCGCACCTTCGCAATGCTGCTGGTGAGCGGTTCATCATCGGCCTCTGGCTGCTGCTGGGTGACGAAGAGTTGCACCTGCCGTTTGAGCAATTTCCTTGGTTCAAGCAGGCCACGGTTGAGCAAATCACGACGCTGGAGCACCCCACATCCAACCGCCTGTACTGGCCTGCGCTGGACATTGACTTGGCGGTTGACTCGATTCGTCGGCCTGCAGACTTCCCGCTGATGGCGCGCGGCTGACACCCCCCCCTGTGTGCCCCAAACGACAAAGGCCCTCGCGGGCCTTTGTCATTTCCGTTTTCGGGGCTTCCGAAGCCTCAACCCTTCGCCGCCTTCAACGCCTCAGCCATGATGGCCAGCCCCTCGTCCAGCAGCGCGTCGCTGGCGGTGATGGGCACCAGAATGCGGATGACGTTGGCGTACACGCCGCACGACAGCAGCACCAGGCCGCGCTTGAGCGCCTCAGCGCAGACGCGCTTGGTCAAATCAGCCGCAGGCTTGTCGTGGTCACCGCCTTCAAACAGCTCGATGGCGATCATCGAACCCAGGCCGCGCACGTCCTGAATTTCCACGTTCTGCTGCGCCAGGGCGCGCAGGCCGGCCTTCAGGCGTTCGCCCACGGCGTTGGAGCGGTCCAGCAGTTGTTCTTCCTCGAACACGTCCAGCACGGCCAGCGCGGCGGCGCAGGCCAGCGGGCTGCCGGCGTAGGTGCCGCCCAGGCCGCCGGGGAGGGGCTTGTCCATCAACTCGGCCTTGCCGATGACGGCCGACAGCGGGAAGCCGCCGGCCATGCTCTTGGCCATGGTGATGAGGTCGGGGGCCACGCCCCACTGTTCGCAGGCCAGCCAGGTGCCGGTGCGGCCGGCGCCGGTCTGCACCTCGTCGGCAATCAGCACAATGCCGTGCTTGTCGCACAGCGCGCGCAGGGCTTGCGCAAACTCGGGCGGGGCCACGTAGAAGCCGCCTTCACCTTGCACCGGCTCCAGAATGATGGCGGCCACGCGCTCGGCCTCCACGTCGTATTTGAAGATGTGTTCCACCGAACGCATGGCGTCGGCCACGCTCACGCCGTGCAGCGGGTTGGGGAATTCGGCGTGGTAAATCTCGGCCGGGAAGGGGCCAAAGCCCGCTTTGTACGGGGCCACTTTGCCGGTCAGCGCCATGCCCAGCAGCGTGCGGCCGTGGAAGCCGCCCCCAAAGGCGATGACGGCCTGGCGCTTGGTGGCGGCGCGGGCAATCTTCACCGCGTTTTCCACCGCCTCGGCGCCGGTGGACAGGAAGTAGGCCTTTTTGGGGAAGTTACCCGGCGCCTTGGCAATCAGGCGCTCGGCCAGTTCCACGTAAGGCTCGTAGGCCACCACCTGGAAGCAGGTGTGGTGGTACTGGTCCAGCTGGGCCTTCACGGCTTCCACAATCTTGGGGTGGCGGTGGCCGGTGTTCAGCACCGCAATGCCACCGGCAAAGTCGATGTAGCGGCGGCCTTCCACGTCCCAAATCTCGGCGCCTTCAGCGCGCTCGGCAAACACCTCGTAGGTTTGGCCCAGGCCGGCGGGCAGGGCGGCGCGGCGGCGTGCCATCAAGGTGGCGTTGGTTTTGGCTTCGGTGACGTTGGGGTCGCGGTGCATGGTGTGGGCTCCTGTAGGGTGGCGTGCCCGCGCGTCAGCACGCTTGGGCCAGACTGCACTGTAGGGCCCCTGGCCGCCTCGTTAACATATACAGACAGGCCGCTGCTGCCAACGCACTGTGCAGCATGGCCGACCGGTACAGTCCAACCCGAATGTTTTCATGTTCACGCTCGATCCACAAGACTCCACCCCACTCGTCATGCAAATCGTGGAGGGGTTTCGGGATTTGATCGAGTCCAACTCGCTGCGGCCCGGGGCCAAGGCACCGTCGATCCGCCAGTTCGCCCACGCCCACGGGGTGAGCGTGTACACCGTGGTGGACGCTTACGACCGGCTGGTGGCCCTGGGCTACTTCGTGTCGCGCCCGCATTCGGGCTTTTTTGTGCGTCGGCGTGAAGTGCATGCCAGCGCGCCGGGCCGGGCCGGGGTCAATTACAACTTCGACTCCATGTGGTACCTGCGCCGCGTGTTCGAGAACCGCAACCTGCGCATGAAACCCGGCTGCGGCTGGCTGCCCGGCGAATGGCTGTTTGAAGAAGGCCTGCGCCGCAGCCTGCGCAGCCTCGCGTCCGACCCGGTGGACCTGGGCGGCTACGGCGAACCAAAAGGCTTTTTGCCCCTGCGCCAACTGGTGCGTGACATGCTGGCCGAGCAGGAAATTGTGCTCGGCGCCGACCAGGTGCTGCTGACCAACGGCTCCAGCCAGGCCATGGACATGGTGGCCCGCCGCCTGGTGCAACCCGGCGACGCGGTGCTGGTGGACGAGCCGGGTTACCCCAATCTGCTGTTTTCGCTGCGGTTTTTGGGCGCACGCCTGATTGGTGTGCCCCGCACCCCCAACGGCTACGACCTGGCCGCGCTGGAAGAACTGGTGATGGTGCACCAGCCCAAGGTGTTCTTCTCCCAGCCGCGGCTGCAAAGCCCCACCGGTTCGGTGGCACACCTGTCGCACCTGCACCGGGTGGTGCAACTGGCCGAACGGCACCAGTTCATCGTGGTGGAAAACGACATTTACGCCGACCTCGACCCGGAGCCGCGCCCTTCGCTGGCCAGCCTGGACCAGTTGCAGCGGGTGGTCTACATCAGCAGTTTTTCCAAAACCATTTCGCCCAACCTGCGCGTGGGCTACGTGGCCGCCCACCCGGACGTGCTGGAAGACCTGGCCCAGTTGAAGATGATTTCGGGCCTGACCTCGTCGGAATTTGCCGAGCGGCTGGCCTACGGTGCACTGATTGACGGGCGCTGGCGCAAGCACCTGCGCGGCCTGCGCGACCGGTTGTCGCAAGCCCACCAGCGGGTGGCCGAAAGGTTGGAGGCGCTGGGTTTTGAGCTGTTCAACGAGCCCAAGGCGGGCATGTTTTTGTGGGCACGCCACCCCCAGTTGGCCAATTCCACCGAACTGGCCTACCAGGCGGCGGAGCAGGACATTCTGCTCGGCCCCGGCCACCTGTTCACCACCGACCTGGCTCCCAGCCCGTGGCTGCGCTTCAACGTGGCATTCTGCGACGATGACAGGTTGTGGGCGTTTTTGAAGACCCACTGCCAGCCGGCCTGACCCGTCGGCTGTTCACGTCCCAGGTTCGCGCCCGGTTTACACCGCCCAGGTGGAGCCGTGCTCCGGCGCCATGGCGTGCCAGCGCAATTCGTTTTCAATGCGGCGGCGCAGGCAATCTGACGCTTCCTGGTCGCCGTGCACCACAAACGCCCGGTGGGGCTGGCCCGGGATGGCGCGCAGCCACTGCATGAGCTGGCCCGCGTCCGCATGGGCCGAGGCGGACAGCAACTGGGCCACTTCGGCCCGCACCGCCACGTCTTGCCCGTGGATGCGCAGGCTGGCGCCGCCGTTGGCCAAGGTGGCGCCGCGCGTGCCGGGCGCCTGGTAGCCGGTCAGCACCACCATGTTGCGGTGGTCGCCCAGGTACTGCATCAGGTGGTGTAACACCCGCCCGCCAGTGGCCATGCCGCTGGCGGCCAGAATCACCTTGGGGCCGTGGTGGGTGGCAATGGCTTTGGACTCGTCGGGCGTGCGCACCATCTTGGCGGCGTGGGCCAGCGCGTTGCACTGGGCGGCGTTCAGCCGGTGTTCGCCCAGGTGGCGGGTGAACGCCTCGGTGCTGTGAATGGCCATGGGGCTGTCCAGGTACACCGGCAGCGAAGAGGGCAGGCGGTGTTGGCGTTTCAGTTCCGCCACCGCGTGCAGCAGGGCTTGCGCCCGGCCCACCGCAAACACCGGCACCACGGCCGTGCCGCCGCGCGCGGCCACCTTGGTCAGCAGGGGCGCCAGTTCGTCCACCAGGTTGTCCTTGGGGTGCTGTCGGTCGCCGTAGGTGGACTCCACAATCACCGCGTCAGCGCCGGGTGGCGGGTCGGGCGGCAGCATGATGAGGTCGTCCGGCCGGCCCAGGTCGCCCGAGAACAGCAGCCTTTTGCCCCCCACCTCCACCAGCAGCGACGACGCGCCCAGGATGTGCCCGGCGCCGTAAAAACGCGCCTTCCAGCCACGGATGGGCTCGAATTCGTGCAGTGGGGGCACCGCGTGCAGGTGCTTGAGGCTGCGGTGGGCGTCGTCCACCGTGTACAGCGGCAGTGCCGGGCTGTGTTTGGAAAAACCGTGCCGGTTGGCGTAGGCCGCGTCTTCTTCTTGAATGTGGCCGCTGTCGGGCAGCAGAATTTCGCACAGGTCGCGCGTGCCGGGCGTGCACCAGGCCTTGCCTTTGAAGCCTTCCTTCACCAGCAGGGGAAAGTGGCCGCTGTGGTCCAGGTGCGCATGAGTGAGGACGACGGCGCCCAAATGATTGGGTTCGAAGGGCAGGGGCACCCGGTTGCGCAGCCGCAGCGCCTTGTAACCCTGGAACAGCCCGCAGTCCACGAGCAGGCGCTGGCCCTCGAACTGCACCAGAAATTTGGAGCCGGTCACGGTGCCGGCGCCGCCGAGGAAGGTGATTTGAACGGTCACGGCTGTCTCCTTGGCAATCATTGTGCACGAGCACTGGGCCTCAGAGCGCAATGAATAAATCTGGCGCAGCCCGGGTTGTAGAGGCTTTCTGTGACTTAATGCCTGGATGGTCCGTATTCACACGCACATTCGTTTGTGCTACGACGTGGGTCTGCAAGGCGCAGACTTTGTGTTCAACCTCCAGGCTGCCCACACGGCGCAGCAGCGCGTGGTGTCGGAGCACCTGAGCCTGCAGCCGTTCTGGTACACGCAGGACTACGTGGACCCAGTGACGCACAATCGACTGCTACGCTTGAAAGCGCCGCCCGGCTGGCTGGCGGTGGACTACCGTTGCACGGTGGATGTGCAACACCATGTGCAACCCTCGGCAGAAGTTCCAGAGATTCCGGTGGCGCAGCTGCCGGCTGCCGTGTTGCCTTACCTGTACCCCAGTCGCTACTGCCCTTCCGACGTCTTGGGCGCCACCGTGATGGGCCTGTTCGGCGCCTTGCCGCCCGGTTACGCGCGGGTGCAGGCGGTGCAGGCCTGGGTGCGCCAGCAGGTGAAATTCACGCCCAACACCAGCCATTCGGGCACCTCGGCGCTAGACACCCTGCGCGACCGCGTGGGCGTATGCCGCGACTTTGCCCACCTGTTCATCGCGCTGTGCCGGGCGCTGAACATCCCGGCGCGCTTCGTGACCGGCACCGACTATGGCGCCGATCCGGCCCTGGGCCCGCCCGACTTCCACGCCTACGTGGAGGTGTACCTGGGCCACCGCTGGTACCTGTTCGACCCGTCGGGCACGGCCATTCCGATGGGTTTCATCCGCATCGGCACCGGGCGCGACGCCGCCGATGTGGCCTTTGCCACCATCTTTGGGGCTATTCAGTCGGCCATGCCACCCGTGATTGAGGTGCGCGCTGAAGTCGATTCGGCACAGGGCTGGGCTGAGCCAGTTCACCGTACCGAGGCACTGTCCACCGCCATTTCCTGAAGACGGGGTAAGGGGGCTGTTAGGACGACCCTTTCAGGATTGCACGCGAACTTGATTTCGCCCGAGCCGCTTGGCTTCGTACAACGCGGCGTCTGCTCGGGCCAGCATCGCGTCCACATCGGATTCGCCGGCTTGCATCAACGTGAGCCCGATGGACACGGTGAAGCCGAGCGGGGCGCCCGTGGTGGTTTCCACCTGTTTGTGGCTCAACACCTCGCGCAGGCGCTCCAGCACCGAAATGGCCGTTTCCAGTCCGGTGTGGGGCAGCAACAGCACAAACTCTTCACCGCCGAACCGGGCCACCACGTCCACTTGGCGCAGGACGGCGCGGCAGGTGGCACTGAGGTTTTTGAGCACCACGTCGCCGGTGGCGTGTCCGTGCTGGTCGTTCACCCGTTTGAAATGGTCCACGTCCAGCATGGCCACCGCCAGGGGCGAGCCGAGCCTTGTGGCGCGCTCAATCTCCTGGCTCGCCAGTTCGTAGAAATGCCGGCGATTGCTCAGACCGGTCAGCGCATCGTGGTTGGACAGTTCTTCCAGCCGCCGTTCGAGCTTTTTGCGCTCGGTCATGTCGTACACCGTGCTGCGGCTCATCAGTGGCTGGCCGGCATCGTCGCGGATCAGTGTGGCGTTTACCATCACTGGCAGCAAGGTGCCATCGGGGCGCACCAGCTCGAACTCCAGGTCGTCGGCGCGGCCGGTGGCCAAAAACTGGGGGAGCGTGGCTTTGAACAGCGCCTTGCCTTCATCGGTGAAAAAGTCGGTGATCGGGCGGCCCACCACGTCATTTCGCGTGCGGCCCAGCCAGTTCAGTTCGGTCTGGTTGATGCGCACGATGCGCCCTTGCGGGTCGATGGAGTGGTAGCCACAGGGGGCGTGCTCGTACAGGTCGTGGACCTCGTCCTTCTCCTGCGTGGTGGCGGCCAGGTCGCGCCTGGCCTGGTGCTCACTCACAGGAACCGCCTGGTGGCTGCGGTACACGTTGTACAGCTCTTGAATGCGCAAAGGCCAGGGCAACTGGGCGTTGTGCAGGTTGGAGCCCACCACCTGT
This sequence comes from uncultured Macromonas sp., assembly GCA_964610405.1. Classification (GTDB taxonomy): domain Bacteria; phylum Pseudomonadota; class Gammaproteobacteria; order Burkholderiales; family Burkholderiaceae_C; genus CAZGDZ01. The sequence continues at coordinate 3,314 of CAZSZN010000060.1, read as the reverse complement.
TCCAGGGCCAGCGTTTGCCGGGCAAAAAAGTGCGCAATCCCCGCCGCCACGCCGAATCCGCCCACGGTGATGAACAGGCAAATGCCACCCAGCACCCACATGCTGTGGCGGTAGCGGGTTTCCAGCAGGGCGTCGGGCACGGCCACCGCGGCAAACCAGTGGCCGCCAAACACCGGCAGCACCTGCGCGGTGATGGGGGTACCACCCAGCGCCACGCCTTTGTAGAGCTGCCCGTCGTTGCGCTGGATGGCGGCACGGGCCGATTCGCTGGCCGGCTTGCCAACGTAAGGCCCTGGGTCTGGTGAACGAGCCACCAGGGTGCCATTGGCATCGATCACGGCCGCGAGCCAACCTTCTGGCAAGCGGATCTGTTCCAGCAATTGGTTGATCGACTCGGTGCGCAGGATCATCCGCAGCACATGTGACACTTCGTCGCCCCGAAAAACCGGCACCGACACCGCGACCAGCATGTGCGGGGAAATGGGCGTCTGGAACGGCCCGGACACATTCGGTTGACCGCTGCGGAACACCTCGCCCACCAGATCCACATAGCTGGTGTTGAAGGCTTTTTCCCCAAACGGCAGGGACGTGACGAACAGCAGTTCGTTGTGCCGGTCCACCAGGGTGATGGCCGCGTAGTTGGGGTTGCTGGCGATCAGCCGCTTGGCGCTTTGGTGCAGCGTGGCCCAATCGCCCCCGTGCGCGGCTTCGGAGTTGGTCAGCGTCTGCAGGGCTTGCACAGCCACGGCCAGGCGTTCTGCCGTGATGTGGACCAGCTCCCGGGTGCGGTACTGAACTTCCGCCTCGATCAGGGCCTTTTCGTCTTCTTTGATGTGTTGCAGCACCAGCCCAAACACCAGCGCCATGGGAAACAGGACCACCGAAGCGGCGGCCAGAACCCAGGTGCGGATGGACAGTGTCATGCGTTGTGATCACTGCCCAAGCGTGAGCAGTGATCACATGTTACCGCCATCAGACGAGGGCGGCGCGCTCAGGGTCAACTGAAAAACGCTTTCGCTTTCTCAAACCAGCCTTTGTCATTCGGGCTGTGCTTGTGGCCGCCTTTCTGGAACGACTCTTCCAGCTCGCGCAGCAGCTTGCGCTGGTGCTCGGTCAGCTTGACCGGCGTTTCCACCGCGATGTGGCAGTACAGGTCGCCGGGGTAGCTGGCTCGCACACCCTTGATGCCGCGTCCGCGCAGGCGGAAAGTTTTGCCGTGTTGCGTGCCTTCGGGGATGTCGATGGTGGCCTTGCCGCCCAGCGTGGGCACCGCAATTTCGCCGCCCAGGGCCGCCGTGGTCACGCTCACCGGCACTTGGCAGTGCAGGTCGTCGCCATCGCGCTCGAAAATGTCGTGCTTGCGGATGCGGATTTCGATGAACAGATCGCCCGCCGGACCACCGTTGCGCCCGGGCTCGCCATTGCCGGCCGAGCGGATGCGCATGCCGTCGTCGATGCCGGCCGGAATCTTGATTTCCAGCGTTTTGTGCTTTTTCAGCTTGCCCTGGCCGTTGCAACTGGTGCAGGGCTCGGGGATGATCTTGCCGCTGCCGTGGCAGTGCGGGCAGGTTTGCTGCACGCTGAAGAAGCCCTGGCGCATCTGCACCACGCCGTTGCCGTTGCAGCTCGGGCAGGTCTTGACGCTGGTGCCGGGCTTGGCGCCGCTGCCTTTGCAGCTGTCGCAGTCTTCCCAGCTCGGTATGCGGATTTGCGCGTCCTTGCCGTGGGCCGCTTCTTCCAGGCTGATTTCCATGGCGTACGACAGGTCGTTGCCCCGGTACACCTGCCGGCCCCGGCCACCGCCGCGTTGGCCGCCAAAAATATCGCCAAAAATGTCGCCGAACGCTTCGGAGAAGCCGCCAAACCCTTCGGCGCCACCGGGGCCACCGCGCATGTTGGGGTCCACGCCGGCGTGGCCGTACTGGTCGTAAGCGGCGCGCTTTTGCGGGTCGCTCAGCATCTCGTAGGCCTCTTTGGCTTCCTTGAACTTCTCTTCGGCTTCCTTGGCTTTGTCCCCCTGGTTGCGGTCAGGGTGGTGCTTCATCGCCAGCTTGCGATACGCTTTTTTGATGTCGTCGTCGCTGGCGTTCTTGGCCACGCCCAGGATTTCGTAAAAGTCTCGTTTGGCCATGTCACTACAAGGTTGCGGGTTGAGTGCAAACGCCGCGCCGGTCACCTGGGTGCCCGGACGCGGCGGCGAAGCTCAGGCAGCACCCGGGAAAGGGCGCTGCTGCACCGTCATCAGTCTTTCTTGACTTCCTTCACTTCGGCATCGACCACATCGTCGTCGGCCGGGCGGCTGTTACCACCAGCGGACTGCTGGGCACCCTCGGCACCGGCCGCGCCAGCGGCTCCGGCAGCCGCCTGGCTGGCCTGCATGTCGGCGTACATTTTCTCACCCAGTTTCTGGCTGGCGGTCATCAGCTCGTTGGTTTTGGCTTCAATGGCTTCTTTGTCGTCGCCCTTGACGGCTTCTTCCACGTCCTTGATGGCGGCTTCGATCTTGTCCTTTTCACCCGCGTCCAGCTTGTCGCCGTACTCGGTCAGGCTCTTGCGCACGGAGCTCACCAGCGCGTCGGCCTGGTTGCGGGCCTGCACCAGTTCGACCTTCTTGTGGTCTTCGGCGGCGTTCAGCTCGGCATCCTTCACCATCTTCTGGATTTCCTCCTCGGTCAGGCCCGAGTTGGCTTTGATGGTGATCTTGTTTTCCTTGCCGGTGCCCTTGTCCTTGGCGCCCACGTGCAGGATGCCGTTGGCGTCGATGTCGAACGACACTTCAATTTGCGGAATGCCGCGCGGGGCCGGCGGGATGCCTTCGAGGTTGAACTCGCCCAGCAGCTTGTTGCCGGCGGCCATCTCGCGCTCGCCCTGGAACACCTTGATCGTCACGGCCGGCTGGTTGTCGTCGGCGGTGGAAAAGGTCTGCGCGAACTTGGTCGGGATGGTGGTGTTCTTGCTGATCATCTTGGTCATGACACCGCCCATGGTCTCGATGCCCAGGGACAGCGGGGTCACGTCCAGCAGCAGCACGTCGGTGCGGTCACCGCCCAGCACCTGGCCCTGGATCGCGGCGCCCACGGCCACGGCTTCGTCCGGGTTCACGTCCTTGCGCGGCTCTTTGCCGAAGAACTCTTTCACCTTTTCCTGCACCTTGGGCATGCGGCTCATGCCGCCGACCAGGATCACGTCGTCAATGTCGCTCACGCTCACACCGGCGTCCTTGATGGCGGTGCGGCAGGGGGCGATGGTGCGCTCGATCAGCTCGTCCACCAGGCTTTCCAGCTTGGCGCGGGTCAGCTTGATGTTCAGGTGCT
>CAZSZN010000059.1:9843-15100 GCA_964610405.1 uncultured Macromonas sp. | reverse complement strand
TGTGCGCCATCGGCCGCGCGCTCATGACCAACCCCAGCGTGGTGCTGCTGGACGAACCATCGATGGGCCTGGCTCCGCAGATCGTGGAGGAGGTATTCGAGATCGTGAAAGACCTGAACCAGAAAGAGAAGGTCACCTTCCTGATCGCCGAGCAGAACACCAACATGGCGCTGAAGTACGCCGACTACGGCTACATCATGGAAAGCGGCCGCGTCGTGATGGACGGCGCCGCCAGCGACCTGCGCAACAACGAAGACGTCAAAGAGTTCTACCTGGGCATGGGCGGTGGCGAGCGCAAGTCGTTCAAGGACGTGAAAAGCTACAAGCGCCGCAAACGCTGGCTGGCCTGACCCGGGAGACCCGCATGCCCACCCATTTTGACGCGCTGGAAACCCGCGCCCCGGCCGACCGCGAAGCCGCTTTGATGGCGGCCCTGCCCGGTCACATCGACCACGCCCGACGCCGCAGCGCCGCCTATGCCGAACTGCTGGCTCCGGTAGACGCCACCGCTGTGAACAACCGCCAGGCCCTGGCTCGACTGCCGGTGGTCCGCAAGCACGAATTGCTGGAGCGCCAGCAAGCCTCCCGAGCGCGCGGCAGCGATCCGTTCGGTGGCTTTGCGACCATCGGCTGGACGGGCCTGCTGAACACGCGCGGGGCGCGTCGCGTCTACCAATCGCCTGGCCCGATTTACGAGCCCGAAGGCGCTGCGGGTGACTATTGGCGCTCGGGCCGCGCCATGGCTGCTGCCGGCTTCGAAGCCGGCGACCTGGTGCACAACTGCTTCAGCTACCACCTCACGCCCGGCGCCTGGATCATGGAGGCCGGCGCCCACGCCTTGGGCTGCACGGTGTTCCCGGGCGGCGTCGGCAACACCGAACAGCAATTGGCCGCCATGCACGACCTGCGACCGGTCGCCTACGCCGGCACGCCCAGCTTTTTGCGCATCCTGGTGGAAAAGGCCGAGCAGGCGGCCGTGGGCCTGCCCTTGCGCAAGGCGCTGGTGTCGGGCGAAGCCTGCCCACCCTCGCTGCGGGACTGGCTGGGCGAACGCGGCGTGGCCACCTACCAGTGCTACGCCACCGCCGATGCCGGCCTGATCGCATACGAAACCAGCGCCCGCCAGGGCCTGGTGCTGGACGAGCAGGTGGTGCTGGAAATCGTACGCCCTGGCACCGGCGACCCGGTGCCCGACGGTGAAGTTGGCGAAGTCGTGGTCACCGTGCTCAACCCCGACTACCCGCTGGTGCGGTTCGGCACCGGCGACCTGTCGGCCATCCTGCCCGGCACCTGCCCCACCGGGCGCACCAACACCCGCATCCAAGGGTGGATGGGCCGCGCCGACCAGACCACAAAAATCAAAGGCATGTTCGTGCACCCCTCGCAGGTGGCGGAAGTGCTGCGCCGGCATCCCGAAGCCCGCAAGGCGCGCCTGGTGGTTTCGGGCCAAATGGCGGACGACCGAATGGAGCTGCAACTGGAGGTGGCCCACCCCGCCCAAGCGCCCGAAGGTTTCGTGCAGGCGGTGGCGAGCACGGTCCGGGATGTGACCAAACTCGGCGCCACCATCCGCCTGGTGGCCACGGGCGAGTTGCCCAACGACGGCAAGGTGATCGAAGACGCGCGCAGCTATGCGTAAACCCTAGGCCCCGGCTACGTAATTTCCGGGATGTACAAGCCCGAACCTCGCCCTAAGATCTAAGCTCTTAGTTTTAGGAGACTTGCATGAAACAGCTCACGACCTTCGTGGTGGCAGCCGCAGCCGCATTCTCGGTGTCGGCCCAGGAATTCCCGAGCAAGCCCATCACGTTTGTGGTTCCGTTCGCGGCCGGTGGCCCGACCGACACGGTGGCGCGCCAACTGGCCGACGCCATGCGCAAACACCTGAACAACGCGACCATCGTGGTGGACAACGCGGCTGGCGCGGGCGGCACCATCGGCGCCAACAAGGTGGCACGCGCGGCTCCAGACGGCCACACCCTGCTGGTCTGGCACATTGGCATGGCGGCCACCGCTGGCCTGTACCGCAAACTGCAGTACAAGCCGCTGGAGGACTTTGAATACCTGGGCATGATCAACGACGTGCCCATGACGCTGCTGGGCTCCAACAAGCTCAACGCCAACACCTACCGCGACTTCGAAGCCTACATCCGCGCCAACGGTGGCAAGCTCAACCTGGCCCACGCTGGTCTGGGTTCCGCCTCCCACATCTGCGGCCTCATGTGGCAGTACGCGGTGAAGCTGGACAAATCCATGGCCACCATCGCCTACCGCGGTACCGCGCCGGCCATGAACGACCTGATTGGCGGCACGGTGGACGTGATGTGCGACCAGACCACCAACACCACGAGCCAGATCGAAGGCGGTCGGGTCAAGGCGTTCGCGGTCACGACCGCCAAACCGCTGTCCGACCACCCCACCCTGAAGCATTACCCCAGCCTGCAGGAAATGGGCCTCAAAGGGTTTGACCTCACCATTTGGCACGGCATGTACGCCCCCAAAGGCACGCCGGCTGCGGTGCAGAAAAAGCTCAACGATGCGCTGTTGCTGGCTTTGAAAGACCCCGACTTCATCAAGAAGCAACAGGCGCTGGGCGCCATCGTGGTCAAGGACAAACGGGCCACCCCGGCCGGTCACAAAGCCTTTGTGGCCAACCAGATCACCCAGCTCAAAACCGTGATCGACGCCGCAGGCCAATACGCGGACTGAACGTGGCTTGGCGGTCGACCGATTCGGTCGGCCCCCGCAGCAACCACCCCCGTGCCCGTCACGCGGGTGGTTTTTTTATGGAGCCCGGCGTCGATCGCTCAAACGCCCCAAACCACCTCGCAGCCTTCGCGCATGCAGTGGTTGAGCATGTCAATGAACGGCGTCACGCGGGTGCGCAGGCTGACCCGGTCCGGATCGGGCATGTCCTCCTCTTTCGCCAAGGCCTCCTGCTTCAGACGCTCGAATTCACACTCCTCCTCGAACACCGCGTCGCGCAAGGCCTTGACCGCCGACGGCATCTGCTCCAACAGGATGATGCCGGGGCCCGTCGGGTCTTTGCCCAGGATCTCCAGCACCTGCTTGCCGTTGGGTTCCAGCATCACCACGTCACCGGTGGCCTTGCATTTGAAACGGTACAGCATCGCTTGCTCCTTTCTGCGGGCTTGGGGTTCTGAGCCATTGTGGCACCGCGCCCCGCACTTGCCAAGAGACGCCGGCGGCTAGGGAAAACCCCCTCCCACGTTCGCCGCCACGGCCTCAGAATTTGTTGACACTTAAACAAATTCACCATGAACATCCTTTGCATTGGTGGCGGCCCCGCCGGCCTGTATTTCGGCCTGTTGATGAAGCAGCAGGACCCGACGCACCGCGTGGTGGTGGTGGAGCGCAACCGCCCGTTCGACACTTTCGGCTGGGGCGTGGTGTTCTCGGACGCGACGCTGGACAACCTGCGCCAGGCCGATGCCGAGACCGCCCGCGAGATCGGCGACGCGTTCAACCACTGGGACGACATTGAGGTGTTTTTCAAGGGCCGTTCGGTGCGTTCGGGCGGTCACGGCTTTTGCGGCATCGGGCGCAAGCACCTGCTCAACATCCTGCAAGCGCGTTGCCTCGCGCTCGGGGTGGAGCTGGTGTTTGAAACCGATGTGCAAGACGACCAGGCCCTGGCGCAGCAGTACCAGGCCGATCTGGTGATCGCCAGCGACGGGCTCAACAGCCGCATCCGCACCCGCTACGCCACCACCTTCCAGCCCGACATCGACACCCGCCAGTGCCGCTTCGTCTGGCTGGGCACGCACAAAACGTTCGACGCCTTCACCTTTGCGTTCGAACAGACCGAGCACGGCTGGTTTCAGGCCCATGCCTACAAGTTCAACGGCGACACCTCCACCTTCATCGTGGAAACGCCCGAAGCGGTGTGGCGCGCCCACGGACTGGATCAAATGCCGCAGGAAAACGCGATCGCGTTTTGCGAGCGCCTGTTCGCCCAGCACCTGGACGGCCACCGCCTCATCAGCAACGCCTCTCACCTGCGCGGCTCGGCGATCTGGATTCGCTTCCCGCGCGTCATTTGCGACACCTGGGTGCATTGGCAAGACATCGCCGGACGGCGCATCCCCATCGTGCTCATGGGCGACGCCGCGCACACCGCCCACTTCTCCATCGGCAGTGGCACCAAACTCGCGCTGGAAGACGCGATCGACCTGAGCCAGGCCTTTGCCCAGGGCGGCAGCGTGGAACAGGTGCTGGACAGCTACCAGGCCCGCCGCAGTGTGGAGGTGCTGAAAATTCAGAATGCGGCCCGCAACTCGACCGAGTGGTTCGAGCATGTGGACCGTTACGCCGGCATGGAGATCGAGCAGTTCGCCTATTCGCTGCTCACCCGCAGCCAGCGCATCAGCCACGAAAACCTGCGCCTGCGCGATGCCCGGTGGCTGGAAGGCTACGAGCAGTGGCTGGCCCAGCGGGCGGGCGCAAGCACACCTGCGGCCGCGCCAACGGTGGCCCCCACCCCGCCCATGCTCCTGCCGCTGCAGGTGCGCGGTCTGCGCTTGAAGAACCGCATCGTCGTCTCGCCCATGGCCCAGTACAAGGCGCAGGACGGCGTTGTCAACGACTGGCACCTGGTGCACCTGGGTGCCCGCGCCGTCGGCGGTGCCAGCCTGGTGATGGTCGAAATGACCAGCCCCACGGCCAATGGGCGGATCACGCTGGGCTGCCCTGGCCTGTGGAACGACACGCAAGCCGACGCCCTGGCCCGGGTGGTGGACTTTGTGCACTGCGAATCCAGCGCCGCCATCGGCCTGCAACTGGGGCACAGCGGTCCCAAGGGCTCCACCCAGCGCGGCTGGGAAGCCACCGACGAACCGCTGCCCAACGCCAGTAACGACCCGGCCGCCGCACCCAACTGGCCCCTGTGGGCAGCCAGCCCTGTGCCCTACGGCCCACAAAACCAGGTGCCCCGCGCCATGACCCGCACCGACATGGACGCCATGACCGCCGCCTTCGTCGCGGCCACCCAGCGCGCGGCCGACGCCGGCTTCGACTGGCTGGAACTGCACTGCGCCCACGGCTACCTGTTGTCCAGCTTCCTGTGCCCGCTCACCAACCAGCGCACCGACGAGTACGGTGGCTCACTCGACAACCGCTGCCGCTACCCGCTGGAGGTGTTCCGCGCGATGCGCGCCGTGTGTCCTTCCGAGCGTCCGATGAGCGTGAGCATCTCCTCCCACGACTGGGCGCCGGGCGGCAACACCCCCGACGATGC
>CAZSZN010000059.1:0-9833 GCA_964610405.1 uncultured Macromonas sp. | reverse complement strand
GCGCCTGTTCCAGGCCGCCGGCTGCGACCTGATCGACGTCTCCTCCGGCCAGACCACCCGCGCCGCCCAGCCGGTGTACGGCCGCATGTACCAAACCCCGTTCGCCGACCGCATCCGCAACGAAGTCGGCATCCTCACCATGGCCGTGGGTGCGATTTCCGAAGCCGACCACGCCAATAGCATCATCGGCGCCGGCCGCGCCGACCTGTGCGCCATTGCCCGCCCGCACCTGGCCGACCCGGCCTGGACCCTGCACCAGGCGGCCCAGCTGCAAAGCCGCGCCGTGGACTGGCCCTTGCCCTACCTCAGCGGGCGCGACCAGCTCTACCGCGAACTCGCGCGCGCACGCGCCTGAACCCCCACCATGAACGCCCCACTCGACCTCGAAGCCCGCGCCCACAGCGAACATCCAGAAGCCCTGCGCCTCTGGTTGCGGCTGCTCACCTGCACCCAACTGATTGAAAAGCGCGTCCGCACCCGGCTGCGCGAACACTTCGACACCACCCTGCCGCGCTTCGACCTCATGGCCCAACTGGAGCGCCACCCCGAGGGCCTGAAGATGAAGGAGCTGTCGCACCGGCTGATGGTGACCGGCGGCAACGTCACCGGCATCACCGACCAACTGGTGGCCGAAGGTTTGGTCGAGCGCGTGGGCGTGGAAGAAGACCGCCGCGCCTTCCGCGTGCGGCTGACCCCGGCCGGCCACGCCGCCTTCTCCGAAATGGCCCTCGCCCATGAAGCCTGGATCGTCGAAGCGTTTGAAGGCCTGAGCCTGCGCGACCTCGAACAGCTCCACCGGCTGTTGGGGAAAGTCAAGAAACACCAGAACGCCGCCCCATGAAGCACCCCATCCGCCACGACAACCCGATGCAGCCGCAGTACCGCGCGCTGGGCGACCACGCGCCCCAACACTTCGCCTGCCACCTGGCGGACGGCGTTGCCACCGTGACGCTGAACCGGCCTGAGCGCAAGAACCCGCTGACCTTCGAGTCCTATGGCGAGCTGCGCGACTGGTTCCGTGCCCTGCCCTATGCCACCGACGTGCGGGCCGTGGTGCTGCACGGCGCGGGCGACAACTTCTGCTCCGGTGGCGATGTGCACGAAATCATCGGCCCGCTCACCCGCATGACCATGCCCGAACTGCTCGCCTTCACCCGCATGACCGGCGACCTGGTGAAAGCCATGCGCGCCTGCCCGCAACCCATCGTCGCCGCCATCGATGGCGTGTGCGCCGGGGCCGGGGCCATGCTGGCCTTGGCCAGCGACCTTCGCTTGGGCACGCCCCGCGCCAAAACCGCCTTCCTGTTCACCCGCGTCGGCCTGGCCGGGGCGGATATGGGCGCCTGCGCCCTGCTGCCCCGCATGATCGGCCAGGGCCGCGCGAGCGAGCTGCTGTTCACCGGCCGCGCCATGTCCGCCGAAGAAGGTCTGTCCTGGGGTTTCTTCAACCAGTTGCATGCGCCCGACGCGCTCGTGGTCGCCGCCCACCAAATGGCGCGGGAACTCGCCAACGGCCCCACCTTCGCCCATGGCATGACCAAAACCATGCTGCACCAGGAATGGGCCATGCCGCTGGAGCAGGCGATCGAAGCCGAAGCCCAGGCCCAGGCCATCTGCATGCAGACGCAGGACTTCCGGCGTGCCTACGAAGCCTTTGTGGCCAAGCAACGGCCGGTGTTTGAAGGGGACTGAGGCCGTGGTCGCCTTCGAACAACCACACCCCCACCAAAGCGCGCCCGCCAGCCCGCCGCAAACGCCCTGGCAACTGCCGTTCTTCGACGCCGCGCACCGCGCGCTTGGCCAGGGCTTGAGCGCCTGGACCCTGCAACAAACCGTGGACGAACGCGACGACCGCATCGCCTGCCGAGACTGGGTGCAACGCCTTGGCGCCGACGGTTGGCTGCGCTACTGTGTGCCAGCGGCCTTTGGCGGCGCCCTGCCCCAACTCGACGCGCGGGCGCTGGTCATCGCGCGCGAAACCCTGGCCTACTACTCCCCCCTGGCCGACTTTGCTTTCGCCATGCAGGGCCTGGGCTCCGGCGCCATCACCCTGGCTGGCACGCCCCAGCAGCAGGCAGCACACCTGCCAGCGGTCGCCCAAGGCCGACACATCGCGGCCTTCGCCTTGAGCGAGCCGGAGGCCGGCTCCGACGTCGCTGCCCTGCGCTGCCAAGCCCAGGCCACGGCCGCCGGCTGGCAACTCGACGGCAGCAAAACCTGGATCAGCAACGGCGACATGGCCGACTTCTACGTCACCTTCGCCAAAACCGATCCCGCCGCCGGCTCGCGCGGCATCAGCGCGTTCATTGTGCCGGCCGGGCAGCCCGGGCTGGACAGCAGCCACCACCTTCAGCTCATGGCGCCCCACCCGGTGGCCGCACTGCAGTTCCAAGCCTGCACCCTACCACCCAACGCGCTGCTGGGCCCGCTGAACGGCGGCTTCAAACTCGCCATGCGAACGCTGGACATTTTCCGCACTTCGGTCGCGGGCGCGGCGCTGGGCATGGCCCGGCGGGCTTTGGCCGAAGCCACCGCCCACGTACAACGGCGCCAGATGTTCGGTGCCACCCTGGCCGACCTGCAACTCACCCAAGCCCGGCTGGGCGAAATGACGGCGCTGGTCGAAGCCGCTGCCCTGCTCACCTACCGCGCCGCCTGGCTGCGCGACACCAGCCCGGCCGACCAGCCCCTGCCCCGCAGCTACACCGCCGCCGCCGCCATGGCCAAGCTCACCGCCACCGAAAACGCGCAGCGCGTCATCGACATGGCACTGCAAATGCACGGCGGGCTCGGCGTCCAGGTCGGGCAAAAGATCGAGAGCCTGTACCGCGACATCCGCGCCTTGCGCATTTACGAAGGCGCGTCCGAAGTGCAATTACTCATCCTCGGCAAAGCCGCCCTGCAAGCCTGAACCCCAGCGCCGGAGTCACGCCATGAACCAGCCCCCCGCCCGCAGCGCGCAAACCGATCGTTTCGTCCACGACCGCATGCCGCCGCCAGACGCCTGGCCGCAACTGGTCTACAACCTGCCCGAACTGCAGTTCCCACCCCAGCTCAACCTCGTACAACGCCTGCTGGACGACGCCGTGCACACCCGGGGCTGGGGCGACCGGCCCTTGTTCCGCAGCGATCTGCGTTTGCTGACCTACGCCCAGGCATTGCGTGAAGTTGAACGCATTGCCCATCTGCTGACCCATGAACTTCGCCTGCAACCGGGCAACCGGGTGCTGCTGCGCGGGGGCAACTCCATCGGCATGGCTTTGGTGTGGCTGGCGGTGGTGCGTTGCGGGCTCGTCGCCGTGGCCACCATGCCACTGCTGCGCGCCAAGGAATTGAGCGAGATCATCCGCAAGTCGGAACCCGCCCTGGCGCTGTGCGACCAAGCCCTGCTGGGCGAGCTGGACAGCGCCACCGGCGGTCAGTTGCCCACCCTCGCCTTCAACGCCTCACCGGACCACGCCGGTAGCCTGGAAGCGCGGCTGGTGGCGTGCCCCACCGGCGAGCCACCTTGTCCCACCGCCGCCACCGACGTCGCGTTGCTCGCCTTCACCTCGGGCACCACCGGCGTGCCCAAAGCGGCGATCCACACCCACCTCGACTTGGCCGCCGCCTGCGAAACCTGGCCCCGCCACGTGCTGCGCCTCACGCCCAGCGACATCGTCGCCGGCTCGCCGCCGCTGGCCTTCACCTTCGGGCTGGGCGGCTTGCTGGTGTTCCCAATCTGGGCCGGGGCCTCGGTCTACTTTCCGGACCAGCCCTACACCCCGAAAGGCATGGTGGAGGCGATGGCGCGGCACGGCGTCACCGTGTGCTACACCGCCCCCACGTTGTACCGCCAGATGGCGCCGTTCGCCCAGGCGCAGGGGCTGCCCAGCCTGCGCATCAGCGTCAGCGCCGGCGAAGGGCTGCCCGACACCACCCGACAGCTCTGGAAAAGCGCCACCGGCCTCGACATGGTCGATGGCATCGGCGCCACCGAAATGTTCCACATCTTCATCTCCTCGGCCGGGGCCGACATCCGGCGCGGTGCCATCGGCCGGGTCGTGCCCGGCTACCAGGCCAAGGTGGTCGATGATGAAGGCCACGAAGTCCCGCGCGGCACCGTGGGCAAACTCGCGGTCGTGGGCCCCACCGGTTGCCGCTACCTCGACGACGAACGCCAGCGCAACTACGTCCGCCAAGGCTGGAACTACCCCGGCGATGCGTTTGTGCAAGACGATGACGGCTACTTCTTTTACCAGGCCAGGGCCGACGACATGATCATCACCGCCGGCTACAACGTCGGCGGCCCCGAAGTGGAGGACGCGCTGATGCGCCACCCCGCCGTCGCCGAGTGCGGCGTGGTCGGTCAACCCGACGAGGAACGCGGCATGATCGTCAAAGCGTACTGCGTGCTCAAACCCGGTCATGCGGGCGATCAGCGCATGGTCGAAGCTCTGCAAGAGCACGTCAAGCAGCAATTGGCACCCTACAAATACCCGCGCGCCATTGAATTCCTTGACCGCCTGCCGCGCACCGAAACCGGCAAGCTGCAACGCTACCTGCTGCGCCAACGTGCCCAGCCTTCGTCCACCCCCACACCCTGACGCCATGCCCACGATCCAACACTTGCACCCGCCCGGCTGGGCCGAACCCAAAGGCTACGCCAACGGCATGGCCGTCACCCTCAGCGTGGGCGACCGCATGGTGTTCGTGGGCGGCCAGATCGGCTGGAACGGCCACCAACAGTTCGAGTCCACCGATTTCATCGACCAATGCCGCCAGGCCTTGCGCAATGTGCTGGCGGTGCTTCACAGCGCCGGGGCGGGCCCCGAGCACATGGTGCGCATGACTTGGTACATCACCAACCGGGACGAATACAACCAGCGGCTGCGTGAACTGGGCGCGGTCTACCGCGAGGTGATGGGCCGACACTTCCCGGCCATGACCTGCGTGGAGGTCAAGGCACTGGTCGAACACGAGGCCCAGGTCGAGATCGAAGTCACGGCGGTGGCGCCATCACCGCCATGACCAGCAAGCGGCGCAAGCTCAGCAACAAGGTGCGCCCCGGAATGTCGGCCGACATGCGGCGGCCGTCGGTGCCGTCGGCGTAAATCACGCCCACCAGGCGCGTGCCCTGGTGCAAGGGCATCAGCAGCAGGCCACCCCCCATGGGCGGCGCCAACCACGCCGGCAGACGCGTGGCCCAATTCGCCCGCTGCAACTCAGGCACCCACGTATCCCGCCCCGTGCCACTCAAGGTGGACAGGGTGTCGTCGGAGGCTCCGGGACGCAGCACCATGCGCTGGCACAGGCCCTCGCCCCCTTCACCCAGACCGATCCACCCTTTCAGGCCGCTCGCGCCGGGTTGCTGCCGACACAGAACGGCGCGCGTCAGCCCCAGCGCGCGGCAAATCGCCTCCAGACCCATGCGGGCCCGGTCCTGGGCATCCCCCCCATCCACCATCGCTGCGGTGATGTCGTCCAAACCTTGCGCTAACACCTGTTCGGGGGACACCTCCTGGGAGGTGGCGGGCAGCACGCGGCGTCCGACCTCGGGAGAGGGGGCCAGCTTGGGCGCCCAGCGCTGCAGCTCGGCCTCCAAGCCCAAAGCCCCCGCAGCCTGAACCCAGTCCAACCGCGCCTGCGCCAAACGGCCTGTGGCCGACTCCAACGTCTGCCCCAACACCGGCAAAAAACCACGCACCGTGCGCTCCACCGTGGCGGGGTCTGCCGCATCGGTGCGGCACAGCAAATCCGACACCTCCGACGCCGCCCGAGCCACCCAGCGCAGCCGTTCGCTCACGTCTTGCGGCGGCCGCAGCGGCGGCTTGCCTTGCGGACGCTCCATGGCCCGGCGCACCGTGTCCGGCAACGACCACAGGGTGGCAATCAGGCCACCCAGTTCATCCAGGCTCACCCCCAACGCCCGCTGCGTGGCCAACTGCAAGGCGTCGTAGCCTGGCGTCTCATCACCCGCCAGCACCTCGGTCACTGCGGGAAAATGGCACAGCGCCACCACCGGCCCCAAGGACTGGAACATCGCGGTCAAAAACGCCTGTTCAGGTTCCGCCTGGCCACTGCTCAGGGCCACCGCCACATGGGCCGTCAGCAGGGTTTTCAGGTACGTCTGCCGCAGCCAATGCACCTGGTGCTTGTTTTCCAGGTGCTCCAGCAACACCAGACTCAAAGCCAGTTGGCGCACCGCAGACACCCCCAACAGGCTGATCGCCCGCGACACCGTGCCCACACCATCCTGGTGCCCCGCGTAACGGGCAGCGTTCACCACCCGCAACAGCTTGTTGGTCAGCGCCACGTCCTTGAGGATTTCCTGCGTCAAGGTCCGCAAGCTCTCGCGTTCATGATCGGCCAGGTGCATCACCCGGAAGATCTGCGTCGAGACAGCGGGGAAATCCTCATCGGCACTGAGCTGCTGCGCCACCCGCGCCAAACGGGGCGGCAGGGCAGTGGGCAGAGGCAAAGTGGGCTCGGCCCCCGTGGCGTTCAAACTCATGCGATCACCCCAGTCAAGCCACCGTGCGGGCGAGGCCGGGGATCAGGCACGGTCCTCAGGCTGGATCACCGTGTCCACCAAACGCCCGGCGATTTGCGCCACCGCCAAGCCGGCCGGCGAACTGGGCGTGTGGACCAACAGCAGTTGACGGCGCATCACCGCCTCCTTCACCGCGTTGTCGACCGGCACATCGCCCATGTGCACCAAACGGATCAAAGGCGACAGCGTCCGGCCCGTCTCCACGGCGTTCAAACGGGCGGCCGACTGCCCCAGGAAACGGTTCAACACCGCCTGCAGCTGGTTGGTAATAGCCTTGCCATCGCCAGGGCGCTGGGCCTGGTTCACCACCAGGCGCACCTGCTGGCGCTGCTGCTGCGTGGCCAGTACCTTGATCGTGGCATAGGCATCGGTCAGCGAGGTCGGCTCCGGCGTCGCCACCAGCACAATTTCGGAGGCCAGGGACAACGCGAACAGCACCACGTCGGAAATGCCCGCTCCGGTGTCGAGTAACACCACGTCGTAACGTGGCACCACGTCGGCCATCAGCTTCAGGAAGTCTTCGCGGACTTCAGGCGTCAGGCGCGAGTACTCCACCATCCCCGACCCGGCCAGCAACACCGAAAATCCACCCGGCGCCTTGAGGATGGCATCCTCCAACGTGGCTTTGCCGGTGAACACATCGTGCAAGGTCAACTTCGGGTAGAGGTTGAGCACCACATCCAGATTGGCCAGGCCCAAGTCGGCGTCCAACACCAACACCTTCAGGCCCCGCCGTGTCAGCGCCGCCGCCAGGTTGGCCGACAAAAAGGTTTTCCCCACGCCGCCCTTGCCACTGGTGACCGCAATCACCTTGCCCTTCGATGGCCGCAGCACCACACCTTCACCGCGTGGCGTCTGTGTGGTTGAAGCTGGAGTGAGTGTCATCGGGTTATGGCGGGTCAATGCGGCGACGTGTTGTCGATCATAAGGCCGTCCGGCGAACCCCATGCAAACAACAAACCTTTTTCTTCGGCGCTCACATCGCTGGACGTAGTCGGCTCCAGGCACATGCGATTGCGCCCTTCGCGCTTGGCGCGGTACAGCTGCTCGTCGGCACGCTCCATCCAGGTTTCGGCACTGCTGCGCACCCAAGGCGGGGCAAAGGCCCCACCACCACTCACCGTCACCGCCAGCGCTTGTCCGTGGTGCATCACCTGCATGCGCTCCACCGCCGCGCGGAGCCGTTCCGCCACGACCGCACCGAAGGCCGGGCCGCAATTCGGCAACACCACCGCGAACTCTTCGCCGCCGATCCGCGCCACCGTGTCCATCGGGCGCACGGTCTCCACCATTGCACGGGCCACCGCCTTGATCACATCGTCACCCGCAGCGTGGCCAAACGTGTCATTGATGCGTTTGAAATGGTCGATGTCCACCGTCAGCAACAATGCCGACTCGCCCGCGCGGGCGACGCGGTCCAACTCCTGGGACATCAAGGCACTGAACGCCCGGCGGTTGGCCACGCCGGAGAGTGAGTCGAGCAACGACAGCTCACACAACCCATCGATCACCGCTTGTAAAAAGGCGGCGTCGCCCATCAGCCCCGCATTCGGCCAAGCCCGCCCCGCCTGCGCGAACAAGCGCTTTACCTCGTCGAATTGAAGCTGGTCGGGGTGCACAGTTGCAGGGGCCAGGAAAATGATCTTTCCCGCAGTATAGGCTTGTTTCCCACTGCGCCCTTTGCACTGTTGTACAGCGACACGCAAAGTTCAACGACGTCCCTTCCGAGGAACCTGCCGCTCAGCTCATGCGCTGTACGCAGCGAACGGATGTCTAGGCCTCTGGCCAGACACGACTTTCGCGATGGCACCAATGTGGTCAGGCGTGGTTCCACAACATCCACCCACGATGTTCACCAAGCCATCCGCCGCAAACTCGTGCAGCAAACGGGATGTATCGGCTGGCGTCTCGTCAAACCCGGTGTCGCTCATGGGGTTGGGCAAACCGGCATTCGGGTAACAGCTGATGTACGTTCCTTCCGCCACCTTCGCCAGTTCTTGTATGTAAGGCTTCATCAACGCCGCGCCCAAGGCACAGTTCAAGCCCACCGACAACGGTTGAATATGCCTCACGCTGGCCCAGAATGCCGAAACCGTTTGCCCGCTGAGGATGCGGCCCGACGCATCGGTCACCGTTCCGCTGATCATCACCGGCAAGCGCTCCCCCGAAGCGTCAAAAAACGTCTCGATCGCAAACAATGCGGCTTTCGCATTGAGCGTGTCGAAAATGGTTTCGACCAGCAACACATCCGCCCCCCCCTCGACCAAGCCCTCCACCTGCTCCAAATAGGCCGAACACAATTCGTCAAAGGTGATGTTGCGCGCCCCAGGGTCATTGACATCGGGACTGATGCTTGCCGTCTTTGGCGTCGGGCCCAACGCACCGGCAACGTAACGTGGACGATCGGGCGTGGAGAATTTGTCACAAGCCTGCCGCGCGAGACGGGCTGAAATCACGTTCATTTCGCGCGCATAGGCGTCAAGCCCGTAATCATCCTGAGCCACGGTGGTGGCGCCGAAAGTGTTTGTTTCAATCAGGTCCGCACCGGCGGCCAAATAGCCCTCATGAATCTGGCTGATCACATCCGGGCGCGTCAAGCTCAACAATTCGTTGTTGCCCTTGACGTCCTGCGTGCAGGCCTGGAATCGTGTGTCTGAAGGCCAGCCCGCAGACAATCCTTCGCCCCGGTATTGCGCCTCACCGAGGCGAAACCGCTGAATCATGGTGCCCATCGCACCATCCAAAATCACAATGCGGCGCGACAAAAGGTCAGGCAACGATTGGGCTCGGGTGTAATTCAGAGTCTGCATGAAAGTGCTCCCAGCAAGAAAAAACCCCGAACCCGTGGAGACGGGATTCGGGGTTTGTTCACATAACAGCCTGACGATGACCTACTTTCACACAGGGATCTGCACTATCATCGGCGCGAAGTCGTTTCACTGTCCTGTTCGGGATGGGAAGGAGTGGGACCAACTTGCTATGGTCGTCAGGCATAACGGGTTGCCATGCAGTCCAGGACTGCACAGCGAATTCATAGAGTCGAAGCTGTTTTGATTGCGTTGTTCGCTGATTCGTTGTTGCCGAGTTGATACGACATGAACGTGTTCCTTCGATCTGCTTTTGAGCAGTTCAAAGTTATAGGGTCAAGCCGCACGGGCAATTAGTACTGGTTAGCTTAATGCATTGCTGCACTTCCACACCCAGCCTATCAACGTCGTGGTCTACAACGACCCTTCAGGGGGCTCTAGGCCCCGGCAGATCTCATCTTGGAACGAGTTTCCCGCTTAGATGCTTTCAGCGG
>CAZSZN010000058.1:0-15308 GCA_964610405.1 uncultured Macromonas sp. | reverse complement strand
TGGCATTGGCTTGACGGTGATGGACTGCGGCGTGCGCCACGACTTCGCACCCCGCCCGGGCCTGCGCCTGTGCAAGGTGGCCCATGGCACGGCCGATGCCAGTGCCCAGCCGGCCATGACCCGCGCCCAGTGCGAACAGGCGCTGGCCCACGGCCAGGCCCTGGTGGATGAACTGCCCGGCAACGTGCTCCTGCTCGGAGAAATGGGCATTGGCAATACCTCCGCCGCGTCGCTGCTGATGGCCCGCCTGACCGGACTGGACATTGTGGACTGCACCGGCGCTGGCACCGGCCTGGACGCCGCTGCCGTGCAGCGCAAGGTGGCGGTGCTGCGCGAGGTGCTGCAGCGCCACCCCGACGCCACCGAGCCCCTGGACGTGCTGGCCGCCATGGGCGGCTTTGAAATCGCCGCCATGGTGGGGGCGGTGCTGCAGGCCGCCGCCCAGCGCCGCGTGGTGGTGGTGGACGGTTTCATCACCACCGCTGCGGTGCTGGTGGCTGCCCGCCTGCAACCCCAGGTGCTGCAGCGCTGCGTGTTCGCGCACCAGTCCGGCGAGCGAGGCCATGCGCTCATGCTGGCGCACCTGAAGGCCCAGCCTTTGCTGGACCTGGGCCTGCGCCTGGGCGAGGGCTCAGGGGCCGCGTTGGCCTGGCCTTTGCTCGTGTCTGCCGCTGCCATTTTGCGCGAGATGGCCAGCTTTGAATCGGCCGGTGTGTCGCAAAGCGACTGCACCATCGCCCAACCCACCTGATACTCCTTCAGCGGTCAGTCCGTCCTCGCCCACGCTGGCGAGGCGCCGTTGTGCGCTTCTCGTAAGACCACCGTCAGCGCCCAGTCAGTGGGTCGTCAGTGCCTGAATTGACAATGGTTATGTGTGTTAACGACACATCAACACAACTCCAATTCACCCACTGTCCTGATAGGAGCCACTCCATGAGTGATCCAGTTGTCGACCGGATTCTGAAGAATCCCAAGTACAAAGAGCTGCAAAGCAAGCGCAACGGTTTTGGCTGGTTTCTGGCCATCCTGATGCTGGTCGTTTACTACGGCTACATCGCTCTGATCGCGTTCAACAAGCCCTTCCTGGCCCAGCCCCTGGGCGAAGGTGTGACCTCCATCGGCATCCCCATTGGTTTTGGCGTCATCGTGTTCACCATCGTCATCACCGGCATCTATGTGCGCCGCGCCAACAGCGAATTTGACGCCCTGACCAAAGAAATCCTGAAGGACGCCGCCAAATGATGCACTCCCTTCGCAACAGCCTCACTGCACTGCTGGCCCTGCTGGTCGCCGGTGCCGCCTTCGCCGCCGGTGGTGACGTGGGCGAGGCCACCAAACAGGCCACCAACTGGACGGCCATCGTCATGTTCGGCGCGTTCGTCGCCGGCACGCTCTACATCACCAAGTGGGCCGCCGCCAAAACCAAGTCGGCCGCCGATTTCTACACCGGCGGTGGCGGCATCACCGGTTTTCAGAATGGCCTGGCCATCGCGGGTGACTACATGTCCGCCGCGTCCTTCCTGGGTATTTCTGCGGCGGTCATGGCCAACGGTTACGACGGCCTGATCTACTCGATCGGCTTTCTGGTCGGCTGGCCCGTCATCACCTTCCTGATGGCCGAACGCCTGCGCAACCTCGGCAAGTTCACCTTCGCCGACGTGGCCGGCTACCGCTTCCAGCAGACCCCGATCCGCGCCTTCGCGGCCTCGGGCACGCTGGTCGTGGTCGCGTTCTACCTGATCGCCCAAATGGTCGGCGCCGGCCAGCTCATCAAGCTGCTGTTCGGTCTGGACTACATGTATGCCGTCATCATCGTCGGCGCGCTGATGATGATCTACGTGCTGTTCGGCGGCATGACCGCCACCACCTGGGTGCAGATCATCAAGGCCGTGCTGCTGCTGTCGGGCGTGACCTTCATGGCCATCATGGTGTTGTCTCAGTTCGGCTTCAGCCCCGAGGCGCTGTTTGCCAAAGGCGTGGAAGTGAAAACCGCCATCGCTGCCAACGCCGGCAAGACACCCGAGGAGGCCGCGGCTGCCGGCCTGTCCATCATGGGCCCGGGCGGTTTCATCAAGGACCCGATCTCCGCCATCTCCTTCGGCATGGCACTGATGTTCGGTACCGCCGGTCTGCCCCACATCCTGATGCGCTTCTTTACCGTGCCCGACGCGAAGGAAGCCCGCAAGTCTGTGTTCTGGGCCACCACCTGGATCGGTTACTTCTACGTGCTGATCTTCATCATCGGCTTCGGCGCCATCACCCTGGTGCTGACCAACCCCGAGTACGCCGACACCGCCAAGGGCATCATCCACGGCGGCGCCGGCACGGCTAACATGGCCGCGGTGCTGGTGGCCAAGGCTGTGGGCGGCAACGTGTTCTACGGCTTCATCTCGGCTGTGGCCTTCGCCACCATCCTGGCCGTGGTGGCCGGCCTGACGCTCTCGGGCGCCTCTGCCGTCTCGCACGACCTGTACGCCACCGTGATCAAGAAGGGCAACGCCGACAGCGCCTCCGAGCTTAAAGTGTCCCGCATCACCACCCTGGCCCTGGGCGTGATCGCCGTGGTTCTGGGCATCGCGTTCGAGAAGCAGAACATCGCCTTCATGGTGTCACTGGCTTTCGCGATCGCTGCGTCCGCCAACTTCCCGGTGCTGTTCCTGTCCATGCTGTGGAAGGGCTGCACCACCAAGGGCGCCGTGATCGGTGGCTTCCTGGGCCTGGTGTCCTCTGTGGCGCTCACCATCGTGTCGCCGTCGGTGTGGGAAGCCACCCTGGGTAACCCCAAGGGTTCCGCCTGGTTCCCGTACAGCTCGCCGGCCCTGTTCTCCATGACCATCGGCTTTGTGGGCGTGTGGCTGTTCTCCATCCTGGACAACAGCAAGCAGGCCCAGTCCGAGCGCGAAGCCTTCATCACCCAGAAGGTGCGTTCCGAAACGGGTTTGGGGGCTGCTGGCGCCTCTGGTCACTGACCCGTTTGGGTGGGGCATGGGCTCGTCCTGTGCACCCCGGTATGCCAAGCCGGTGGGGTTCCAGCCCCACCGGCTTTTTTTATGGCTGCCTCATTTACTGGGAGTTTCCCTAGGTTTGACGGCTTGGCAGGACGCAGTTCAGTTCGCTGTAAGCCTCGCCCGTAACAGTCGGTCAGACGGTCGCAAATACCCATTGCGGTGGTCGAACATGGCGGCTGCGGCCGCTCGACAAAAAGCCTCACTTCAGGAGATGACGTTCATGTCTAGTGAAAACAACGCCAAGGCCTATTGGTCGGCGACCCTTGCGTTGCTGACCAAGGTGCTGGTGATTTGGTTTCTGGTGTCCTATGGCGCCGGCATCCTCTTCGCCCCTGCCCTCAACGGTATCAGCTTGGGGGGGTATCCCCTCGGATTTTGGTTCGCCCAGCAGGGCTCCATCTACGTGTTCATTGCGCTGATCTTCTGGTACGCCAAGAAGATGGGTGACATCGACCGCCAGTTCGGCATGCAGGAAGACTGAATCCGACAAGGACGCAATCAAAATGGAACTCCAAACCCTAACCTACCTCATCGTGGGTGCGACCTTTGCGTTGTACCTGGGCATCGCCTTCTGGGCGCGTGCAGGCAGTACCTCCGAGTTTTACGTGGCTGGCGGCGGCGTGCACCCGGTCACCAACGGCATGGCCACGGCCGCCGACTGGATGTCGGCCGCTTCGTTCATCTCGATGGCCGGCCTGATCTCCAACAT
Organism: uncultured Macromonas sp.; assembly: GCA_964610405.1. Taxonomy (GTDB): domain Bacteria; phylum Pseudomonadota; class Gammaproteobacteria; order Burkholderiales; family Burkholderiaceae_C; genus CAZGDZ01. The sequence continues at coordinate 11,591 of CAZSZN010000058.1, read as the reverse complement.
GGGCTACGGCGGCGCCGTGTTCCTGATGGGCTGGACCGGCGGCTATGTGTTGCTGGCTTGCTTGCTGGCTCCGTACCTGCGCAAGTTCGGCAAGTTCACCGTGCCCCAGTTCATTGGTGATCGCTACTACTCGCAAACCGCCCGTACCGTGGCGGTGGTGTGCTTGCTGGTGGCTTCCACGACCTACATCATCGGTCAGATGACCGGTGTGGGCGTGACCTTTGCCCGCTTCCTGAACGTGAGCAGCGAAACCGGTATCTACATCGGTCAGGCCATCGTGTTCTTCTACGCCGTGTTCGGCGGCATGAAGGGCATCACCTACACCCAGGTGGCTCAGTACATCGTGCTGATTCTGGCTTACGTGATCCCGGCCCTCTTCATCTCCTTGAACCTGTCTGGCGTGTTCCTGCCCCAGTTGGGTCTGGGTGCTGACCTGGCTGGCACCGACGTCGCCCTGCTGACCAAGCTGGACCAAGTGGTGACAGACCTCGGCTTTGGCCAATACACCACGTCTTCGGCGGGCTCCACGCTGAACATGTTCTTCTACACCGTGTCGCTGATGATCGGTACCGCCGGTCTGCCGCACGTGATCGTTCGCTTCTTCACCGTGCCGAAAGTGGCTGACGCCCGTTCGTCCGCTGGCTGGGCCCTGGTGTTCATCGCCTTGCTGTACACCACCGCTCCGGCTGTGGGTGGCATGGCTCGCCTGAACCTGTTCGGCACCGTGAACACTGCGGTTGGTATCAGCGCTGGTCCCGATGGTCAGATGGTCGTGAAGCCCGACGTGGTCAAGGCCAATGGCGATCTGTTCGGTGCTGAAGCCAGCCTGAAGTACGACGAGCGTCCGGAGTGGATGAAGCGCTGGCAAAAAACCGGCCTGCTGAAGTTTGAGGACAAGAACGGCGACGGCCGCATCCAGTTCTACAACGACGCCACCAAGAACGAGGCTGTGAAGGCCAAGGCTGCCGCCGCTGGCTGGAAGGGCAACGAGCTGACCGTGAACGCCGACATCATCGTGTTGGCCAACCCGGAAATTGCGCAACTGCCGAACTGGGTGATCGCGCTGGTGGCCGCCGGTGGTCTGGCTGCTGCTCTGTCGACCGCTGCTGGTCTGCTGATGGCGATTTCCTCTGCCGTGTCTCACGACCTGATCAAGGGTTCCATCAACCCGAACATCAGCGAGAAGAACGAGCTGCTGGCCGGCAAGATCTCCATGGCTGTGGCGATCGTGATCTCCGGTTGGCTGGGTCTGAACCCGCCGAGCTTCGCCGCCGGTACCGTGGCCCTGGCCTTCGGTATTGCCGCGTCGACGATCTTCCCGGCGATCATGATGGGCATCTTCAGCAAGACCATCACCGGCAAAGGTGCCACCGCGGGCATGTTGGCTGGCTTGTTCGTGACGCTGTTCTACGTGTTCGCACACAAGGGCATCTTCTTCATCAAGGGTACCGACTATCTGGACCTGATTGGTGGCGCCAACAGCTTCTTCACGATCACGCCTGAAGCCTTCGGTACCGTCGGCGCGATGGTGAACTTCGCGGTGGCCTACGTGGTCAGCAAGATGGGTGCACCGGTGCCGGCTCACATCGCCGAACTGGTGGACTCCGTTCGTACCCCCAAAGGTGCCGGTGGTGCGGTTGCCCACTGATGTTTTGACCGTTCTCCGGTCGGTGACGAGCTGATCGGGTGAGTGCTCCACAGACCCCGCTGGCCGCAATGCTGGCGGGGTTTTTTCTTGGTGACATGGCTTGCAGCGTGGCCGCCCCTGGCGGGCATTTGAACTGCAGTCGCGTTTGGACGAAAATAGTTCCCTATAAACCAACAAGGTATCGCATATGGATTGGGGTGTGAGCATTGCCATCCTGGACTGGGTCTTCCTCCTGGCCCTGGTTCCAGTGGCATTTTTCTGGATTCGCCGTGCTTGGCGCATCCTGGTCAAGCGTGATTTTTCCGAAGTGGCTTTGAAAAAAGGCTTGCCACCGCCCAACGTCGCTCGCTACGCGCCTTACGAAATGGCGATCAATTTCGTCGGTGGCATCGTGATCGTGGGGGTGCTGTTGGCGGTGCTGGTGTTCCAGGCGCTGGACAGAGACAACTGGATCGCAGCCGCAGGCGTGACGCTGTGGATGAAGCTTTTCTGCTCCTTTGCGCTGAGCCGCCACGCGCACGGCATCAACCTCGGTCGAAAAAAACCGTCCAAATCATGACACCTTGGCGAGTCCTTGGAAGCCGATTCGGCTTGGGGGCCTGTTTGGTGGCCAGCCAAGCCTTGGCCATGCCCCAGGACGCGCCGCCCGAATGGACCGACGAGCCCCCCCGTTTGTCACGCTGGATCGAGCAGGGGCACGAAGCGCAACAGCGGCGCGATTCGGCCTTGGCGGCACAGCATTACTGCGCCGCGGCCCGCTTTGGCAGCGTTGAGGCCCAGTACCGCCTGGGCCGTTTGTTCATGACGCGCACCGATGCGCAAGGCCAGTTGGAGGCTCTGGCGCTGTTGGCCCTGGCCGCCCAGCGAGGCCATGAAAAGGCGGTGGAGGCCTTGAGTGGCCAGCTCGCGCCCGATGTGTTGCCCGACTGTCTGCTGACCGGGCGAGCACCGCAAGGCCAGTTCGCCTTGCCCGAACCCGCGGTCGAACCCGTGGTGCCCCTGGACGTGGTGGAACGCTATGTGCTGGCCCTGCCGCGTGACAAACGCCAGCACGCTTTGCTGATTCAACGGCTTGCGCCTCGGTTCGATGTGGATTTTCGCCTCGCCCTGGCGATTGCTCGGGCCGAATCCAACCTGGATCACCGCGCCGTGTCACCCAAGAACGCCCAAGGCCTGATGCAGCTGATTCCCGACACGGCGGCCCGTTTCGGCGTGCGCAACGCGTTCGACCCTGAGCAGAACGTGCGCGGTGGTTTATCGTATTTGCGTTGGCTGCTGGAGCGCTTCAACGGCAATGTGGCCCTGGCTTCGGCCGCCTACAACGCAGGCGAGGGCGCGGTGGACCGCTACGGCGGCGTGCCCCCGTTCGCCGAGACGCGCGAGTACGTCCAGCGCATTCTGCATTTCTACCGCTCGCCGGTGCACGCCCGGCCCGGCGCCTTGTGATTCCGCCGCCTGGCAGCGGCGCTCACTCGAGGTTCAAATCCTGGCGGATCAGGGTCGCGATTTCCTCGATCGATTTGGTGGTGGTGGACAGGGTGCGGATGCCCGCGCGGCGCATCATCGCCTCCGCTTCCGACACTTCGTAACGGCAATTGCTCAGGCTGGCGTAGCGCGAGTCGGGGCGACGCTCGTTGCGGATCTCGCTCAGGCGAGCCGGGTCGATGGTCAGGCCAAACAGTTTTTTCTTGAACGGCACCAGCGCGGGCGGCAAGGTGCGACGTTCAAAATCCTCGGGAATCAGCGGGTAGTTCGACGCTTTCAGGCCGAACTGCATCGCCAGGTACAGGGAGGTCGGCGTTTTGCCGCTGCGGCTCACCCCGACCAGAATCACGTCCGATTGTTCCAGGTTGGTGTGCGTCTGGCCGTCGTCGTGCTCCAGGGTGAAGTTGATCGCCTCGATCCGGTCGTGGTATTCCTGACTCTTCGAAACGTCGGAAAACCGCCCCACCCGGTGGTTGGATTTGATGCCCAGCTCGTGTTCCAGCGGCGCGATGAAGGTGCCGAACATGTCGATCAGCATGCCTTTGCATTCCGCGCGCAGCACCGCCAGCACTTCCATGTTGACCACGGTGGTGAACACCAGGGGCCGTTTGCCTTCGATGTCGGCCGCGTGGTTGATCTGGCGCACCGCCTGATAGGCCTTGTCCACGTTGTCCACAAAAGGCATGCGCACACGCTTGGGCGTGATTTCAAACTGCGCCAGGATGGCCTTGGCAAAGGTTTCGGCGGTGATGCCGGTGCCGTCAGAGATGAAGAATGCAGTGCGGTGTGGCATCGTGAAAAATTCTCATGCTAGGTGTTTTCGTGGCGCCACTGCCGAAAACCCGGCAGGGCGCACCGGCCCGAGGTTCTACAATGCGCCATTATCCAGATTCAGCGCTTGGCTTTGGCCGTTGCCCAGAACAGAACAACGATGTGGCGACCGAGGCGGGGTGTGACCCGGTTTTTTAACCTTGGAGCTTCATCATGTCTCAACTGTTCAGTCCGACCGCCCTGGTCGTACCGTTCGAACAACTTCGCATGGCCGACGTCGAGTCGGTCGGTGGCAAAAACGCCAGTCTGGGGGAGATGATTTCCCAGTTGCCGCAAGGCGTGCGCGTGCCCACCGGCTTTGCCACCACGGCGCATGCTTTCCGTGAATTCCTCAAGGCCGACGGCCTGGACGAGCGCATCCACGCCAAACTGGCGGCGCTGGACACCGAGGACGTGCGCGCGCTGGCCGAAGTCGGCGCCGAAATCCGCGCCATGGTGGAGGCCCAGCCCTTCCCGGCTGACTTGGAAAAGGCCATCCACGAAGCCTACGACACCCTGAACGCCGGCAGCGCTACCGCGACCTACGCAGTGCGCTCGTCCGCCACGGCCGAAGATTTGCCCGATGCGTCCTTCGCTGGCCAGCAGGAAACCTTCCTGAACGTGCACGGCATCGAGGAAATTCTGCACAAAATCAAGGAAGTCTTCGCCAGTCTGTACAACGATCGCGCCATCAGCTACCGCGTGCACAAGGGCTTCACCCACGCCGAGGTGGCCCTGTCCGCCGGCATCCAGCGCATGGTCCGTTCCGACCTGGGCGCCGCTGGCGTGATGTTCACCATCGACACCGAAAGCGGTTTTGAAGACGTGGTCTTCATCACCTCCAGCTATGGCCTGGGCGAAACCGTGGTGCAGGGCGCGGTCAACCCGGACGAGTTCTACGTCCACAAGCCGATGCTGAAGGCGGGCAAGCAGGCGCTGATCCGCCGCAACTTGGGGTCCAAGCTGATCGAAATGGTGTTCAGCACCCCGGAAGAAAAAGCCGCCACCAAGAAGCTGGTGAAGACCGTGGACGTGCCGGTGGAGCTGCGCAACCGCTACAGCCTGACCGACGCCGACGTGCTGGAACTGGCCCGCTATGCGATGGTCATTGAGCAGCACTACGGCCGTCCGATGGACATCGAGTGGGGCAAGGACGGCAACGACGGCCAGCTCTACATCCTGCAGGCCCGCCCCGAAACGGTGAAGAGTCAGGCCGCCGGCCAGGTGGAAATGCGTTACAAGCTCAAAGGCAAGGGCGCGGTGCTGGCTTCGGGCCGCGCCATTGGCCAGAAGATCGGCACCGGCCCGGTGCGCCTGGTGCACAACATTTCCGAGATGGACAAGGTCCAGCCCGGTGACGTGCTGGTCACCGACATGACCAACTGGGAGCCGGTGATGAAGCGCGCCAGCGCCATCGTCACCAATCGGGGCGGCCGCACTTGCCACGCGGCCATCATCGCGCGCGAGCTGGGTATTCCGGCCGTCGTGGGCTGTGGCAACGCGACCGACCAGCTCAAGGACGGCACCCTGGTGACCGTGAGCTGCGCCGAAGGTGACACCGGCAACATCTACGACGGCTTGCTGGAAACCGAGGTGACCGAGGTCAAGCGGGGCGCCATGCCGCCGCTGGACGTCAAGATCATGATGAACGTGGGCAACCCGCAGCTGGCTTTCGACTTCGCCCAGATTCCGAACGGCGGCGTTGGCCTGGCGCGTCTGGAATTCATCATCAACAACAACATCGGCGTGCACCCCAAGGCCATCCTGGACTACCCGCAGGTGGACCCGGACCTGAAGAAGGCGGTGGAGTCGGTGGCCCGTGGTCATGCGTCACCGCGCGCCTTCTACGTGGACAAGGTGGCCGAAGGCGTGGCGACCATCGCGGCTGCCTTCTGGCCCAAACCGGTGATCGTGCGCCTGAGCGACTTCAAGAGCAACGAGTACCGCAAGCTCGTCGGCGGCAGCCGCTACGAGCCGGACGAGGAAAACCCGATGCTGGGCTTCCGTGGTGCCGCACGCTACATCAGCGAAGACTTCGGCGAAGCCTTTGCCATGGAATGCGAAGCGCTGAAGCGCGTGCGCGAGGACATGGGCCTGACCAACGTGCAGGTGATGGTGCCCTTCGTCCGCACCCTCAAGCAGGCCGAGCGCGTGGTGGACCTGCTGGCCAAGTTCGGCCTCAAGCGCGGCGAGAATGAGCTCAAGCTGATCATGATGTGCGAGATCCCGAGCAACGCCATCCTGGCCACCCAGTACCTGCAGTTCTTCGACGGCTTCTCCATCGGCTCCAACGACTTGACCCAGCTCACCCTGGGCCTGGACCGCGACTCCGGTTTGGAGCTGCTGGCCCACGACTTCGACGAGCGCGACCCGGCCGTGACGGCGTTGATCAGCCAGGCCATCCAGGCCTGCCGCGCGCAGGGCAAGTACATCGGCATCTGCGGCCAGGGCCCCAGCGACCACCCCGACTTCGCCCAGTGGCTCAAGGACGAGGGCATCAGCTCCATCTCCCTGAACCCGGACAGCGTGGTCGATACCTGGCAGAAACTGGCCGGTTGACGGGCGCGCGCGGTACCGCGCAACCCCTGACCAGAAAGGGCCGGCAACGGCCCTTTCGCTTTTTTCGGCGCGCCGGTAAGTGCAAGGTAAGCCCCCTGAGCGCACAATCGGCGGTATAGGGGCTGCAAGCCCCCGCACAACGAGGAGGCAGGACATGAACCAGACGCTGGTGTCGCAACGCTTGCTGGCGCTGTTTTTTGTGGGCGGGTTGCTGTTCAACTTTCCCTTGATCACCCTGTGGGATCAGGACGTCCAGTGGTGGGGCATCCCCCTGTTTCCACTGGCGCTGTTTGTGCTGTGGGCCCTGTTGATCGCCTTGTTGGCCTGGACCCTCGAACGACAACCGGACTGATCGCCCGTGCCCGCATTGCTCGTCGTTGCCGTTTCGTGCGCCTACCTGCTGCTGCTGTTCGCGGTGGCGTATTGGGCCGACCGGCGTGCCACCCAAGGGCGGTCGGTCATCGGCAGTGCGTGGGTGTACGCCTTGTCCATGGCGGTGTATTGCACCGCCTGGACCTACTTTGGCAGCGTGGGGCGGGCGGCCAGCTCGGGGGTGTGGTTCCTGCCCATTTACCTGGGGCCCATGCTGGCGATGATTCTCGCCTGGCTGGTGGTGCGCAAGATGATCCGCATCGCCAAGACGTATCGGATCACCTCGATCGCGGACTTCATTTCCAGCCGCTACGGCAAAAGCCCGGTGCTGGCGGGCGCCGTCACCTTGATCACGGTGGTGGGCATCGTGCCTTACATCGCCTTGCAGCTCAAGGGCATTGCGGTGGCGTTCGCGGTGTTGACGACGCCGCTGGGCCAGCCTTTTGACGGCGATCAGGCTTGGTGGCAAGACAGCACGTTCTACCTGGCGCTGGTGTTGGCGGGGTTCACCATGGTGTTCGGCGCGCGCCACCTGGACAGCACCGAGCGCCACGAAGGCATGGTGGCGGCCATTGCGTTCGAATCGGTGGTCAAGCTGCTGGCGTTTTTGGCGGTGGGGCTGTTCGTGTCCTATGGCTTGTTCAACGGCGTTGGGGACATTTTTGAGCGGGCCCGCGCGGTGCCCGAACTGCGGCGCTTGCTGGAATTGGGGCAGCAGCAGAATTTCGCCTACGCCCAATGGTTTGGCATGACGGTGCTCGCCATGCTGTCCGTTATCCTGTTGCCCCGCCAGTTTCAGGTGATGGTGGTGGAAAACGTGGACGAGCGGCACCTGCGGCGTGCGGCCTGGGTGTTTCCCCTGTACCTGCTGCTCATCAACCTGTTTGTGCTGCCGATCGCGCTGGGCGGGCTGCTGCATTTTGGCCCTGGCACGTTGAATCCGGAAACCTTTGTGCTGTCCTTGCCCTTGTCTCAAGGTTGGCACGCGCTGACGTTGCTGGCCTTTGTGGGCGGGCTGTCGGCCGCCACGGGCATGGTCATCGTGGAGGCGATAGCGGTGTCCACCATGGTGTGCAACGATCTGGTGATGCCGGTGTTGCTGCGCACCCAACGTTGGGTGCATGCGCAGGGCAGCGACCTCACGCGGTTGTTGCTGAACATCCGGCGTGCGGCCATTTTGCTGATTCTGTTGCTGGGCTACCTGTACTACCACCTGGCCGGTGAAGCGTATGCGCTGGTCAGCATCGGGCTCATCAGCTTTGCGGCGGTGGCACAGTTTGGCCCGGCGCTGCTGGGCGGCATGTACTGGAAAGGCGGTACCCGTCAGGGTGCCATGGCGGGGCTGTTGCTTGGGTTTGCGGTGTGGGCTTACACGTTGATGCTGCCTTCGCTGGCCAAATCGGGATGGATGCCGGACGCCTTTTTGCTGGAGGGGCTGTGGGGTTGGGCTTGGTTGCGGCCCGAAGCGTTGCTGGGCATGCGCGGGCTTGACAACCTGACGCACTCGCTGTTCTGGAGCCTGCTGTTCAACGCAGGGGCTTACGTGGTGGTGTCGTTGTGGCGCACACCTTCGGCGCAGGAAACCAGCCAGGCCTTGCTGTTTGTGGACGTGTTTGACCGCACCAGTGCCGCCCGCCCGGTGTTCTGGCGCGGCCAGGCCAGCGTGGCGGACCTGCTGCCTTTGGCCGCACGCTTTTTGGGCGCCGACAAGGCCCGTATCTGTTTCGAGATTTATGCCCGCCAGAGCGGAGTGGCGTCGGTGGACAAGCTGCAAGCCGACGCTCGGTTGGTGCAGTTTGTGGAAACCTTGCTGGCCGGGGCCATTGGCAGCGCGTCGGCGCGGGTCATGGTGGCGTCCGTGGTCAAAGAAGACGCACTCAACCTCGACGAGGTGATGGAAATTCTGGACGAGGCGAACCGCCTGCGCCTGCATTCCCACGAGCTGGAGGAAAAGTCCCGGTCGCTGGAGCAGGCCACCGCTGAATTGCGCGCTGCCAACGAGCAACTTCAAAGCCTGGACCGCTTGAAAGACGATTTCATGTCGTCGGTGACGCACGAATTGCGCACGCCTTTGACGTCGATCAGGGCTTTGTCCGAGCTGATGCGGGACGATCCGGACATGAGCATCGCGCAGCGACAGCAATTTCTGGACATCGTGGTAGCCGAAACCGAGCGCCTGAGCCGTCTGGTCAATCAGGTGCTGGACATGGCCAAGATCGAGTCTGGCCACGCTGAATGGCACGATAGCGATCTGGATCTGGTGGCGCTGGTGCGCCATTCGGTGCAAACCACGGCCGAACTGCTGCGTGAAAAAGGCGCGCAGGTGGCGTTGGACTTGCCGCCTGAAGGTGTGGTGGTTCGCGCCGATGCGGACCGGTTGACCCAGGTCATGCTCAACCTGCTGTCCAACGCGGCCAAGTTTGTGCCGCAAGGGCAGGGGCGGGTGTCGGTCCGGCTGCGGCTCGTCGATCACCAAGCCGTGCTGGAGGTGCAAGACAACGGCCCCGGCGTGCCCGCCGATGAACACCAACTCGTGTTTGAAAAGTTCCGCCAAGGTGGCGACAGCCTCAACCGCCCGCAAGGGACGGGTCTGGGACTGCCGATCAGCCGCCACATCATTGAACATTTCGGCGGGCGCATGTGGCTGCAGTCCACGCCGGGCCAGGGCGCGTGTTTTGCCTTCAGCCTGCCCCTGCCGAATCCCCAGGAGACCACCCCATGACAGCCACCGTACTGATTGCCGACGACGAGCCCAACATCCTGATTTCGCTGGAATTCCTCCTCAAGCGCGAGGGCTACGACGTCAAGCTGGCGCGCGACGGGCAGGAAGCGATCGACGCCATCGTGGCGCACCGACCCGATCTGGTGCTGCTGGACGTGATGATGCCCCGCAAAACCGGGTTTGACGTGTGCCAGGAGGTGCGTGCGCTGGAATCGGTGAAGGACACCCGCATCCTCATGCTGACCGCCAAGGGGCGCGACACCGATGTGGCCAAAGGCCTGGCGCTGGGCGCCAACGCCTACATGACCAAGCCGTTTTCCACCAAAGAGCTGGTGGACAAAGTGCGCGGCTTGCTGGAGGGCAGCGCGTGAGTCGCGCCCGGCGGCCCGACCGCCGTGTGTGGGGGCTGTTGCTGGCCGGCGGCTTGGGGTTGGCGGCCTGGTTGGTGCTGGGGTTGTGGCTGGTGGCCGCCACGCTGGAGGCCGAGCCGCGCGAACTGTTCCTGAACATGGTGCTGGAGCGCGCCGGCTTGTGGGTGCTTCTGTGGTTGGCCGGCGTGGCGTGCCTGGCCTGGGTGTTGCAGCGCTGGTTTCGTTACTGGGTGCTGCCTTCGGCCCAGTTGGTGGAGCACGCGCAGGTGTTTCTCACGTCCGACGTGGCCCGCGACTTGCCGCAGGAGGGCAACCGCGAAACCCGGGCCTTGACCGAACTGATCAACCAACTGGTTCGCCAGCGCGAAACCCTGCGCGCCGACATGAGCGCCAAGGTGCGCGAAGCGGCGCAGGGCATCGAGCAGGAAAAGTCGCGGTTGGCGGCGTTGATGTCGGAACTCACGCAAAGCGTGGTGGTGTGCAACCTGGACGGCCGCATCCTGCTCTACAACAGCCGCGCGCGCATGCAGTTTCGCGCCTTGTCGAGTGCGCCGCGCCTGGCCGATGGGGCGGAGCTGATCGGCTTGGGGCGCTCCATCTACACCGTGTTCGACCGCCAGTTGGTGGCGCACGCGCTGGAAAGCGTGCAGCAGCGCTTGCGGCGTGGCGCGGCCAACCCGGCGGCGCAGTTCGTCACCACCACCCGTGCCGGCCAGCTGTTGCGGGTGCAAATGGCCCCAGTGCGCCAGGTGCAAGACGGTGGCGAGCCTTCGCCGCTGGCCCTGGCCGGTTTTGTGTTGATGTTGGACAACATCACCCGCGATTTTGAGGAAGAAGCTGCCCGCGACCGCCTGTTGCTGGGGCTGACCGAAGGCAGTCGAGCCTCGCTGGGCAACATCCAGGCGGCGGTGGAAATGCTGGACTACCCCGACCTGGAACCTGCCATGCGCGAGCGCTTCTTGGGCGTGGTGCGCGAGGAGGTGCGCGCCATGGGGCAACGCTTGCAGCAGTTGGTGCAAGACTCCACCGCCGGCCTCAAAACCCGCTGGCCGATGGAAGACATGCTGGGCGCCGACCTGGTGACGGCTGCCGCACAACGCATTGAGGAAACGGCAGGCTTGCCGCTGCAAGACTGCGAGGTCGATCCCGCACTGTGGTTGCGGGTCGAGAGTTTTTCCATGTTGCAGGTGCTGGTCTATCTGTCGGCGCGCCTGAAAGACGAGTTCGGCATCCGTTTTGTGCGCTTGCGCCTGCAGCCCTCGGGGCAGGGCGGCGACAAGGCTCAGCTTGATCTGATCTGGACCGGGAAGGCCATCAGCACCGAAACGGTGATGGGTTGGGAGATGGACAGCATGCGCGTGGGGCAGGATGTGTCGGCCTTGTCGGTGCGCGATGTGGTCGAGCGCCACGGTGGCGCGTTCTGGTTCGAGCGCGATCGCGCCAGTCACCAGGCGTTTTTCCGCTTTCTGTTACCGGTGGCCCAGCCGCAGGAGCAACTCGATGCCGCCGACGTGATGCGCAACGAGAGCCGGCCCGAGTACTACGATTTCGACCTTTTTCGCCAGAACGAGCGCTCCCAGGCGCTCGAAGACATGCCGCTGTCGCAACTCGCCTACACCGTGTT
>CAZSZN010000057.1:0-15434 GCA_964610405.1 uncultured Macromonas sp. | reverse complement strand
CGTCATGGCGGTGGCGCACAGGTGGGTCACGCCCTCCAGGGCCTCGTCCAGCGTGTCCACCACACGGGCGCGGGCCAGCACATCGGTCGCCCCACTGGAGCGTTCCACCGCCTCGTCGCGCTGCAGCACGTCAGGCCAACGGGGGCGCACCAGCACCAGATCTTCAAAACCCATCACCTTCATGGCACGGGCCACCGCGCCGACGTTGCCGGCGTGGCTGGTCTCGATCAAAACGAAGCGGGTCAATGGAAAAACAGTGCTCACGTTGCGCCGGGGCGTCGCCCCAAGTAAAATTGCGCTATTGTCGCTGTCATCGCGCAGCCCACCCTTGTTCCTCGCACAATCCATGTCCTCCCATTTGCACCCCATGCTCAACGTGGCCATCAAGGCTGCGCGCGCCGCTGGCGCCATCATCAACCGTGCGGCACTCGATGTCGAATCTGTGCGCGTCTCGGCCAAGCAGACCAACGATTTCGTCACCGAAATCGACCACGCGGCGGAAAAAGTCATCATCGAGACGCTGCTGGGTGCCTACCCCGACCACGGCATTTGGGCCGAGGAATCGGGCCGCCGGGAGGGCAAAGGGCGTGACAAGGCGTTTGTGTGGATCATCGATCCGCTCGACGGCACCACCAATTTCATCCACGGTTTTCCGGTCTATTGCGTCAGCATCGCCTTGATGGTGCACGGCAAGATCGAACAAGCCGTGGTGTACGACCCCACCCGCAACGACCTGTTCTGCGCCACCAAGGGCCGGGGCGCTTACTTGAACGACCGCCGCATCCGCGTGGCCAAGCGTACCGTGCTACGCGACTGCCTGCTGAGCACCGGCTTTCCGTTCCGCCCGGGCGACCAGTTCCAGACCTACATGCAGATGTTGCAGGACGTGATGCCCAAAGTGGCCGGCGTGCGCCGCCCGGGCGCGGCCGCGCTGGACCTGGCCTACATCGCGGCCGGCTTTGCCGACGGTTTCTTTGAAACCGGCCTCAGCCCCTGGGACGTGGCCGCTGGCTCGCTGCTGGTGACCGAGGCCGGTGGCCTGGTGGGCAACTTCACCGGCGAAGCCGACTTCCTGGAACAGCGCGAATGCCTGGCCGCCAACCCCCGCATCTACGGCCAGATGGTCGGCCTGCTGGGCAAGTACAGCAAGTTCGCCAGCGCGGGCGACAAGGCGACGGTGCGGCAGCAAACGCCGGCTGCAGGCACCCCGCCCTCCAACACAGAATCTGACGAACCGGCCGCAACGGGCCAAGACGACGCACCGTTCTGAAGCATGACGAGTCAGGCCTTTCCCTGGGGGCAACTGCCAGGGCAGCACAGCCCTTTCTGGCTCCAATCGCCGCTGGAAATTCGTCAGCATTTTCGGGGGCTGGTGCGCAAGGGTGAACGGGTGCTGCTGCACTATGGGCCGGAAGCGTCCGTCGTGTCCAGCGTGCTGGCCGTGGAGGACAACGGCGCCCTGCTGCTCGACACCGGGCCCGACGACCGCAGCAACCGGCGTCTGCTGGAGCAGCCAGCGGTGGTACTGACCGGTTTTCTGGACGGTGTGGAAATGCGCTGCCAGATCGGCCCGCTGAAAATGGGCCAGCACGACCAGCTGCCAGCCCTGGCCTGCGCAGCGCCCACCCGGCTGCACCGCCTGCAGCGCCGCGAGTTCCACCGGGTCAACATCCCGGCCGGCTACCGCACCACCTGCCGGCTGCACGCCACGCCGGGCGCGACACCGGTCAATGCGTCCTTGCTCGACCTATCACTGGGCGGCTTGAGACTGACCGACCCGATGGCGCCGGGGCTGCCTCTGAGCCAAGGCTCGGTGGTGAAGGATTGCGAGGTGGATTTGGGCGACTTTGGCCGCTTTGTGGTGGACCTGGAAGTGCGCTACCGCAGCACGGTGGTCACCCGCACCGGGCACCAAAGCCACAAGGTCGGGTGCCGCTACGTCAAGCTGCCCTCGGGCGCGGAACACACGCTGCAGCGTTTCATCATGCAGGTGCAACGCGACCAGCGCGCCCTGGCCAGCGACTGACCGGGACCGTTCAGGCCCTTGATCACGCCACCGGGCGCAGCCGCATCGCGTTGGGCAGCGGCACCGACAGGCGCAGCACGTCTTCGGCCAGCCACAGAGCCGACTTGCGCCCCCGCTCGGCCACGAAGGGCAGCGGCATCTGCACGTAGTCGTCGTTGAACACCTCGAAACTGTAGTCGCCCCGGTAGCCCAACTGGTCCAGCTTGAGCACCAGTTGCACCAGCTGCTCGCTGTGCACCCCTTCGCCCGGGAAGACGCGGAAGGTGCGCGCGGTGGTCATGCGCTCCTCGAAGGTCTTGGTTTCCTGCCACATGAAGTCGGCCAGTTGCACCAGGAAAATCTTGTCCGGCTGCAGGTAGTCGATCTCGTCGAGCGAGGTCTCAGCGGCAAAGATGTGGAAGGAGTCGATGCCCAGGCCAAGGTTGGGGCAATCGGCGCGGGTGACCACGTCCCACGCGGTGGTGAATTCGTTGACGGTGCGGCCCCAAGACAAGGCTTCGTACGCGATCTTGATGCCGTAGGGAATGGCCAGCATGGCCAGCTTGCGCAGGTCGCGCGCAATGTGGTCCAGGTCATCGCTGGCGTGCCGGGAGGTGGACGAACACACCAGCAACACGTCGCAGCCCAGCGCGGCACACATCTCCAGCATCATCTTGGCGATGTCCACCTTGTAGTGGTGCAGGTGGCCGCTCAGGCCTTCAAAGTCGCGCAGCACCTGAAAACCGGTGCCCCGCAGGCCGCTGGCGTGCACCGCCTTGACGGCCGCGCGCCAGCCGTCAGGGTGGCCCACCAGGTCGTTGGCCTTGAGCATGACCTGGCTGAAACCGGCGTCTTTCATCGCCTCCAGCTTGGCCTCCAGCGGCCCGGCCAGGGTGATGGTGTCCATGCCGAAGGTGGCGATGGTCTTGTCTACGGGGTGGCTGCGGCGCATGGTCAAGCCCCCGGTGCGTCGCTGTGGACCAGCTCGAACACGACGGATCCCAGGTAGGTTTTGGTGATGGCACCTCGCGGCTCGGTGTGCGCCGCCTCGGTTTCCACAAACTCCACGCCCAGCGCGCGGAAGGCTCGCACGGCGGCCAGCACATCCGGCACGCCCAGGCCAATGCGCTGCAGCCGTTCGTTGGCGTCGTACACGTTGGGCTCGGGCTCGATCAGTTGCAGCATGAAGCGGTTGGCCAGGGCGAGGGCCGGCGTGCGCAGCAGCTTGCCCTTGGGCATGATGCCGTAACGCTCTTCGTCCGGGATCAACTGGGTGCCAAACAGCTCGCTGTAGAACTCGATCCAGTCGTAGCTGCGGTCGGGGCCGATGTACTGGACGATGCCGAAGAAGTGGATGCCGGCCGTCGCGGGCGGGTGCTGGTCCACCGTGGGGATCGGCACAAAGTCCACGTCGTAGATCGAGAACTCCTTGTACCGGTCCACGAAGTAGATGCGGCTGCCACCCGCGCCGTGGATGGCCGGGATGTTGAGCTCCATCACCTCGGCATGGGTGGGCACCTCCCAGGCGCCACGCTCCAGCACGTAGTCGTAGGCAGCCCGGGCGTCGCGTACCCGCAGCGCCACGGCCGAAATACTGGGCACTTCGCTGCCATGGCTGGCGGCGCGCGCTTCGTCGGGGTGGGCGTTGACGACGATGTTCATGTCGCCCTGGCGGTAGAGCAGCACCTCGCGCGCGCGGTGGCGCGCGATGGGCCTGAAACCCATCATCTCCAGCACCTGGCCCAGCGCCTGCGGCTTGCTGGTGGCGTACTCGATGAACTCCACCCCGTCCAGCCCGATGGGGTTGGAGGCATCGCTGAAAGAAGCCTGCAGGGGCTCGCGGGAGACGGCGGTCTTGGTCAGGAAGTCGCTCATGGATGCCTCTTTTCAGTAACTCAGACGGGCCAGCGAACGCAGGTGTTCGGCGGTGGTGGTGGGGTAACCAAAGAATTCCAGGTAGGCGGGAATCTGCTCGAACAGCATATCCGAGCCCACCTGAATGCGGCAACCGCGCGCCTGGGCGGCGGTCAGGAACGCCGTCATTTCGGTGCGCATCACCACCTCGCCCACGAAGGTGTTGGCCGACAGGCGGTCCATGTCGATCGGCAGCGGGTCGCCTTCGTTCATGCCCAGCGGCGTGGCGTTCACCACCAGGTCGTAACCGTGCGGGTCTTTGGTGTGCAGCTTCAGTTCAATGCCGGGGTACTGGGCCTTCAAGCGCGCGCCCAACCCCTCGGCGGAGGCGGTGTTCACATCGAACAAGCCCATGGTGCCCACGCCGGCGGCGGCCAGCGAAGCGGCGATCGCACTGCCCACACCGCCGCTGCCCACCACCAAGGCACGGGCGCCTTTCAGTGTCAGGCCTTTGCGCTGCACACCGCGCACAAAGCCTTCGCCGTCGAACAGATCACCCACCAGGCGCCCATCGGCGGTGCGCTTGACGGCATTGCAGGCGCCGGCCACCCGCACCGTGGGGCTCACCTCGTCAAGCAGGCCGACCGTGACCACCTTGTGCGGCATGGTGATGAGCGCGCCCCGGATGTTTTCCAGCGTGAACACGCTGCGCAACAGTTCGGGGTAGGTGTCGGGTTTGCTGCCCATGGGCACCACGACGGCGTTGATGCCCGACGCCTCGAAGTACGGGTTGTAGATCATCGGCGCCTTGAAGCTGTGCGTGGGGTAACCGATGTGGGCGATGATTTCGGTGTGGCCGTTGATCATGATGGGTATCGCGATGGGCGGGTAAGGCGGTGGATGAAAACTGTCGGTGACTGTACGGCTGCAGCTCCAAAGCGGTGCACGAACGCGCCCCACGTCAGATCGATCATCGATCAAATTTAGTCAATGATCGATCTTAAAAAGGGAAATCCCGCATGTCATGCAGGACTCCAGGCCGGACTCAGGGCTTCTGGGTGGCGGCGGATTGCACGAACTTGCGCACCAGGCCGTCCATGGCCACCAGGTAGCCGTCCACCCCGAAACCAATGACGATGCCCGCCGCGGCCGGCGACACCCAGGAGTGGTGGCGGAATTCCTCGCGGGCGTGCACGTTGGAGATGTGGCACTCGATCACAGGCATCGGCTCCACGCCCTTGATGGCGTCGTGCAGGGCGATGGAGGTGTGGGTGAAGGCCCCGGGGTTGAACACCACGCCCAGCACCTCGCCCGCCTTGTAGAGGCGGCCGTATTCTTGAATCTTGTCAAGCAGCGCGCCTTCCCAGTTGCTCTGGAAGCACTCGACCTCGTAGCCGATCTTCTCGCCGTGGGCTTTGCAGAAAGCCTCCACATCGGACAAGGTGGTGTAGCCGTACTGGGCCGGTTCACGGGTGCCCAGCAGGTTGAGGTTGGGGCCGTTGAGGATAAGGATTTTTTTCATGCGGGACTCCGAAAATGGAAGGGATCAGGCCAGTTCGACCACGCGGCCGGTTCGCGCCGCTTCGGCAATGGCCTCGGTGATTTTCAGGTTTTGCAAACCATCGCGGGCGCTCACCAAAGGCTGGGCCTCGCCACGCACCACGGCACCAAAGTGTTCCATCTGGTGCTTTAGCGGATCGTCGCGCACCAGGCCCACGGCGCCCACTTCAAACGGTTTCCACCAGGAACGGTCCTCCGAGCGCGGATAGGTCTTGAGGCGCATGGTGGGCACCGACAGGCTGCCGTTGGTGCCTGCCACCACGTAGCAGTCTTCGTCGTCATAGCTGGGGTAGGCCTTGTTTTCCTGGCTGGTCTGCTCCCAACTGCGCGGGCAGGCTGCGGTGTCGCTGAGCATGAAACTGCCCAGCGCGCCGTTGGCAAAGCGCAGGTTGATGGCCACCGTGTCTTCCACCGCAAAGCCGCGCGTCGCGTTGGACGCGAAGGCCTGCACCGCCACGATCTCGCCACACAACATGCGCAGGTTGTGCACCTCGTGGATCATGTTGATCAGGATCGGGCCGCCACCGATTTCGCGGCGCCACGGGCCATCGTCAAAATAATGGTCGGGCTTGTAGAACGTGGCGCTGCCCATGACCGTGACCAGCCGCCCCAGTTGCCCGGATTCCACCACCTGCCGGGCCTTGGCCATGATTGGACTGTGCGCCCGGTGGTGGCCGATCAGCACCCGGGCACCCAGGCGCTCGACCGCGTCCACCAGCGTCTGGCCTTCGGCCACGGTGGTCGCGATCGGCTTTTCGACCAGGATGGGCAGGCCTGCCTCCATGCACTGCAAGGCCTGGGGCACGTGCAGGGCATTGGGCGTGGCCAGCAGCACCCCGTCGGGCCGGTCCTGCGCCAACAACTGTTCCAGCGTCGGATACAAAAGCACACCCGCTTGTGCGGCCACCGCTGCGGCCGCCGGCGACGGGTCCACCAAGGCAGACAGGGCGCAAGTGGTGCTGCCCTGCAACACCCGAATGTGGGCCTGACCGATCAAACCGGCACCGGCCACGGCAATCCGGGTCTTGGGGTTCACGGGTGTGCTCATGGACTTACTTGCGCACCTTCGCCAGTTCGGTCTGCAGTTCTTTCAGCGTGTCCTGTCCCACAGCCACACCGTATTTGGCGGTGACGGGGCGCATCATGTCGCGCAGCTTGCTGACTTCAGCGGCCGGAAGCTGAGTGACTTGCATGCCGTTCTTCTTCATGTTGTCCAGGGCCGACGCCACCAGACCACGGGCTTGGGCGCGCTGAAATTTGGCGGCTTCCACGGCAGCTTCGCTGATGATCTTCTTCTGGCCAGCGTCCAGGCCATCCCAGAACTTCTTGCTGACGATCACCGACTGCGGGTTGTACTGGTGGTTCGACAACACGACGTGCTTTTGCACTTCGTAGAACTTGTTGGCGTTGATCACCGTGATCGGGTTTTCCTGGCCGTCAATGGCTTTCTGCTCCAGCGCGGCATACACCTCGGGGAAGGGCAACGGCGTGGGGTTGGCACCCATGGCCTTGACCCAATCCACGTTGATCGGGTTGGGGATCACACGCAGCTTCAGGCCGGCCAGGTCGGCCACCGTGTTGATCGGGCGCTTGCTGTTGGTGATGCTGCGAAAGCCCAGCTCGAAATAGGCCAGGCCCACGATGCCTTTTTCAGACAGCTTGTCGTGCAGCTTCTTGCCGAAGGGGCCATCCACGATGAAGTCGGCTTCCTTCTCGTTGTTGAACATGAAGGGGAAGTCGTAGATCGCGAATTCCTTCACCTGGCTGGCGAAGATACCCGAGTTCATGGACGCCATTTCCAGCGTGCCGCCCTGGATGGCCGACACGTTGGCCTGGTCGCTGCCCAACGTGCCGCCGGGGAACAGGTTGACCTTGATCTTGCCGCCGGACTTGGCGGCGACGATTTCTGCGAACTTCTCCATCCCCATCACGATCGGGTGCCCTTTGGGGTTCTGGGTCGCGAACTTGATGGTTTTGTCTTGGGCTTGGGCGGCACCGAAAGCGGCCACGGCCACCGCAGCCACCAGGGTTTTGAGCATCAGGCGTTTCATGTTGTCTCCAAAGAAGGAAGGTAGTACGCAAACACAGAACATGGTCACCGTGGCGTACCAACTCACGGTGACGTGGGAACCTCAATCAGTTACCGATCAGCCAGCGCGCCGGAACCATCACGATTTCGGGGAACAGCACCATCAGGAACATCAGCCCGAATTGCGCCAGCATGAAAGGCCAGACACCTTTGGTCACGTCATCCATGCTGACCTTGCCAACGCCGGCCACGGTGTTGAGCACGGTGCCCACCGGCGGGGTGATCAAGCCAATGGCGTTGTTCATGATGAACAGCACCCCAAAGTAGACGGGATCAATCCCGGCAGCCTTGACGATGGGCATCAACACCGGCGTGAGAATCAGAATGGTGGGCGTCATGTCCATCGCCGTGCCGACCAGGATGACCAGCAACATGATCGCAAACATCAGCAGTCGCGGGCTGTCGAGCAGCGGCTGCAACAGGGCGACGAGCTGGTCTGGCAATTGAGCAACGGTGATCAACCAAGCCGACACCATCGCTGCGGCCACCAGGAACATGATGACCGACGTGGTTTTGGCGGCCGCCAGGAACAAACCGTAAAGCTGGTTGAGCTTGAGCTCACCGTACACGAACACCGAGATGATCAAGGCATACACTGCCGCGACCACGGCCGCCTCGGTCGGCGTGAACACCCCGAATTTGAGACCCACCACCACGATGACGGGCAAACCCAAGGCATAGATGGCCTGCTTGAGCGCCGCGAAAATCTCGTGGCGGTTGCGACGGGGCGGCACGTCCACCACCTCTTTGCGCGCCACCCACCACCAGGTCAGGCACAGGGCCAGCCCCAGCAACACACCCGGGAAAATGCCGGCCATGAACAGCTTGGAAATGGACACCCCGCCCGCCACGCCAAAAATCACGAAACCGATGGACGGCGGAATGATCGGTGCGATGATGGACGCAGAGGCGAGCAGACCGGCCGACCGGGCCTTGTCGTGCCCGGCATGCACCATCATGGGCAGCAGCAAGGCCGACAACGCGGCCGCGTCGGCCACCGCCGAACCCGACAAGGCCGCCATGATGACAGCAGCCATGATGGCCACATAGCCCAGGCCACCGCGAATGTGACCGACCAGTGCCATCGCAAATTGCACGATGCGACGCGACAAGCCACCCGCGTTCATGATTTCGCCGGCCAGCATGAAAAATGGCACCGCCAGCAGAGGAAAGCTGTTGGCGCCCTCAATCAGGTTTTGCGCCAGGATCTGCGCGTCGAACATGTCCAGATGCCACATCAACGCGGCACCGCTGAACAGCAACGAAAAGGAAATGGGGACACCGATGGCCATGGCAGCCATCAACGACGCCAGGAAAATGAAAATGGTCACGACTCGTTCTCCTGGGTAAGTTCAAGGCCGGGGATCGCCATGGGGCATGTCGTCCGACTCGCGGATGCCAATCAGCTCGCTGTCGGCCATGCGCCCCGCGAGCAACCGCCCGAGGTTCAACAACAGGACCGGCGCGGCCAACACGGCAAACACCGTGCCGCTGAGGTACAGGTAACCCATGGACACCTCCATCACCGCACTGCTGGAGTCCCAGTTGATTTTGGTTTGCGCCCAAGAACCCTGAAAAATCAACCAGTTGATGAACAACATGATCAGGTAAGTGGCCCCCAGGCAGGCCTTTTGCGCCAGCTTGGGCAAGCGCGCAATGAGGGAGTCTGTGCCCAGGTGAGCGCGATCGTTCAACGCCACCACCGCGCCCATGAACGTCATCCACACGAACAACCAGCGCGACAGCTCTTCGGACAAAGTGAGGCCGGAGTTGAAGACGTAGCGCATGACCACGTTGCCGAACACCATGACGACCATCAACGCAAGGCTGGTGACCATCAGGACCGACAAGGCTCGGCAGTAGTGGCCGATGATTTTTTGAAGCATGACGGGTTTCCTGTGAAATCCAGACCACAAATGTACGAACTGGTTAGTTTTTTGTGGATTGGGGTTTTCCCTAGGTCGGTCAATGACCCTCTGCGGCGCCCCGCCCGCCCCGTCGCCTCAGGCGCGCAAGTAGCGCTCCACCATGTCCACAATGCTGGCGCGACGCTGCGCGGCGACGACCGGATCGCGCAGATCGCGCTTGAAAATCAAACCAAAGGTGTGGCGGTTGGACACGTTGAAAAACGTGAGCGCCGAGATCGACGCGTGGATGTCGATCGGGTCCAACCCTGGGCGGAACACGCCGCTGGCCAGCCCGCGTTCGTAGAGTTTCTGGATCGCTGAAATCGCTGGCACGTTGAGCTGCTGGATGCTGGTGCTTTGCGCCAGGAACTGGCCCCGGTTCATGTTTTCCGAAATCACCAGCCGGATGTAGCTTTCGTGGCTGAAGTGGTGATCGAAGGTGAACTCCACCAGCCGCCGCAGTGCGGCCATCGGCTCCAGGCTGTCCAGATTCTGCTCGCCTTCGATGGCACGCATGCGGCGGTACGACTCTTCGAGCGCGGCCAGGTACAAGCCCTCCTTGCTGTCGAAGTAGTAGTAGATCATCCGCTTGCTGGTGTGGGTGGCGGCCGCAATTTCGTCGATGCGGGCGCCCGCCAGCCCCTTTTCCGCAAACTCCGCGATCGCCACTTCCAGGATGTTGGCCATGGTGCGCTCGGGGTCGTTGGTGCGGGTGGTCACTCGCGCCGGCGCCGTGCGGAGGGCCGGCTTGCGCACCAGAGAATGTACCGTTTGGTTCATTCCTGGAGTATAGGAGAGCGGGTTGGAAGCGCCAAGGTGGCGCGAACCTGCGCTCGCACAAACGCCTCGAAATCTGGCAACTCCAAGGGTCGGCTGTACACATAGCCCTGCACTTCGTCGCAGCCACAGGTCTTGAGCCACACCATTTGCTCGGCGGTTTCCACCCCTTCGGCAATGCTGACCATCTTCAGGCTGTGCGCCACGCGGACGATGGCGGTGACGATGGCCCGATCGCTCTCGCTGCTGGCCAAATCGCGCACAAAGGACTGGTCGATTTTCAGCTTGTCGATGGCGTAACGCTTGAGGTAGCTCATCGACGAATAACCGGTGCCAAAGTCGTCCAACGACACCCGGAAACCAATGTCGTGCAAACGGTCGATGGTGGCGCCGGCCAGCTCTGGATCGCGCAAGGCCACCGCTTCGGTCAGCTCCACCTCGATGCGGGTGGGTGACACCTCCAGGCGTTGCACCACGTCCAGCAGTTCATCCACCAGTTGCGGGCGGTCGAATTGCACCGCGGACACGTTGACGGCCACCACCAAAAGTGGCAAGCCCAGCGCATCCCACCGGTGGATCTGCTGGGCCACCTGTTCCAACACCCACAAGCCGATCGGCACGATCAACCCGGTCTGTTCGGCAATCGGAATGAACTCCGCCGGAGACACCAGCCCCCACTTGGGGTGGCGCCAGCGCAACAAGGCCTCGGCCCCCACCAACTGGCCGGTGCCCAGCGCCAACTGGGGCTGAAACACCAAGAACAGTTCGTTGCGCTCCAGCGCGTCTTTCAAACTGGCCGCGAGCTCCAGCGAACGCTGGCTGTTGACCTGCATTTCGGGCGCAAAAAACCGCAGCCCATTGCGCCCCTCCTGCTTGACCTGGTACATCGCCACTTCCGCCGCCGAGGCCAAAGCACCTGCGGTTTGCGCGTCATGGGGAAACACCGCGATGCCGACCGAAGCGCCGACCGAAATCACGCTGCCCTGCACCAGCAACGAGCGCTGCATGTCTGCCAAGGCATCGCGCACCATCAGGGTCACGGTGGCCTGGTCCGCCTTGGGCACCAGGGCCACAAAGGTGTCGCCCGAGTACCGGGCCAGATTGATCTGACTGCCCCAGCAAGCGCGCAAGCGGTTGGCCATTTCCACCAGCAGCTCATCACCTGCCGCGTGCCCGAGTGTTTCATTGATCACCTTGAAGTTGTCGAGGTCGATCCACAACAACGACAGCCGCTCGTGGTTCTGCGCACTCTGGGCCAGGGCGGCCGCCAGCTGCTCGTCGAACGCCTTGCGGTTGGTCAGGCCGGTCAGGGTGTCAAAATCCGACAGGGCGCGAATCCGCTCTTCGGCCGCACGGCGCAGGGTGATGTCCTCCTTGTGCGCGACGAAGTGGGTCAACTGGCCCTGCGCATCTCGGATCGGGTAGAGCGATGCGCGTTCGATGTAGGTTTGCCCGTCTTTGCGGCGGTTGATGAACTCGCCCTGCCACGGCTGGCCCTGGTTCAAGTGGGCCCACAGGCCGGTGTAGGTCGCCAACGGGGTTTGGCCGGATTTCAGCAGCGCCGGGGTGCGACCCAGCACTTCGTGCGATGGGTAGCCGCTGACCTCGGTGAAAGCGCGGTTCACGTACTGGATGGCGGCGCGCGCATCGGTGATGACCACCGGGTAAGGACTTTGGTCCAGCGCCTCCGACAGGCGGTGGATGACCGCCTCCTGCCGGCGCTCCTTGGTGTGGTTCCAGATGGCGTCGGCCAACACTTGCAGCGCTTGCAGGTCCTGGCTGTCGTAGTCGCACGCCTTGTTGCAGACCGCCAGCAACAGCCGGACTTTGGACGCTTCCACCACCGGCGCACTGACCAGGCGCTGCACCGCAAACGGCAACGCGGTGCCCGCCGGTGGGGCTGCCACCGCGTTGTTCAGCATCGGCTGTCGCTCCCGCAAGGCGGGCAACAGGTAGGCGCACAACAGGCCGCTCTGATGCTCTGGGTGCTCATCGGTCAGCTCACAGGACCAGACGCCGTGCTGCAAGTGTTGCTGGTCTTCGTGCACCAGGTGGACACACGCCGAGTCGCTGGCCGTCAACCGCTGGGCGTGCTCCACGCCACGGCGCAGAAAACTCTCGTCGGTTTCGCCATGCCGGGGTTGCTGCAGGTCCAGCAATGCCGCGTTCAGGTGGTTTTCAAACTCGACGCGCCGTTCGTTGTCCACCGTCTCCGTAATATCGCGCGACAGCACCAGGTAGCTCACGTGCTGGTCGTCGGGCGAGACTTTTTTGGCCACCGACAGCTCGAAGTGCCGCACGCCGTCTGGCACCGGCAACGCGATCCGCTGACCGCGGCTGACGCCCTCGACCTCGGCCTGGGCCAGGGCCGCGTGGCAGGTGGCAGCGGCCTCGGGCGGCAACACATCGCGCAAGGCCCGACCGATGAGCTGGTGCACCGGTGCCGCCAGCTTGCCTGTTTCGGTGGCATGGACCCTCAAGTACACCCCGTTGGGGTCCACCTCGAACAGCAGATCGGGCAGCGTATCCAGCGTGGCCCGCTGATGCAACTCGGACGCCATCAGGTCTTGGTACGGCTTTTGCACCGTTTCGACAAACAGGCTGCGGTACAGAAAACCGTAGGACGCGATCTTGTACAGATGGCCCACCACGTTGTACACGTCGGTGACGTTGGCGTAGAGGGTGAAGAAATACTCCGCCATGGCCATCGTGAACGAGGCCAGGGCCAACTGCGAAGCGCCAAACACCCGCGCATCGCGCAAGTGCCGCCAAAAGCCCCAGCCAGCCACGATGTACGCCGCGATCAACCCGTACTCAAACCGAACCTTGAAATCGGTCAACCCTTCGCCGGGGATGAAGGTCCGGGGCATCCAGTCCGGGCGGAACAAGAACACACCATGAACCACGCCCAACACCAGCACCATGCCCCCCAAACCCAGGTATCGGGATTGACGCCCCCACCAGGCGTTCCAAGAAGCCGGCGCGAATGCGATGTACAGCAGCACCAGCGCGGCCAGGGAACGGGCCGCCAGCCAGAAGTTGATGCCCTTCTCCGCGCCGCTGGGCGTGACAAAATCAGGCATGCCGGCGAACGACAGCGTGTGCGACATGTCCAGCACCGCCACCCCCAGGAACGCAATCCCCAGCACGGCGGCCCGCCCGTTGTGGCCGTAGCGTTGGGTGGTCCAGGAAATGCCAAACACCATGGCCGCCACTGCGATGGCCAGCATCTCCATGGCGGTGTGCAGCGGCACGTAACCCGCCAGGCCACGGGCAATGTCGGGCGTTGGTAGCACCTGGAGCCAGCCCAAACTCGCCAGCAAAGCCATCAACCAAACCAGCGATTGGCGAAACTCTGCACGGTGGGTGGGGTGGACCATTTTTGTAGTATACGAACCCACTCACACAATACACAGCGCTGGCACAGCCCCCCAGCGCGCGTTCTGAAAGATTTTGGTGAACACCCCCGCCCCTGCCACCACGCCACCCGCTGGCACCGCTTCGGCCCCTCAGCTGGCCGGGCACACGCCGATGATGGCGCAATTTCTCACCCTGAAAGCCGACTTTCCCCACACATTGCTGTTCTACAGAATGGGGGATTTCTACGAGCTGTTCTACGATGACGCCGAGAAGGCCGCGCGGCTGCTCGACATCACGCTGACCCGACGCGGCCAGTCCGCCGGGCAGCCGGTGGTGATGGCGGGCGTGCCCTTCCATGCGGTGGAAACCTACCTGGCGCGGCTCATCAAGCTGGGCGAGTCGGTGGCCATTTGCGAGCAGATTGGCGACCCGGCCACCTCCAAGGGCCCGGTGGAACGCAAAGTGGTGCGCGTGGTCACCCCCGGCACGCTGACGGATGCCGAACTGCTGAACGACAAGAGCGAATCGCTGCTGCTGGCGGTGCACCAGGGCGCCCGCGCCACCTGCGGCCTGGCGTGGCTGAGCGTGACGCAGGGCGTGCTGCATCTGGCGCAGTGCCCCGCCGACGAGTTGCGTGCCTGGATTGTGCGCATCGGCCCCAGCGAACTGCTGCACAGCGCGGACGTGAGCCCCACCTTCGAGCAGAACCTGCAGGAACTGCAACGCCAATGGCCTGCGCTCGCCGCCAACGGCGGGCAGGCCCGCCTGAGTCTGGCCCTGCGCCCCGCCTGGGCCTTTGACGGCGCCTTGGGCGAGCGCAAGCTGCGCGAGCAACTGCAGGCCGCCAGTCTGGCGGGCTGGGGCGCGCAAGACTTGCCCGAGGCGCACGCAGCCGCCTCCGCCCTGCTGGACTACGCCGAACACACCCAGGGCCGCGCGCTGGCCCACGTGCGCCAGTTGCAGGTGGCCCGCCCGCAGGCCTTGATAGACCTGCCCGCCACCACGCGCCGCAACCTGGAGCTTACGCAGACGCTGCGCGGCGAATCGGCCCCCACCTTGTTCTCGCTGCTGGACAGCTGCCAGACCGGCATGGGCAGCCGCGAACTCAAGCGCTGGCTGCTGGAGCCCCCGCGTGAACGCGATACCGCCCGCGCCCGGCTGCAGGCCATTGGCGCGCTGCGCGCAGGACTGCACGGGCCGCTGCGCCAGGCGCTCAAGGGCGCGGCAGACGTGGAACGCATCACCGCCCGCGTGGCACTGCGCCAGGTACGCCCGCGCGAACTGGTGGGCCTGGGCCAGACACTGGAGAAAGCCGCCAGCCTGTCGCTGGGGCTGCAACAGGCACTGCACAGCCTGACCGCCAGCAATGCGGGCGGCGCCTCCCCCCTGCTCGCCCGGCTGGCCGCTCAATTGCAGCCGCCCGAAGGGTGCGCCGTGCTGCTGCACCGCGCCCTGCTGTCCGAACCCGCCGCGCTGGTGCGCGACGGCGGCGTCATCAACCACGGGTATGACGCCGAGCTGGACGAACTGCGCGCCATCCAGAGCAACTGCGACGGCTTCCTGCTCGACCTGGAAACGCGCGAGCGCGAACGCACGGGCATTGCCAACCTGCGCGTGCAATTCAACAAGGTGCACGGCTTTTACATCGAAGTGACCGCCAGCGGCCTCGACCGCGTGCCCGACGACTACCGCCGCCGCCAGACGCTGAAGAACGCCGAGCGCTTCATCACGCCCGAGCTGAAGGCCTTTGAAGACAAGGCCCTGAGCGCCCAGGAGCGTGCCCTGGCGCGCGAGAAGTGGCTCTACGAAGGCCTGCTGGACGAACTCCAGAACCACGTGCCCGCGCTGGGCGAACTGGCCCGCGCCATTGCCGCGCTGGACG
>CAZSZN010000056.1:0-15444 GCA_964610405.1 uncultured Macromonas sp. | reverse complement strand
CGATGCCATGCTGGCGCGCCAGCACGCTCACCGCGGCGCCGCCGGCCAGGAAGTTCTCCACCATCTGCCAGGTCACGTCGCTGGGGTAGGCCGACACGCCCCGCGCAGCCAGGCCGTGGTCGGCCGCAAACACCACGAGTTGCGGCGCCTGCAACTCGGGGCGTTCGGTGCCGAGGATCAGGCCCAACTGCAGCGCCAGGGTTTCGAGGCGGCCCAGCGCGCCCAGGGGTTTGGTTTTCTGATCGATGGCGTGTTGCAGCGCCTGCTGCAGCGCGGGGTGGCTCAGGTCGGGGACGGTGGGCACGGTGTAGGCCATGGCGGGGCTTTCGGAAGGTCAGGGTTGAATGAGTTGATCCAGGGCGCCGGGGGCGGTATGGGCCTCCAGCGTGTCGGCCAGGCGGTCGAACACCGCGTCGAGCGTGGGGGCGGCGGCGCCGAACAGGGCGCGCACCACGGCGGGGTCTTCAAACAGGCCATGCAGGTACACACCCAGCACGTTGCCGGCGGCGTTGTGCCAGCCCAGCCCCGGCAGGACCGGGTGGGCGCGGGCACCCTGGGCCACCATGGCGGGGTGCAGCGCGGTCTGGCCGTGGTGGATTTCGTAGCCGCCCGCCTCCACCCCGTTCAGCGCCACCCAGGGACCGGCCTGGACCGACAGGCGCGCCCGGGCGGGCTGCACCGTTTTGTCGCGAGCAAAAGCGGTGACCAAGGGCAGCAGACCCAGGCCGGGCGCGTTGCCGGCGGCGATCGCCTCCACGCCCTCGGTGTCGATGAGGGCCTCGCCCAGCATCTGCAAGCCGCCGCAAATGCCCAGCACCGCCCCACCCCGTTCGGCGTGGGCCACCACGGCCTGGTCCAGGCCCTGGGCGCGCAGCCAGGCCAGGTCGCTGCTGGTGTGTTTGCTGCCGGGCAGCACGATCCAGTCCGCGTCGGCCACGTCCGCAGGGCTGCGGGCCCAGCGCAGGCGCACACCGGGCACGTTCTTCAGCGCCTGGAATTCGTCGAGGTTGCTGATGCGCGGGTAGGCCACCACCGCCACCGTCAGCCGGACCGTGCCAGCGGTGTGGGTCCGGTCGTCGAACACGCCGTCTTCTTCAGGCAGACCGTGGTCACGCTGCATGGGGATCGTCGCCACCGTGGGCACGCCGGTCAGGTCTTGCAGCATCTGCGGGGCCGGGGCCAGCAGGCTGGCGTCGCCGCGGAACTTGTTGAGCACGAAGCCCCGGAACAGGCGCCGCTCCTCCGGGGGCAGCAAAACCCAGGTGCCGTACAGGTGAGCGAAGGCACCGCCACGGTCGATGTCGGTGACCAGCCAGCAGCGGGCCTGCGCGTGGCGCGCCACCCGCATGTTGACGATGTCGCTGGCGTGCAGGTTGATTTCGGCCGGCGACCCAGCGCCTTCGATCACCACCACGTCGTGCTCGGCGCGCAGTTCGTCCAGCGACTGGCGGATCTGGGGCCAGACGTGTTCGCTGCGGCCGCGCCAGGGCATGGCGGACAACCCGGCGTGGGCCTGCCCCAGCAGCACCACCTGGCTGCGGGTGTCGGCCTCGGGCTTGAGCAGCAGGGGGTTCATGCGCACGTCGGGCGTGGCGCGCGCGGCCAGCGCCTGAAAGTACTGGGCCGAGCCGATTTCGCCCCAGGCGCGACCGCCCGCCGTGGGCAGGCCGGCCACCACGCGGGCGTTGTTGCTCATGTTCTGCGCCTTGAAGGGCGCGACTTTGAGGCCCTGGCGGGCGTAGTGGCGGCACAGCGCGGTGGTGAGCCAGCTTTTGCCGGCGCCGCTGGAGGTGCCGAGCACCATCACACAAAGGGCGGTCATGGGATAACGGTGGGTGGGGAGGGGCAAGCCCCGGCGGGAGCCTGGGCGGTCAATGCCGCACGCAGGGCCGCCAGCGCCGGGGGTGGCAGCACGCCCAGCCGCCACCAGCCGGGCAGGCCGAAGGAGGTGGCGTCGCGCAACTGCACGCCATGGGCGGCGAGCGCGGCCGGGTCGAGGGTTTGGGGCGGGCGGGCGCAGAGGAAGTTGGCGTCGCTGGGCAACATCTGCCAGCCGTGGGCCCGCAGCGTGGCCAGCAGCTGGGTTTTCCAGCCGCGCAGGGTCTGGCGCGCCTCGGCCAACCAATGCTGGGTGGCGAGGTCGGTCCAGGCCTGCAGCATGGCCACGGCGTGGCTGCCCAGCGGCCAGGACGGGCCCAGGCGCTCCAGCGTGGCGGCGTCGGCCGCGGTCGGAGCGATCAGGTAGGCGCCGCGCAAGCCGGTCAGGCCCAGGGCCTTGTTCGGGGTCCACATCTGCCACACGCCCTCGGGCACGCGGGTGGGGGCGTGCGGGGTCAGGCGCAAGGGGGTGTAGGCGCAGTCGAGCACGGTGAGCAAGCGGCCGTGCGGCTCGGCGGCCAGGTCCACCGTCTGGCCCAGGGGGCTGGACGGGTCACACCACCAGCGCAGGTCGGCCGGTCTGCCCGGCGCCGCCGCCATGGCCGGGCCCGACACCAAGGGAGGGGCCGGGGGCGACAAGCCCCAGGCGCTGGCGGCGTGGGCGTAGTCGCCGTAGGCGTGGAGGGGCCAGGCGGCACTGCGGGCGCCCTGGCGCACGGCCTGGGCGGTCAGGAGCACGATGGCCTCGCTGGCGCTGGCGGTCGGCACCAGGCGGTCGGGGTCCACCCCATGAAAAGCGCCCAGCGCGGCGCGCAAGGCGGTGTAGGCCGGGTCGGGGTAGCGGGTGGGGTCGGCGGCCTGCACCTTCGCCAGCACCCCCGGGCAGGGGCCGCAAGTGTTGGCGTTGGTGGAGAAGTCCCACCGCGCCGGACCGCTGGGGCCGGGGCCGCCGTGCACCCGGGTCATGCGCCCAGCCCCCCGGCCGCCGCGTGCGGGGCCCACTGCGCGACCACGGTCGCCCCCCCCCAGGCGCCCAGCACGGCCAGGGCGAGCCCGGCCACTGCCACCACCACCCGCCCGGTCACGGTCAGGGCCCGCGCGGCGTCGGCCGGGGTGGGCGCACGTCCCATCGGGTTCAGTACATACACGCCGGGCTTGCCCAGGCGCACGTCCAGACCCAACGCCAGCGCCCCCATGGGCCAGCCCCCGTTGGGCGATGGCGTGCGCCGGGCCTGGGCGGGCCAGCCGCGCCAGTGCCGCCCGGGGGTGGGTGCCAGCAGCATCAGGGCCAGACCGGTCAGGCGCGCGGGCAGCCAGTTGAGGGCATCGTCGGCGCGGGCCGCCCATTGGCCGGCCCAGGTCCAGACGCGGCCCTGCCGTGCGCCAGGGTAGCCCCACATGGCGTCGGCGGTGTTGGCCCAGCGGTACAGCGCCGCCCCCGGCAAACCGGCCACGGCAAACCAGCACAGCGGCGCCACCACCGAGTCGCACAGGTTCTCGGCCAGGGTTTCCAGCGCGGTTTCGCGCACCTCGGTGGCGCTCAGCTGGCTGACGTCGCGGCTGCACAGCCAGGCGAGGCGTTCGCGGCCCGCCGCCATCGATTCGGTCAGGGCCGCCTCGACCGCGGCCACCTCGTCGCGCAACATGCGCCAGGCCAGCAGGGGCTTGAGCGCCAGCGCCAGGGCCAGCGCCGCCCAAGCCCCAAAGTGCTGCAGCGCCACCGTTTGCAGCGCCCAGGCCAGCGCCGCGACCGCGACCGCGCCCAGCCACCAGGCGGCGGTGCCGCGCAGCCAGGGGCCCAGGCGGGGTGTGGGCGAAACATGGACCACGGGGGGCGCTGACGGCGCCGGCATGGGCGCAGGGGTGGCGCCGCCCGAAGCGGCCTCCACCGCAGGCACGGCAGGCGCGGCCCAGCGCCCGAGCGCCGCCAGCCACTGGCCCATCCACACCACCGGGTGCCAGCGCGCGGGCGGCTCGCCCCAGCAGTGGTCGATGGCCAGGGCGAGCAGCACCGCCAGGGCCAGGGTTTCAGGCGCCAGCGGCATCGTCGGCGTTCGCGTCGGTGGCAAACAGGGCGCTGGGGCGGTCCCAGGCGTCGTCGTGGACGCAGGCGGCCAGGGCTTCGCGCCGGGCCCAGCGCTGTTGCGCCAACATGGGCTCGGCGTAGTAGCCCGCCACCGGACCCAGGCACAGCAGGGCGATGGGCTCGGCGCCCGCGGGCAGGCCCAGCGGGGCCGCCACCTCGGCCGGCTCGAACAGCGACACCCAGCCCATACCCAGCCCTTCGGCGCGCGCCGCCAGCCACAGGTTCTGGATGGCGCAGGCGGCCGAGGCCAGGTCCATCTGTGGCAGGGTGCGCCGGCCAAACACGTGCCGCTCCCGGCCGTCGCGCAGCACCACGGCCAGCAGCTCGGCGGCGTCCAGCAGGCCTTCCACTTTCAGGCGCATGAAGGCGTCCTGCTGCTCGCCCAGCGCCTCGGCGGTGCGCTGGCGCTCGGCCTCCACCGCCGCGTGCAGGCGTTGCCGCAGCGCCGGCTGGGTGATGCGCACAAAACCCCAGGGCTGCATGAAACCCACACTGGGTGCGTGGTGCGCCGCGTGCAGCAGCCGGCGCAACACCTCGGGGGCGACCTGTCCGCCGACGAAATGGCGCATGTCGCGCCGCTCGAAGATGGCGCGGTACACCGCCCCCGCCTGCACCGCGTCAAACGGGGTGGCGGGCACGGTGGCGGCGGTCGGGTCCACGGGCGGGGGGCGGTCCACCGGTCAGTCCTCGATGCCGCGCTGCGCCGGGATGCCGGCCTTGAAAGCGTGCTTGACCAGCGTCATCTCGGTCACGGTGTCGGCCAGTTCGACGATTTCGGGCGGGCAGCGGCGGCCGGTCAGGCACACGTGCACATGGCTGGGCCGCTCGCGCAGGGTTTGCAGCACGCCGTCCAGCGGCAGCCAGCCATAGATCAGCGGGTAGGTGATTTCGTCGAGCACCACCAAGAAGCGCTCGCCGCCCAGGATGGTGGCGCGGGCCTTCTCCCAGCCGTCGCGCGCCAGTTGCGCGGAGCGCTCCAGATCCTGGCTTTTCCAGCTGAAACCATCGCCCAGGCCTTCGATCGGGATGCCGATCTGCTCGAACATGCGGTGCTCGCCGAAACGCGCGGTCGGCACTTTCATGAACTGGTAAATCTTGACCGCCTTGCCCCGGCCGTGGGCGCGCAAAGCCAGCCCGAACGCGGCCGTGCTTTTGCCCTTGCCGTCGCCGGTGTTGACGATGACGATGCCGCGGCGTTCGCCTTCGGGCTTGTCGTAGGGTTTCTCGCTGGGCGGGGTTTCGATCTGCATCTCAGGTTCTCGTGAAAGGGTTCATCTGCGGCAGGGCCACCCACTGGCCGTCCAGTGCACCCACCGCCACGCGGTGGTCGAACACGGCTTCGAGGGCGCGGTGCGTGGCGGGGTCGGCGCAGGCGCCCTGGTGGGCGACACGGCCTTGGGCCATCACCACCAGTTCGTCGGCGTGCAGGGCCATGCCGATCTCGTGCAACACGCTGACCACGGTACGACCTTCGCGCACCAACGCCTGCACGATGGCGAGCCAATCGGCCTGGTGCGGTGGGTCCAGATTGGCCAGGGGTTCGTCCATCAGCAGCACCTGGGCCTCCACTGCCAGAGCGCGGGCCAGCAGCACACGCTGGCGCTCGCCACCGGACAGTTGACCCAGGCTGCGCGCCCGCCAGTCCCAGGCCTGGGTGGCACGCAGCGCGCGCTCCACTGCGGCATGGTCAGCGGCGCTGGGTGGGCTGAGCCAGGCCTGGTGCGGCAGGCGGCCGAGCATGGCCACGTCCCACACGGTCAGGTCATCGCCGCTGGCCTCGTTCTGGCCGAGCCAGGCCAGGTGCTGCGCGCGCTGGCGGTGGGGCCATTCCGGCAAGGGGCGGCCCAGCAAGGCGGCGGTGCCGCTGTGCGGCAGCAAACCTGCCATGGCCTTGAGCAGGGTGGATTTGCCGGCACCGTTGGGGCCTACGATGCTGGTCCAACGTGAGCGCGGCAACGCCAGGGTGATGCTGTGCAGAATGGTCGCGTCGCCGAAGCGAACGCCCAGGTCGCGCGCTTCCAGTGCGGAAGTGTGATGGGTAGCGCTCACAAGCCCCCTCCTCGCCCCAGGCGCGTGCCTCGGTGCATCAGCCACAGCAGGTAGCCACCGCCCAACACGGCGGTCAGCACGCCCACCGGCAATTCCTGCGGCGCGATCAGCCAGCGCGCCAGGGTATCGGCCGCCATCAACAAAGCACCGCCCATGCAACTGGCCAGCAGCATCAGGCGGGCACTGGTCGCCTTGACCAGCGAACGCACCAGGTGTGGCGCGGCCAGGCCCACGAAGGCGATCAGGCCGGTCTGCGCGACGGCCGTGCCGGTGGCCAGCGCCAGCACCGCCACCAACGCGGCACGCATGGGGCCCAGTGGCAAACCCAGGCTGCGCGCGGTGGCGTCGCCCAGGCTCAGTCCATCGAGCACGCGCGCCAGCAGCCAGGCTGCGAGGGTGCACAGCACCCACACGCCTGCCATCAGTGCAGCGGCCGTCCAACCCACAAAACTGGTGGAACCCAACATGAAGGCTTGCATGGCCTGCAGCGATTCGGGCGAAAACAGCAGCACCAGGTGCGTCATGGCGCCCAGCACCACACCCACCACCACGCCGGCCAGCAGCAGGCGCAGCGTGTGCTGCACCCCGCGCGAAAGCACCAGGGTCAGCAGCACGGCCAACACCGCACCGCCGAAGGCCGCACCGGTCAGCCCCAGACGCACCCAGACGCTGCTGGAAAACACACTCACAGCCACGCCGCTGTTCATCATGCTGGCACCCAGCATGCCGCCGGCACCACCCATGGCCGCCAGCGCCAGCGCCACGCCCAGCGAAGCGCCCGAGGCGCTGCCGAGCAGGAAGGGGTCGGCGAGCGGATTGCGAAACAAGCCCTGCGCCACTGCACCGGCCAGGCCCAGCAGAGCGCCCGCGCCCCACGCGCCCAGGGTGCGCGGCAGGCGGATGTCGAACACGATCTGCTGCGCCATGGCGGTGGCGTCCGGGTCCAAACCCGGGTTCAGCAGCGGGCCGACCAGGTTCTCGAAACCGGCACTGCCCACGCACACGCCGAGCGCGGCCAGTCCGATTGCAACGAGCAACAGCCCCGCCACCAGCCAAGACGCGCGGTTTGCGTTCAAGACCGACCTCCCGGCTTCTTGGCGCCAGGCGCCTTGGCGGCCAGGCACCTGGCCATGATGCGCGCGCCCTCGGCCATGCGCGGCCCCGGCCGCACCAGCGTGTCGGATTCCTCCGCCGGGAACACGCACAGGTGTTGTCCGCGCATGGCCCGCAGGCTGTGCCAGCCCGGGCGCTGCATCATGCCATCCACGCTGCGCTGACCAACCATGATCAGGTCTGGATTGGCGCGCACGATGTACTCCGGGTTGAGCTTGGGAAACGGCCCCAGCGACGCGGGCACGATGTTCTTCACGCCCAGCCGGGCCAATGTCTCACCAATGAAAGACCCCTCGCCCGCCGCGTACGGCCCGGGGTTGACCTCGAAATACACCCGCGTACCGCGCACACCGGCTGGCAGCGACTGGGCCGCCGCCATCACCGCCGCGTCGATCGCGCGCCAGATGCGTTGCGCATCGGGCACCTCCAGCAACTGGCCGATTTTGAGCATCACGCGCTGCACGTCGGCGTGCGTCTTGGGCTCCAGCGCCACCACTTTCACCCCCAGTGCGCGCAGGCGATCCGCCGCCCGGGAAGACGTCGCCATCAGCACGACATCGGGCCGCAGCGCCACGATTTGTTCGATGTTCGGGTCCAGCCCGCCGCCAACGCGCGGCAACGGTTTCAGGCTCTCGGGCCAGTTGGTGTAACGGTCCACACCCACCAGGCGTTGGCATTGACCCAGTTCACACACCGTTTCAGCCAGCGACGGCAACAGGCTCACGATGCGCTGTGGCGAACGCTCGAAATTCACCACCACACCCTTGTCGTCGGTGATTTGCAGGGCCGCCTGCGCCGGGGCGCAGCACAACACCAGCCAGACCAGCCCCCACGCCAAACCACCACGCAACCGTTTCATGGCGTGCCTTTCAACGTCATCGGCAGTCCAGCCGCCATCAGCGTCACCCGCTCGCAGGCCGCCGCCACCTGCTGGTTCAGCCGGCCCAGCGCATCCACAAAGGCCCGCACCTCGCGCCCCAGTGGAATCACGCCCAACCCAATTTCATTGCCCACCAGCACCACCGGGCCAGGAGCGACAGCCAGGGCCGCGCACAACGCCTCGCCCGCGGCCATCACAGCGGGCTCGTCCAACGCCTGGGTCGGGTCGGCCGGCATCATCAGGTTGGTCAACCACAACGTCAGGCAATCGACCACGATCAGCGTGCGCGCGCTGCTGTGCCGTTGCACGGCCGCGGCCAAAGCGATGGGCTCCTCCACCGTGACCATGCCCGGCACCCGCAGCGCACGGTCGGCTTGGTGGCGGGCAATGCGCTCGCGCATCTCGTCGTCCCAAGCCTGGCCCGTGGCGACCATCACAGCCTGGTGTTCAGTCGAGGCATCGATCCAATGCCGTGCCAGTGACTCGGCCCGCCGCGACTTGCCGCTGCGCTGACCGCCCAGGATGAACTCGCTGTGCACCACATCAACCATGATCTCGCATCCAGTCCATGACCCGTTGGTGCAACTGCTCGGCCCCATCGGTCAAGGCTGCCGGCCCCGGCTGCAAGATATCGGCGGACTTGATCTCGAACAACTGTCCATGCTGCACCGCAGGCACCGCGTCCCATCCCGGGCGGGCCGCCACCTTTTCAGGCCGAAACTTTTTGCCACACCAGGAGCCCACGATGATGTCGGGCGCCCGCCGCACGATTTCAGCATCATCCGCGATGATGCGGTTCTTGCCCAGCGACTGCCTGGCCAGCTCGGGGAACACATCCACCCCGCCGGCCATGTCGATCAACTCCGACACCCAGCGGATGGCGCTGATGTGGGGCTCATCCCACTCTTCAAAGTAGACCTTGGGCTGCCGCTTGCCGGCCGCCACCTGCGCCGCCACGGCCAACTGCATGTCGCGCAAACGTTGGCGCATGTGCAACAACGTTGTCTCGCCCAGCCCCGCACAACCCACCATCGCCGCCACCTGGTACAAAGTCGAACAAATCTCGTCCACGCTGCGCTGGTTGAAGATGGTGACCTGCACCCCTGCGCGCACCAACGCCGACGCAATGTCTGCCTGCAGGTCCGAAAAGCCCAGCACGCAATCGGGCTGCAGCGCCAGAATCTTGTCGATCTTGGCCGACAAAAAGGCGCTGACCTTGGGCTTTTCTTCGCGTGCGCGGCGCGGCCGCACCGTGTAGCCACTGATGCCGACGATCCGGTGCTCCTGCCCCAACAGGTACAGCCACTCGGTCGTCTCCTCGGTCAGGCAGACAATGCGTTGCGGCCCCCAGTCTGGCCGGCTCACAGCGCCTCCCCTTTCAACAGGGCCGCCGTGGCCCTGGGGTTGGACGCAAACCACGCATGGAAATAGCTGGCCCGCACCGGGCCCTGCCCCAACACCGCCTCTTTGCGCGTGGTCAACGCCGGGCCTTGGGTCCAGGCCAGCGGTGACAACGGCGATTGGGTGACCGAGTAATGAAAGGTGTGACCGCGCAATTCGCCGCACTGGGTGTCCCAGCGTTGCGGCCCCAAACCCGCCAGTCGGGTTTGCATCTGCACTTCGCCCGGCATCAGCCCCCACATGGGCACCCGCTGGCCGTCTTTCAGGGTCAAACCATCGAACAGCGGCATCATGCCGCCACATTCCGCCCACACGGGTTTGCCCTGCGCCACGTGTGCCGCCAAAGACGCGCGGAAATGGCTTGCGCGGCTGATCGCTTCAGCGTGCAATTCCGGGTAGCCCCCAGGCAGCCACACGGCGTCGCACGGGGGCAAAGCCTCGTCGGCCAGGGGCGACACAAACACCACGTCGGCCCCCAGGTCGCGCAAGGCGTCCAGGTTGGTGGGGTAGATGAAGCAGTGGGCCGCGTCGCGTGCCACGGCCACCCGCCACCCCTGCAACCAAGGCGGTACCGTCGGTGCGGATTGCACAGGAAAATCGACCGCCCAACGCTGCCAATCCTGCGCGCTCATACCCCCCAGCGGCGTTGACGCCAGCCCATCCGCCAAGGCGTCCAAGCGGGCCATGGCGTCGGGCAACTCGGTCGCCACGGTCAAGCCCAGATGCCGCTCCGGCAAGGCAAACGCCGCATCGCGCCGCAAGCCGCCCAACCAACCGGCATCCACGCCTCCGGGCGCAACACCCAAATCATCGGCCCGCACCGATGTGCGCAGCATTTCCAGGTGCCCATCGCTGGCCACTCGGTTGGCCATCACCCCCGCCCAGGGCAAGCCGGGCCGGTAATGGCGCAAGCCATGCACCACGGCTCCAAAAGTGCCGGCCATCGAGCCAGCGTCCACCACCGCCAGCACCGGCACGCCCAAGCGCTGCGCCAGGTCGGCCGCGCTGGGTTCGCCGTCAAACAGCCCCATCACCCCTTCGATCAGGATCAGGTCGTTGCTGAGCGCGGCCTGGTGCAAGCGAAGCCGCACATCGGCCTCGCCGTTGAGCCACAAGTCCAGGTTGTGCACCGGCTGGCCACTGGCCAGCGTGTGCCAGTGCGGGTCCAGAAAATCGGGCCCACACTTGAACACCTGGACCCGACGGCCCGCCCGGGTGTGCAGGCGCGCCAACCCAGCGGTGACACTGGTTTTGCCCTGACCGGAGGCGGGCGCGGCGATGAGCAGCGTCGGACAACGAGCGCAAACCATAATCAAAGCTCTCGTCAGTCGTTCCACGAAATTGACACAAACAAGTTTCGCCCTGGCGTTGTGTATCCGTTCGCCAACGAATAACTTTTGTCTGTCAGATTATCCAGGCGCGCTTGGATCCGCCAATATCTGTTCAACTTGTAGGCTGTACCGACATTCAACAAACCGTATCCAGGCAAGGTGACACGGCCAGGCCACTGTGTGTCTTCCCGATTGCCAGACAACCTGACCTCAACAAACGGGCTCCACGCACCGGTCTGATGGCTCAGGCGCCCACTCAGTACGTTGCGCGCCACACGCGTGACACGCTCGCCGCCGGGCTTCAACCGTGGATCGGCATGATCGTAGGACAGCGACAACGCCGTCGCGCCCCAACGTTGATCCAAAGACAGCGTGACCCCCTTCAAAACGGCCAAGCTGGATTGAACGTTCGTTGCTGGAGCAATGAAGCCCCTGACAGCATTTCTGTAAAGAACCGCGCTTGCACGAGTACCCCCCCGTTGATATCGCATCCCAATTTCATGCGCCCTCCCTCGTTGAGGTGTCAAGTCGGGATCACCCCGATAACTGCTTGGCGTGCATGGGTTCGCACAGGGCCAATACAGCTGATTGAACGTTGGAGCCAGGAAGGTCGTGCCCGTACTACCCACCAGTCTGACGTCATTACTCAGCTTGTAACCACCCGACAAAGCCCACGTATTAAAGGCGCCAAACTGCGAATTTCGTTCATGACGAGCCGTCCCCAACACATCCCAGAGATCTCGCCTGAGCGCGTACGAAGCTGCCAGCCCACGTGTCGTGCGCTGCGCCGTGGTGTAAGCAGTGGTGCTGTCCACAGCATCCTCCCGATGCTCCGCCACCAAACTCAAGGCATCTTTGCCAAAAGCAATATCGTTTTGCCAAACAAAATGGGTTCTGGTGGTGTCGTATCGACTTTCACCCGCCGAAGCACCATCCGTCAAACGCCAGTAACGACTGACTGAAGCATCCTTGGAGCGACCTGCGGTGACGCTGGATGACCAGTCGTCGGTCCATTGGGCAGTCCATTTGAAGACCTGTTGCTCCAACCTTGGAAAGGCCACGGCTCGCGCCGTGGTTGCGCTCAAAACAAGTGGGTTCGGCGATGGCGCACTGTCAAAGTCGTACTCGCCATCGCTCAGCAAAAATTGAGCAGAAATTTCGTGTTGGCGATTGATGCGGTACCTCAAACTGGCATCCAGGCTGGTGTTTTCGAAACCATCCACATCTGCGTTGTAGCCAGACGCACTCGGCAACTTCACATTCATTCCACGAGCGGTTTCGTGACTCGCCCCCACGGAGTAGGCCCACGCGCCAGCCTGCCCCTGCAAACTTGCACCCAACTGGCGCTGCCCATCGCCTCCCACACCTACTGAGACGGAACGCTGAACACCCTCCTGGGGCTCACGCGTGAAAACCTGAATCACGCCGCCCACTGCATCGGCACCATACAAAGCTGCTGCCGCGCCACGCAACACCTCTACGCGCTCAATGCGGTCCAGAGGAATACTTTCAAGCGAATAACTACCAGACGTTGCAGACCCGACCCGAACGCCATTGATGAGCAAAATGGTCTGTGAAGAAGTGGCACCACGCAAATAAATACCCGTAGTCGACCGATAGCTCCCATTTGAACTGACCTGCACGCCCGGCAGAAGAGCCAAAACATCGACCAACGACTGCATCTCAGAGCGTTCCAGTTGCGCTCGATCAATGATAGAGACATCCGCCAGCACATCCGCCACGGGCATCGCCGTTCTGGTGGCCGTCACCACCACCGCATCCAGCTCCGCCGTTTGGGCTCCCACAGCGCCATGCGCCGACCAACACACGCAGCACGCCACAGCGACCGGCTTCAAACGGGTCGCAACACCAAGGGTTTTCATTTCAAATTCAACAGACAAGTACCCTCACCGCCTTCCCCGACAGTGCATGGGCGTACAGCTTCGCGCCAGGCGCGAAACCACCTTGTTGGCCGGTATCCGGGCTGGTGGAAACAACCTTCAAGGCCTTCCCAGGTGTCTGCAAGACGCCCAGTGGCGAGGAGATGAAAGCGGGCTCTGCAAAGAGCCGTCCACTTACCGTTGCGGGGGCAGCGCTGGTTAGACACAGGCCCGTGCAGGCCCACATCCCCCAGCTTCCCGTTGAACTGCAGCGTGAGAACCACGCCGCGAGCACCAACTCTTACGATTGTAGCCAGACTGCCTGACAGCGCCCCTACAATGTGAAGCAAATGGCTGTCC
Source organism: uncultured Macromonas sp. (assembly GCA_964610405.1). Lineage (GTDB taxonomy): Bacteria > Pseudomonadota > Gammaproteobacteria > Burkholderiales > Burkholderiaceae_C > CAZGDZ01. Next base: position 2,466 of record CAZSZN010000056.1, on the reverse strand, counting down.
AGACTTACATCGACGAGATTGCAGCGCGCATCGACCGGCTGTTGGCGCGCCATGAAGAGCTGCAACGCACCAACGCACTTTTGCAGCAACAACTGCAACAAGTTACCCAGGAACGCGACCAACTCAGCACCAAGTGCCAGTTGGTCAAACAGCGGCTCGATGGCCTCATCGAACGGCTGCCCGAACTCACCGAAGGCGAAGACGCATGAACACGCCGGCCATCAAGCAGATCGAAGTCCAGATCATGAGCCAGTCTTACATGCTGGCCTGCCCGCAGGACGGCGAGGATGCGCTGCGCGACTCGGTGGCCAAGGTCGACGCAGCCATGTGCCGCATTCGCGACGCCGGCAAAGTCAAGGCCCGCGACCGCATCGCGGTGCTGGCCGCGCTCAACATCGCGTACGAACTGTCCCAAAAAGACCCTGGTGCCGCCTTTCGCAACTCGTCGTTTGCCAACACCGAGGCCGGCGAAAGCGCCGAAAGCGCCACCCTGTCCGCTGCCGAATTGCAATTGCAAGCGCTGCTCAACCGCCTGGACAGCGCCCTCTCCCCCGACGGCCAGTTGTTCTGATCCACCGGCATCGCCGCCCGTCAGACGGGCCGTGTTTCGAGGTGTGATTGGGATTAAAATCACGCTGTCTGCTGTTGTGGCCGGGTCTTATATTTCCTTGAACCAATGCTCATAGAGCCCGGGCTTGGTACATTGCGCAACTGGTGTGAGCGTCTCGCGTCAGACGAACCCGACGTTGCGTTGCCCTCGCCCACCTGAACCCCCATGTTCAGGATGCTGGCCCGGTCCTTCGGCAGACACCCCCCCCGCTTTCCTCGCACCTCCCGGCGCTCACGCCGCCCCTCCATGCTCGAACCTCTGCTGATCGCCGAACTGGCGTTGCTTGGCCTGTGCACAGGCTTTCTGGCCGGCCTGCTCGGCATTGGCGGCGGCATGCTGATGGTGCCCTTCATCACGTTGATCCTTGCGGGTCGGGGCGTGGCGCCAGACCTGTCGATCAAGATGGCCATCGCCACCTCCATGGCCACCATCGTGTTTACGTCCATTTCCAGCGTGCGCGCCCACCACAAACGGGGGGCGGTGCGCTGGGACATCGTTCGCCGCCTGGCGCCAGGCATTGTGCTGGGCGCCGCCTTGGCCAGCCTGGGCGTGTTCACTTGGCTCAAGGGCCAGGCGTTGGCCCTGTTTTTCGCGGTGTTTGTGGCGTTCTCGGCCACACAGATGTTGCTGGACCGCAAGCCCGCGCCCTCGCGCACCTTACCCGGCACCAGCGGGCAATTGGCCGCCGGCGGCGTCATTGGCTTTCTGTCCGGGCTGGTGGGCGCGGGCGGAGGCTTCGTCAGCGTCCCGTTCATGACCTGGTGCAACGTGGCCATCCACAACGCGGTGGCCACCAGTGCCGCGCTGGGCTTTCCCATCGCCCTGGCCAACAGCCTGGGCTTCATCGTCGCCGGTCAGTCGGTGCCACAACTGCCAACCGGGGCCCTCGGCTACGTCTACCTGCCAGCCTTGCTGGTCATTGCCTCGGCCAGCGTGCTCATGGCGCCTCTGGGCGTCAAGGCAGCCCACGCCCTGCCCGTCAAACCGCTCAAACGGATTTTTGCTTTTGTGCTTTACGGCCTGGCCGTAACCATGTTGCACAAGGGCCTGACCACCTGAAACCTGTCCAGGCGCGCAGAGAGACTAGGTAAAAACCCAATCGATCGAAAAAAATGGGCGTTCTCCCTTTGAAAGCGCCTCCTTTACGTTTAGGATGATGTGGTCCATAAGAGCGAAGCCCGCTCCAATGGCGTGCATTCAACCTACACAAGGATTCAACACATGGCCACTGCGAAAAAAGCACCTGCTGCTAAAGCTGCTCCCGCTGCCAAGCGTACCCCGAACGCCGCTTTCATGAAGCCGATGACCCCCAGCGCCACGCTGGCTGCCGTCGTGGGCGCCAAGCCCCTGCCGCGCACCGAGGTGACCAAGAAGGTCTGGGAATACATCAAGAAGAACAAGCTGCAAGACGCTGCCAACAAGCGCATGATCAACGCAGACGCGAAGCTGAAGGACATCTTCAAGAAGCCCCAGGTTTCGATGTTCGAGATGACCAAACTGATCAGCGACCACCTGTCCTGATTCACTGGCTGCACGCCCCAACAAAAAACCCCGCTGATGCGGGGTTTTTTGTGGCCAGCCCCGAAGGGCTGGCGTCAGGCAGGTCGCTCGATCAGCGGATCACAGCCAGGGTGGTGCGCTGGCCACCTTTGTAGGTCATCAGCGTCAGGGCGCCGTTCTTGATGTCGCCCTTTTCGTCAAACGCGATGGTACCGGTCACGCCTTGGTGGTTGATGGCCTTGAGCGCAGGCAGGTACTTGGCCGGATCGGCCGAGTTGGCACTCACCATGGCCTTGGCCATGACTTGAACGGCGTCGTAAACGTACGGAGCGTACACCTGCACGTCGGCGTTGAAC
>CAZSZN010000055.1:0-15623 GCA_964610405.1 uncultured Macromonas sp. | reverse complement strand
AGCGCTCGGCCCGTCACGCTCGCCACGATCATCAGCGTGAGCGCGCACAGCACCAGCCCGCCCAAGATCGCCGACCATTTGCTCAGCCGGAATACCCACGTCGTCATGTTGTCTTCTCTGCTTTACTTGTTGTACTTGTTGATGAGTACGCGGGCTTCAGCAGCCAGCTTTTTGCCATCCATGCCTTTCTTGCCCACTTCGGCCACCCAGTCGCTTTCCACCGAGCTGGCGGTGCGCAGCCAGCGCTGGCTCTCGGCCACGTCCAGCGCCAGAATGTTGTTCTTGGCACCCGTGGCAGCAGCTCGGCCCGCCTTGTCACCCTCTTCCATCGCACGGCCAAACAAGGCCGCTGTTTCCACGCCGGAGTTGTTGTCGATCACCTTTTTCAGGTCGGCGGGCAGCTTGTCGTAGCTGGCCTTGTTCATGCTGAAGGCAAAGGTCTGGGTGAACAGGCCACGGTTACCGGCAAAGGTGGTGTGGTTCTTCACCAGCTCATGCACTTTCAACGAAGGCACCACCTCCCAAGGAATGGTGGCGCCGTCGATCACGCCCTTGGACAACGCCTCGGTCACGGCCGGCACCGGCATGCCGACCGGGGTAGCCCCCAGCTTGGTCAGCATGTTGTTGATGATGCGTGAGCCGCCCCGAATCTTCATGCCGCGCAGGTCTTCCAGACCGTTGACCGGCTTTTTGGTGTGGAACAGACCGGGACCATGGGTGTGCACCGCGATCAGCTTGACGTCCTTGAACTCGTCGGCCGCGAACTTTTCCACGTACTCCTGGAAGGCGCGGGACGATGCTTCGGGCGCACCGCTGATGAAGGGCAACTCGAACACCTCAGCCTTGGGGAAACGGCCCGGGGTGTAGCCCAGGATGGTCCAGGTGACGTCCACCACGCCGTCCTTCGCCTGGTCGAACAGCGACGGCGGCGCACCCCCCAGTTGCATGGCGTGGAAGAGCTGGATCTTGATGCGGCCACCCGACTCCTGTTCCACCTTCTGAGCCCACGGAATGATGGCCTTGGCCGGCACCGGTGCTTGGGCAGGCAACAGTTGGTGCAGGCGCAAGGTGACTTGCTGCGACCAAGCGCTGGTGCTGGCCAAAGCAGCCAGGGCCAGCGCGACGGCCTGGCGACGGGAAGGGCGGAATGTCATGGTTGTCTCCACAGGGTTGAAAAGCTTTGAAACAAACGACTCAAGCGGTCGTTTCCGACATGGGTTCCTGGGGCACCGCCGCCACCGAGTAAATCGCCCCCGGGGCGTTGCGGGTCTGCAGGAATTCATCGAGCGACTGTCCGCGCATGGCGGCGTAGATGTGCAGGTTGCTCACCCCCAGCACGGCGGCCCACTTTTCGAGCACAAAGAAAATGGCCCCGTGATGGATGAGCCCTCGCCAATCGCGCAGGCGCAGCAGTTGGCGTTCCTCCTCGCTGAGTTGGTGCTGCTGGTACAGCGCCTCCTCGTCTTGCCGGAAGGCCTCGCGGTGGGCGGGCTGCGTCATGGCGTGCAGGAAGCGGTTGAGCCGCAGCGCTTTGATGGAGCGTTGCAGGGTGTAAGGGTAGGTGCCCGCCAGTTTTTCCACGCCACGTGTCTGCAGCGCGGTGCGGTCGCGCTGGCGTTGCACCTCGCCCGCCACCGGGGCACTGGCCTGGTTTTCAAACACGGCCGTGCAGATGCCGGTCATGGACGGCAGGTAGTAGGCCGAATGGCGCTTGACGACCGATGCCGACAGGGCGCCGCGCATGACCAACCACATGATGACCTCAGCGCCTTCCATGCCACCGAGTTCCGCGTACTCGGCCTGGGTCAGGTCGGCCAGGCGCTCGGGGTCTTTCTCCAGCAGTTCCAGGAACTGGTGGTCCCACGCGGTGTTGTTGAAGCCACAACGCTCGCCATGCACCTGGTGCGACAAGCCACCGGTGGCCACAATGGCCACGCGCAGCGGCTCGGGGTAGCTTTCAACGGCACGGCGCAGGGCCTTGCCCAGCTCAAAGCAACGGCGCGCGCTGGGCACCGGGAACTGCAGCACACCCACCTGCAACGGGATGACCGGCACTGGCCAGCCACCCTCGTGCGGCAGCAGCACCGACAGCGGCGAGAAACAGCCGTGGTCCAGCGGCTTGCCCTGAAAGAACGACATGTCAAACGCATCGCCCATCAGGCTGTGGCCAATGTGCGCGGCCAGTTCCGGGTGGCCGTTCAGCGGGGGCAAACCGCGCACGCCACCGCCTTCGTCGGCCACGTCCCAGCGCTCGCCCACGCCCAGCGCAAACGCGGAATAGTGGTCCAGGAAAAACGAGCTGATGTGGTCGTTGTAGATGACGATGAGCGCGTCCGGCTTTTGGTCCTGCAGCCACTGGCTGGTGGGCTGGAACGCCTCGAAGATCGGCGCCCAGACCGGGTCATGACGCTTGTCGGCGTCGTGCGCAAACCCGATGGTGGGCGTGTGGGAGGCGGCAACGCCGCCAATGATCGTGGCCATGGTGTGGGGCTCCTCGTGCGTGCTGTGCAACGGCTGCAATGAGGCGCGATTGTGAAAAATCCCGGCCCTGCCGAGAAGATGTTGATTGGCTGCGCGTGATAACCTTGCGTTATCACAAAGCCACCATGAAGCTGATCGCCCTGCAAGCCCTGACCGCTGCCGTGGAAACCGGCAGCCTGCGCTCGGCCGCTCGGCAACTGGGCCTGTCGCAACCGGCGGTGACCAAAATCGTGCAGGAACTGGAGGTGGAGCTGGGCGCCAGCCTGCTGATGCGATCCACCCGGGGCGTGATGCCCACCACCCAGGGGCGGGTGCTGTTCGAACAGGCCCGCAAAAGCCTGCAGGAACTGGACGCTGCCGTGATGCAGGTGCAGCAACTCGGCGGGCAGATGGTGGGGCAGCTTTCGGTGGGCGCAGTGCCACTGGCGGTGATGCTGCTGATCCCGGAAACGCTGCGCACCTTTGGCGCGGCCTTCCCCGACATCCGACTGCGGGTGAGCGAGGAGCTTTACATTGCGCAGCTACAGCGCCTGCGCCAGGGCGAAGTGGACGTGGCGGTGGGGGGCATTCCGGAAGGGTTGGCCAGCGGAGAGTTTGCGGTGGAACCGCTGATGGAAACCCGCATGGTAGTGGTGGTGCGCCACGGCAGCCCACGGGCCAAGGCCAGGTCGCTGAAAGAATTGGCCGACGCCAAATGGGTGTACACCGGCGCCAGCAGCGACGAAGGCTACGCCAAGCTGCTGTACGAAAGCCACGGCCTGCCCGCGCCTGCGGTGGGCGCGGTGGTCAACTCCACGCTGGCCTTGCTGTCGTTGGTGGGCTCGGGCGACTTCGTGGGCCTGATGCCCGCACAAATCGCACGCCACCCGGTGTGCACCCAATACCTGCAGGTGGTACCCGTGCGCGAACAAGGCCTGCCGTTGAAGGTGGGCGCCATCGTGCGGCGCGACTCGGTCGCGTCACCAGCGGTGCGGCACTTCATCACCCACCTGCACCGGGCGGCACACCATGTGACGCACGCGCATCACCAGCTCCCCAATTCGCGCACGCTTTGATATACTTCGCGCTCCTTCCAAAGGGAGTAGCTGACACAATCCAGCGATGGTTTGTGCTGCGGTATCGTCAATACAGCACCGATGCGTTGGCATCCATCGTTGCTCGGTACCGCAAACCGTGGCATCCACGGGCAGCAAGACTGACGAGGACACTCTTCACAACCCGCCAAACGTAGCCGGTTTGGTTCAAGAGGCTCGTCACGATGATATCCATCGGCACTCCTTTGCTGTGGACGCTGTTCACAGTGTTCGTTCTGGTCGCCCTTGCGGTCGACTTCTTCGCACTCAGCCGTCAAGGCGCCCATTCGGTCACCATCAAAGAAGCCACCATCTGGTCGCTGGTCTGGGTGGCCGTGTCCTTCCTGTTCGTCGGCTGGCTATGGTGGTACCTGGGCGGCACGGGCACCGACCCCGCCGCCAAGGAATTGGCCGACGCCAAAGCACTGGAATTCGTCACGGGTTACGTGGTGGAAAAAGCGCTGGCGGTGGACAACATCTTTGTGTTCCTGATGCTGTTCACCTACTTTGCGGTGCCGGCTGAATTCCAGAAGAAAGTGCTGATGCTCGGCATTCTGGGCGCACTGGTGTTGCGCGCGATCATGATCCTGATCGGCGCCTGGCTGATCACTCAGTTCCACTGGGTCATGTACATCTTCGGTGCCTTCCTGGTGTTCACCGGTGTCAAGATGTGGTGGGCCGCCGGGCAGGAACCCGACCTCGACAACAACCCGGCGCTGAACTGGATCAAGAAGCGCATGAAGATTTCGCCGACCTACGACGGTCCGAACTTCTTCACCGTGATCGACGGCGTGAAAATGGCGACCCCGCTGCTGGTGGTGATCTTCCTGATCGGCATCGTGGACTTGGTGTTCGCGGTGGACTCGATCCCGGCCATTTTTGCCATCACGACCGACCCGTTCATCGTGCTCACCTCCAACGTGTTCGCCATTTTGGGCCTGCGCGCGATGTACTTCCTGCTGGCCGGCATGCACGAACGCTTCCACCTGCTGTCGTACGGCCTGGCCATCGTGCTGGCGTTCATCGGCACCAAGATGCTGCTGATCGACATCTACAAAATCCCGATCGCCTGGTCGCTCGGCTTCACCGTGGTCACCCTGGCCGTGACGATGCTGCTCTCGCTGCGCATCCCGCCGAAACCTGGACAGGCCGGCACCGCGTTCCCGTTCACCCCCAAGCAGCCGGGTGAAGGCCAGAAAGCCAGCGGCCGCAACAACTGAACGGTCCCCGTTTGAAGCAACGGCCCCTGGGTTCACACTCAGGGGCCATTGTGCGTGGGGGTCAGAACTTCTCCAGCAATTCCTTGCGCTTGAGCTGGTACTCTTGTTCAGAGATCAGTTTGTCATCGAACATCTTTTGCAACTGGCGCAGCTTTTCGTCGAGGGCCACGTTGCTGGGTGTGGGCCCTTTGGCCTCCAGCGGCTGCAAGTCTGCTGCGGTCAGTCGCGCGGACGCCAGTTTGGACTCCTGCACGCCCGCTCGGCCCGTGGCTTCGTCCACCTGGTGCAACTGGCTGCGCGCCATCCACATGCCCATTTTCACTTCCTGCCAGACGAAGTAGTTCTTGCCCGGTTCCATCTGCAGTTTCAGCTCGGCCACGTTCTCGGCCGTGGACTCGACGCTGTAACCACCAGGCACAACATTGAACAGGAAATAGGTCTTAGCGGCACTTTGGCCGATGTTGCGCCCATTGACGCTGAGGTTCATGGGCACCGCCGCACCGAAGGTTTCGTTGCGATAGATGTACAGCGCCGCTTTGTCGGGCGGGGGAACGAACGCCTTGGCCTTGGCGTCCTCCTCCATGGACCCCATGGGTACGGAAGCGCACCCCACCAGCACCATCGCCGCCACGGGGGCGAGCATTTTTTGGATCAGACGCATACCTCACTCCTCTTGTTGAGCTGCCATGCTATCTGATCCTGGCCTGCGCCGGTCACTTGATGAAGCGCACCTGCTGGTTGATGCGTTCGAGGATCGGTTTCTTCTTCTCGTTGAAGACCGCCTTGTTCTCCTCGATCAGGTTCTTGCCCTTGGTGTCGATGGAGATGATCAGCGGGCCAAACTCTTTCACCCGGTTGACCCACAGGGTCTCGGGCATGCCCAGGTCGGTCCACTCGGCGGCTTCGATCTTCTCCACCTGCGTGGCGGCCAATACCGCACAGCCGCCCGGGAAGATGGCGTGCACCGCCTTGTTCTCCAGGCAGCCCTGCTGCGTCTCGGGGCCCATGCCGCCCTTGCCGACAATCAGCTTCACGCCGGTCTGTTCGATGAAGGCTTTCTCGAACTTCTCCATGCGCATGCTGGTGGTCGGGCCGATGGAGACCATCTCGTACTCGCCGTCGTCCTTCTTTCGCACGATGGGGCCGGCGTGGAAGATGGCGCCGCCCTTGAGCTGCACCGGCAGCTCGCGGCCCTGTTCGATCAGGCGGCGGTGCGCCACGTCGCGGCAGGTCACCAGCGTGCCGGTGAGGTAGACCACATCGCCAATGTTCAGGGCTTCGAGGTCTTCGTCTTTGATCGGGGTGGTGAGGATTTTTTTCATGCTTGGAACCCCTGGTGCGAGAGGACTTCGTGCGTCAGGTCGGCGTTGATCTTGATGCGGCCACGGCGGTGCGCCCAGCAGCCAGTGGACACGGCCACGCCGATGGTGGACGGGTGGCGCGCCGACGATTCGATGTTCACGCCCATCACGCTGTTGTTGCCGGTCAGGCCCTGCGGGCCCAGGCCCAGTTCGTTCAGGCCGTCGGCCAGCAGCTCTTCCATCAGCGCAGCCTTTTCGTTCGGGTTGCGCGCCGTCACCGGCCGCAGGATGGCCTTCTTGGACAGGCGCGCCGCGGTCTCGGCCGAGGTGGACACACCCACGCCCACCAGCAGCGGCGGGCAGGCGTTGACGCCGCGCGAGGTGATGACGTCGAACACGAACTCGGCCACGCCTTCGTAGCCCTGGCCCGGCATCAGCACCGTGGCCTTGCCCGGCAGCGTGCAGCCGCCGCCGGCCATGTAGACGTCGATGGTCACGCTGTCGCTGCCCGGCACGATTTCCCAGTCGAGCCAGGGAATCTTGCTGCCGGTGTTGGTGCCGGTGTTCTTCTCTTCAAAGGTCTCCACCGCGTTGTGGCGCAGCGGGCCCATGCGGGTGGCGCCGGCGGTGGCGCCCTGCAGGATTTCCTCCAGCTCGCCCAGCAGCGGGAAGTTGGCACCGGCCTGCAAAAAGTACTGGATCACGCCGGTGTCCTGGCAGCTCGGGCGATCCAGCTTGTCGGCCGCTTCCTGGTTGGCGCGCATCGATTCGTAGACCTCCTTGGCCAGGAAGTTGACTTCCTTCTCGCGCAGCTCGCCGAGTTTCTGGGTCACGTCGGTGGGCAGGCGCTTGCCGATGTGGGAGGTGAATTTCGCCAGCAGATCGGTCAGATCGGCGACGGCGGTGGCTTTGTCCACGGTGGGCTCCTGGGTAGGGGTTGAATCGTTCACTCGATGGTGACCTTGGCGGTCTTCACGAGGGTGGCGAACTTGGCGGTTTCGTCCTGAATCTGGCGCGCCATCTCTTCGGGTTTGTTGCCGATGGGCTGGGCACCGATCTCGTCCATGCGCTTGACGAACTCGGGCGACTGGATGATCTTGACCATCTCGGTGTTCAGGCGGATCACCACGTCCTTGGGGGTGGCCACCGGGGCGAGCACACCGAACCAGGTGCCGATGTTGAAGCCTTTGAGGCCGGCTTCTTCCAGGGTCGGTACATCCGGCAAGGACGGGGAACGCTTGGCCGTGGTGACGGCGAGCGCGCGCAGCTTGCCCGCCTTGATGTGCGGCAACACCGGGGTGATGGTGTCGAAAGACATGGTGATCTGGCCGCCCAACAGGTCGGTCGCCATCGGGCCCGAACCTCGGTAGGGAATGTGCGTCAGGTTGATGACCGTGAGGTTCTCGAACTGCGTGCCGATCAGGTGCTGCGCCGTGCCGTTGCCGTTGGAGCCGTACGAAGCATTTTCCGGCTTGGCTTTGAGGAAGGCTTGGAGTTCGGCCACGCTCTTGGCGGGTGTACTGGCATTGACGACCAGCACGTTGGGCACCAGAGCAATGGTCGTGATGGGTGCCAGATCCTTCTGGAAGTTGTACGGCAGCTTGGGGTAGACGCTGGTGGCAATGGTGTGGTGCACCGCGCCGATCAGCAACACGTGACCGTCGGGCTTGGCCTTGGCCACATAGTCGGCACCGATCGTGGCGCCGGCCCCCGGCTTGTTCTCCACGATCACCGGCTGACCCAACGCGGTGGACAGGCGCTCACCCAAGGCTCGGGCCAACACGTCGGTGGTGCCGCCCGGCGGGAACGGGACCACCAGGCTGAGGGGTTTGGACGGCCAGGCTTGTGCCTGGGCGACACCGCTAGCGGCCACCAGTGCCAGGCCAGCCAGTTGCACCACCGCACGGCGGCGGGGCAAATTGTGAGCAAAGTTGTGCATGTCGTCTCCTGATGTGAGGTTGTTGGTGGCCACGGGAGTGACTGTAGAACCGCAGGAAGACGCACAAATGCCTTGAATTTCAAACCAGCTTTGACTTAGAGTTGAAAATAAAGGCTGCGTTGTGAACCGCCTTTTCAGGAGACAACCCCATGAGCGAAGCCATCCTGCCTGGTGACTTGAGCTTCTTTTCCACGCTGGCCAGCGCGGGCAGCCTGAGCGCGGCCGCGCGCGAGCTGGGCGTGACGACGTCGGCCGTCAGCCGCCACCTGTCGCTGATGGAGCAGCGCCTGCAGGTGACGCTGATCAATCGCACCACACGGCGCATGGGCCTCACGCCCGAGGGGGAAGTGTGCCTGGAACATGCGCGGCGCATCCTGGGCGAAATTCAGGACCTGTCCGACCTGTTGGGCGGCACCCGCTCATCCCCGCAAGGGCTGCTGCGGGTCAACGCCACCCTGGGGTTCGGGCGCAGCCACATCGCGCCGCTCATTTCGCGCTTTGTGCGCCAGCACCCGGACATCGACATCCAGTTGCAACTGTCGGCCACCCCGCCACCGCCCACCGACGATGCGTTCGACATCTGCATCCGCTTTGGCCCGCCGCCAGACTCGCGCATGGTGGCGCGCCGGCTGGCGCCCAACCGCCGGCTGCTGTGCGCGTCCCCCAGCTACCTGCGGGTGCACGGCACGCCCAAGACCCCGGCCGAACTGGCGCGGCACAACTGCATCGGCATCCGGCAAGGCGAAGAGGCCTACGGTGTGTGGCGCCTGACGCAAGGCAAGGGCCGCAACGCCCGCACCGAGGCGGTCAAGACCCGCGGCAACCTCACCACCAACGATGGCGAGATCGCGGTCAACTGGGCGCTGGACGGGCACGGCATCCTCATGCGCGCCGAATGGGACATTCAGCGCTACCTGGACAGCGGCCGGCTGGTGCAGGTGCTGCCGCAGCACCACACGCCCGATGCCGACATCTATGCGGTGTACCCGCAGCGGCTGCAGATGGCCGCGCGGGTGCGGGTGTTTGTGGACTTTTTGGTGGGGGCGCTGGTGCCCGCCTAAGCGGCCACAGCCACCGCATCCTCCACCGCCACGGTGCGGCTGAAGCGCGCCATGACGGCAGACCAGTGGGCCAGCTCCGCCTGGACGTGCTGTCGCAACTCACCGGGCGAGCTGGTGCTCACGTAAGCGCCGTCCTGCTGCATGCTCTCCACCAGGCTGGTCGTTTGGAGCGCCTGGTTCAGCGCCTCGCTCAACGTTTGAACCGTCGCGTCCGGGGTGGCGGCCGGCGCGAACAGCGCGTACCACTGATGGATGTTCAAGCCGTCCAGCCCCAGCTCCTCGAACGTGGGCACCCCGGGCAACACCGCCAGACGCTGCGACCCGGCGACAGCGAGCGGCCGCACCTTGCCCGTCCTCAAGTAGGGCAGGCCCGAAAACAGGCTGGGCAGCATCCACTGCGCCCGGCCTTTGACGAGCGCGTTGATCGCAGGTGCCGCACCAGCGTGGGTCAGCCCTTCGGCAATGCAGCCGAAGTGTTGCAGCAGCATCTCGGCGGCCAGGTGCGGCACCGTGCCCTCCCCGGCCGAGGCGTACACCATCTGTTGCGGCCGACGCCGCATGGCCTGCACCAGTTGCTCCACCGAGCGGATGTCGGACTGGGCGCTCACCACCAACACACTGGGCGACTGCCCGACCAGACCGATGGGTTTGAAGTCGGCCAGCGGGTCGTAGCGCAAGGTCTGCATCGCCGGGTTGATGGCATGGGTGGCAATGTAGCCAAACATGAGCGTGTGGCCATCGGGCGCAGCGGCGGCCACGTACTCGGCGGCCACGCTGCCGTTGGCCCCGGCACGGTTGTCCACCATGACCGGCTGCCCCAACGCTGGGCCCAGGTGTCGGGCCAGCAGGCGCGCCATGGTGTCGTTGCCGCCGCCCGCTGTGGTGGGCACGATGATGCTCAGGTCGCGCGTCGGGAAGTCCGTGGCATCCTCCCCCTGGCTGGCCGATACCGCCGGGAACACGTAGTCGGGCAGGTGCAGTTCGCCCTCCAGGATTTTGCGGGCGGTGCGGACCAGCGCCGCTTTCTGCACCGCCGCGTCCAGGCCCTCGCCGCTGATCTCCACCTCCAGGTCGATCTGACCCTGGGGATGGAGCACCGAAATGGGATGCCGCCCCGCCGCCAGCACCGGGCCGGACGCGACGGTGCCTGGCAAGGCGAACGCGGTGCTGACACCGATGGCGCCGGTCACCGCATGGGACGCATGGCAACGGTGCGGGGTGAAGTAGCGGGACACGATCCGGTCGGCCGTGTCGCCGGGGCTCACGATCACGGGCTTGGGCACCACGCTCTGGCTCACATCGCCCAAGCCCATGCGGGTGCCGGCTTCCAGGCGCATGCGCTCCAGACGCGCAAGCAGCTCGGTGTTGGCGTCCAGTTCGGCCGGGCGCTCGCGCCCGGTCAGGCCCAAATCGGCAGCGCGCACCACCATCAACGGCATCGCGGCATCGATGCAGGTCACGTCCACGCCCTCGATGCGGTCAATCCGCTGCCCGGTGGGGAACAGGCTGCCGGTGACGGCGCCCCAGGCGTCCAGAAAATTGAGCAGGATTGGGGCCGCCGTGCCCGCCACGCCGTCGATGCGGGCTGGGCCCTCGTAAGTAACGGCGCCACCCGGCGTCTGCACCGTGGCGTCGATCTTGGCCCCGGTGTTGACGTTGTGGATGCGCACCGTGGTCACACCGTCCTGGGCCGGGATGAGGCCCTGCTCGATGGCGAACGGGGCCACCCCAGCGAGCATGTTGCCGCAGTTGGGTCGGGTATCGACCGACTGGTGACCGACGCCCACCTGAGCGAACAGGTAGTCCAGATCGCAGCCAGGCACGGACGACCGGGACACGATCGCCACCTTGCTGTTGAGCGTGCTGTTGCCGCCCAAACCGTCCAGTTGCAGCGGATCGGAGGCGCCGATCGCTCCGATCAAGGCCTGGTCGCGCGTGGCTGGGTCTTCGGGCAACCACTCCTTCAGGAAGAAGGGCCCCCGGGACGTACCTGCACGCATCAACACACAGGGCAAGCGTCGGGTCACGGTGGTCATTTCAGTCGGCTTTCAGCTTGGCCTTCTGCACCACCGCCTGCCATTTGGCGAGGTCCGACTTCACCAGCTCGCCGAGCTTTTCCGGGGTGGAGGTTTCGACGTCCGCGCCGTGGTCTTCCAGACGCTTGATGGTGTCCTTGTCGGTCAGCACCTGGTTGAGTGCCCGGTTCAGCTTCTGCACCATGTCCTTCGGCGTGTTGGCAGGTGCGAACAGCGCGTACCACTGTTCGACCTCGACACCTTCGACGCCCTGCTCTTTCAGGGTGGGCACATCGGGCAACAAGGCGGAACGCTTGGGGCCCGCCACCGCCAGCGCGGTGAGCTTGCCCGACTTGACGAAAGGCACCGCGGTGAAGAGGCTGGGGAACATCAGCTGCGTCTGGCCACTGATGGTGTCGGTGACCGCCGGGGCCGAGCCCTTGTAGGGGATGTGCAGCAGCGAAGTTTGGGTGGACAGCTTGAACAGCTCGGCCGCGAAGTGCGGAGCGGTGCCATTGCCAGCAGACGCGACGCTGTATGCATCGGGCTTGTCTTTCAGCAAGCGCACCAGCGACTTCACGTCCTTGACGGGCAGACCCGGGTTCGCCACCATCAGCGTGGGGGAGTAGCCGACCAGACCGATCGGGGCGAAGTCCTTCACCGGGTCGTAGCGCAGGCGTTGCAACGCGGGATTCATGGCGTGGGTGGCGACATAGCCAAACAGCAGCGTGCTGCCATCGGGCGTGGCCTTGGCCACCAGTTCCGAGGCGATGGCGCCGTTGGCGCCGGCCTTGTTGTCGACGATGACCGTGCGGCTCAACAAGGGCGCCATCTTCTGCGCAATCACGCGCGCCATCGCGTCGTTCCCGCCGCCAGCGGCGGTGGGCACCACGATGGTGATGGGGCGCTCGGCCTGGGCCAGGCAGTTGAAGGCGAGCGTCATCGCACAGGCGAAGAACTTGAGTTGACGGGAGGTGTTCATGGGTCTCCTGCAGCCTCTTGAAATGTAGGTTGAAAAAGGGTTTGGGCCTATAGGTGCTGGAATGTTGGGCCAAATCGAACCTAAAATGAAGTGCAACTTTTAATACGATTAGTGCATGCGACACATCAATTTCGATCTGCAGCAGTTGCAAGCCTTCATCGCGGTGGCGGAGCGCGGCAGCTTCCGCGCAGCGGCCGAAGAGATACACCTGTCACCGCCCGCGATGAGTCGGCGCATCGAAAAATTGGAGTCCATCATCGGCACGCGGCTGCTCCACCGCACCACCCGCGAGGTGGAGCTGACCAGTGTCGGCCGGGTGTTTCTGGAGCGCGCGCGCGCCGCGATCGACGACCTGGAGTCGGCGATGCTCGGCATCTCCGACATCGCCACCTCGCGCAGCGGCCGCGTCACGGTGGCCTGCGTGCCGTCGGCGGCGATCTACTTTCTGCCACAGGTCATCAGCAGCTTTTCGGCCAAGTACCCGGCGATCCGCATCCGCGTGATTGACGAGTCCATGAACCAGACGCTGCAGAGCGTGATCAGCGGTGAATCCGATTTCGGCATCGGGTTCATGAACACGCTGATGCCGGACATCAAGTTCGAGAACATCCACGTGGACCCGTTCGTGGTGGCGATGCGGCGCGACCACCGGCTGGCCCACCGCAAGACGGTGACCTGGGCGGAAATTGCAGAGGAACGGCTGATTTCGGTGGCGCGCAGCAGTGGCAACCGTCAACTGTTGGACGACATGCTGAGCAAGGCCGGGTTGAACCCCAACTTCGCGTTTGAAGTCAGCCACATCGGCACCTTGCTGGGCATGGTGGAAGCGGGGCTGGGGGTCGCTGCGGTGCCGCGCATGGCGCTGCCCAGCAACCACCCGTCGGTGGTGGGTTTGATGCTGCGGCAACCCACCATTGCCCGCAACCTGGGCCTGCTGAGCAAGCAGGGGACCGCCTTGCGGCCCGCCGCCGCCATGTTCCACGACCACTTGTTCCGCGCGCTGCGCAAGGGCAAGGCCCCCACCTCGGGCAAGTGAACCGAGCTCAGCCGGCGCCGTCGCTGGGTGCGCGGCTGAAGGCGTTGTTCTCGGCCACCAACCGGTCCAGCAATTGCATGAAGGTGCGCTGCTGGGCCGCACTCAAGGGCGCCAGGATGAGCGCCTGTGCCCGTGCCACGGCCGGCTCCGCCTCGGCCAGCAGCGCCACCCCGGCGGCGGTGATGTGCAGCAGCCGCACCCGCCGGTCCTGCGGCGAGAGCTGACGCTCCAGCGCGCCTCGCGCCTCCAGCCGATCCACCACCCCCGCCGTGGTGGACGTGTCCAGCGCGATCAGCCGCGCCAGCGTGCGCTGGTCCAGGCCGGGCTGGTCGCGCACGGTCAGCAGCGCGCCGTACTGCAGCGGCGTCAGGTTGAGTTTTTCCACCTCCTGGTGGAAGATGCCCACCGAGATCTGGTGCAGCCGCCGGATGGCGTGGCCGGGCAAACGGTTCAGGCCGGGAACGGAAACGGGGGAAAACTCGCTCATGGGCATCAGTCTAGGCCATTCGGGCGCCGGGCCCGCAGAAAAAAGGGACTTGCGGAACGGGCAATTAATAACTACACTAATCGTCAGTGTACTGATGTTTTCTTATTTTTTCCTTGCAGGAGACAACGCATGAGCACTTCGACAAACGCACTTCCGGTGCTGGTGGCCGGTGGTGGCATTGGTGGCCTGGCCGCCGCCCTGGCCCTGGTGAACCAGGGCTTCCAGGTGCAGGTGTTCGAGCAGGCGCCCGAAATCGGTGAAATCGGCGCCGGCATCCAGCTGGGCCCCAACGCCTTCCACGCCTTCGACGCGCTGGGCGTGGGCCCGCAGGCCCGGGCCCGTGCCGTGTACACCGACTTCATGGTGATGCACGACGCCACCGACGAGTCGCTGGTGGGCCGCATCGAGACTGGTGAGGCCTTCCGCCAGCGCTTCGGCAACCCCTACGCGGTGATCCACCGCGCCGACGTGCACCTGTCGCTGCTGGAAGGCGCGCAGGCCAGCGGCCAGGTGGAATTCCACACCAACACCCGCATCGTGCGCATCGAGCAGGACGAGGCCGCCGGCACCGTCACCGCCACCGACCAGAACGGCAAGACCTGGGTCGGCCAGGCCCTGATCGGCGCCGACGGCGTGAAGTCCGTGGTGCGCCAACAGTACGTGAACGACCCGCACCGCGTCACCGGCCACGTGGTGTACCGCGCGGTGGTGGACAAGGCCGACTTCCCCGAAGACCTGCAGTGGAACGCCGCCAGCCTGTGGGCCGGCCCCAAGTGCCACCTGGTGCACTACCCGCTGCGCGGCGGCGAGCAATACAACGTGGTGGTGACCTTCCACAGCCGCGAGCAGGAAGAATGGGGCGTGAAAGACGGCTCCAAGGAAGAGGTGGAAAGCTACTTCCAGGGCATCAGCCCCAAGGCACGCCAGCTCATCGAGCTGCCCAAGAGCTGGAAGCGCTGGGCCACGGCCGACAAGGAGCCGATCGAGAACTGGGTGTTCGGCCGCGTGACGATTCTGGGCGACGCCGCCCATCCCACCACCCAGTACATGGCCCAGGGCGCCTGCATGGCCATGGAAGACGCGGTGACCCTGGGCGAAGCCCTGCGCGTGACGAACAAAAACTGGGCCGCCGCGCTGGAGCTGTACCGCAAGAACCGCGTGGCGCGCACCGGCCGCATCGTGCTGAGCAGCCGCGAGATGGGCCGCATCTACCACGCCACCGGGGTGGAGCGCCTGATCCGCAACCAGATGTGGAAGAACCGCCCGCAAGAGCGCTTCTACGACGCGATGGAGTGGCTGTACAGCTGGAACGTGAGCAACTGCCTGCAACAGGGCTGAAACGGAGACGAACATGCAAGAACTTGGCCGATTGGAAGACCTGCCCCAGGACTACCGCGACGAACTGAAGGCGCTGAACCTGGTGCCGCTGTGGCCCAGCCTGCGCGGCGTGCTGCCGCCGAACGTGCCCACGCGCCAGACCCGCGCCACCCACTGGCCCTACGCCAGCCTCAAGCCCCTGCTGCTGAAGGCCGGTGAACTCACCCCGATCGAGAAAGCCGAACGCCGCGTGCTGGTGCTGGCCAACCCCGGCCACGGCCTGGAGAAGATGCAAGCCAGCGCCGCCATGTACCTGGGCATGCAGCTGCTGCTGCCCGGCGAATGGGCCCCCAGCCACCGCCACACCCCCAACGCGGTGCGCATGGTGGTGGAAGGCGAAGGCGCGTACAGCACGGTCGATGGCGAAAAATGCCCGATGGTGCGCGGCGACCTGATCCTCACCCCCACCGGCCTGTGGCACGAGCACGGCCACGACGGCAGCGAGCCCGTGGTGTGGCTGGACGTGCTGGACCTGCCGCTGATGTACTACATGGAGGCCAGCTACCACCTCAACGGCGACCGCCAGCCGGTCAGCCCCAGCCGGGGCGACCGCGCCTGGACCCGCGCCGGCGTGGTACCCACCCCCGTGTTCCAGCGCAGCGACAAGCGTTACCCCATGCTGCGCTACCCCTGGGCCGACACCCGCGCCGC
>CAZSZN010000054.1:0-15691 GCA_964610405.1 uncultured Macromonas sp. | reverse complement strand
GGTAGATCAGGATCAGGCCGACGCCGTAGGCCGCGCCCATGTCGCGGAAGGTCTCAAAGGTGATCTGCCACTCACCGTCCCATTTGATGGCGTACTGGCGGTACGGGTCGCTGGGTTGGCGAATCCAGTATTCCCCGAGTGCGCCCGCGTTGGGCAGGGCCGCGTCTTGCATGGACGAGCGAATGCCGAACAGGCCGTACAGCGGCGAGTCGAGCGCGCCGGCCATGTCGCCCAGCACGTAGGTCACGGGCAGCAGGTTTTTGGTGAAGTGCGGCTGGTCGATCACGCCGCGCTCCACCGTCACCAGTTCGGACAGCGGCACCATGGCCCCGTTCGCGGCTTTCAGCGGCAACGACAGCACCGCATCCAGCCCCACCTGCGCGTCGCGCGGCAGTTGCAGGCGCACCGGCACCGCAAACTTGGCGTGGCCATCGTGCAGGTAGGCCGCGTCCGCGCCCGACAGCGCAGCATGGACCGTCTGTGCGATCACCTGCACCGGGATGCCCAGCGACTCGGCCCGCTGGCGCTGGATGCGCAGGAAGGCGCGCGGTGCGTTTTCTTTGAGGGTGGTGTCCACGCCCACGATGTCGGGCGTGTTGGCAAAGGCCTGGGCCAAGCGCTGCGCCAGGGTAGCGCGGCCTGTATCGTCGGGGCCGTATACCTCGGCCACGATGGGGGAGAGCACCGGCGGGCCCGGGGGCACCTCCACCACCTTCACCCGCGCGCCGTGCTCGGCAGCGATCTGTTCCAGTGGCGGGCGGTGCCGCTGCGCGATGGCGTGGCTTTTCTCCTTTCGGTCACGGGCGCCGACCAGGTTCACCTGCAGGTCGCCACCCTCGGCCTCGGCGCGCAGGTAGTACTGACGCACCAGACCGTTGAAGGTGATCGGGCTGGCCGTGCCGGCGTAGCCCTGCACGTTCACCACCTCGGGCTGTTGCGCCAGCCAGGCGGTCATTTCCTGCAGCACGGCGGTGGTGCTTTCCAGCGGGGTGCCGGCGGGCATGTCCACCACCACCTGGTATTCGCTCTTGTTGTCGAACGGCAGCATCTTCAGCACCACCCCCACGGCCGAGGTGGGCACCAGCGTCAGTGCCACCGACACCGCCAACGCGGCCACGATGCCCGCCAGCAGCAGACCCCGCTTTCGGGCGCTCTCCAGGAAGGGCGTCAGCGTGCGGGTGAAGGTGTTTTGCAGCGCGGCGGTGAGTTTGCCGGGCGCGTGGCTGGCGTGGCCGGCGTCGGTGTGGCCTTTCATCAGCTTGAGCGCGAGCCAGGGCGTGACGGTGAAGGCAATCGCCAGCGAAATCGCCATGCCCATGCTGGCGTTGATCGGGATCGGGCCCATGTACGGACCCATCAGGCCGCTGACAAAGGCCATCGGCAGCAGGGCGGCGATGACGGTGAAGGTGGCCAGGATGGTTGGGCCACCCACTTCGTCCACCGCGCGCGGGATGATGACCGACAGCGGAGCCTCGGGCGTGAGTTGGCGGTGCCGGTGGATGTTCTCGACCACCACGATCGCGTCGTCCACCAGGATGCCGATGGAGAAGCCCCAAGCCCAGGACGCGAAAAGTGTGGCCGTGAGGGTGAGGATCACCGCCGCGCCCACGATCACCGCCTCGCGCCGGCCCAGTGCCAGGCCCACCAGCACGATCACGCTGCCGGTGGCGAAAATCAGCTTCTGGATCAACTGGTTGGCCTTGGCTGCGGCCGTGGCGCCATAGTCGCGGGTGATGCTGACCTGCACCCCGTCGGGGATGACGGTGTTGTGCAGTTGTGCCAGCCGCTCGGCGGCGCCGCGCGCCACGTCCACCGCGTTCTCACCGGGCTTCTTGGTCACGGTGAGGGTCACGGCCGGGTGGTTCTGGCCGGCTTGCGCGGCATGGGCGGTGTCGGCCGCGCCGGGCGTGAACCACACATAGCGTTGCGGCAGTTGGGCGCCGCTTTCAATGCGCGCCACCTCGCGCAAGTAAATCGGGCGCCCCTCGCCCGCGCGGCCGGTCACGCCCACCACGATGTCGCCCACGTCCCGCTCGTTCTGCAGGAACTCGCCGGTTTCCACCGTCAGCAGGCCCGGCTCGCCGGGGGCGGGGTTCGGCTGGATCACGCTGCCCGAGGGCATGGCCTGGTTGGCGGCCGCGATCGCGTTGTGCAGTTGTTGCACGCTCACACCGCGTTCGCGCAGGCGGGACGGCTCCAGCCACACGTGCACCGCGCGGCCCGGGCCGCCCAGGGTGGCCACCTCGCGGGTGCCGGGCACCCGCTTGAGTTCGGTTTCCACCGAGTGCGCCACCCGTTCCAGTTCCAGCGCGCTGGCCGCGTCGGCCGTCCAGAGGGTCGCGGCCAGCACCGGCACGTCGTCAATGCCCTTGGGTTTGACGATCGGCGGCATCACGCCCAGGCCCTGCGGCAGCCAGTCCTGGTTGGCGTTGAGCACGTCGTACAGGCGCACCAGCGCTTCGGTGCGCGGCACGCCGACCTGGAACTGCACCGTCAGCACCGCCACGCCGGGCCGCGCCACCGAGTAAGTGTGTTCAATGCCCTGGATCTGTGACAGCACTTGCTCGGCCGGTTGCGCCACCATCTTGGCCACGTCCGCGCTGGACGCGCCCGGGAACGGGATGATGACGTTGGCCATCGTCACGTTGATCTGGGGCTCTTCCTCGCGCGGGGTCACCAGCACGGCAAACAGGCCCAGCAACAGGGCCACCAACGCCAACAAAGGGGTGATGGCGTTGGCCTGAAACGCGCGGGCCACCGCGCCGGAAAAACCCAGTCGCTCGGTCGCGTGGGTATCAGGTTGGGGGGTGGCGTTCATGGCGCGGTCCTCATTGCGCCGCCGGGCGGGCCCCGGCCAAGCCGGCGCGCACCGGGTCCAGTGCCACTTGGTCGCCCGCCTTCAGGCCCGCGAGAATTTCCACCCCCGCTTCGCCGTGGCTGGCGCCGGTGCGCACCGCCCGCAGCGCAAAACCGGTCTGGCCTTCGCTGCGCGGGGTGGCCACGTACACGGCGGTCAGCTCACCTCGGCGCAACAAGGCGGACGGCGGCACCACCAGCCGCTGCGCCGAACCGCCGACGAAACGCACCTGCGTCTGGCGGCCCGGCACCTGGTGGGCGCTGTCGGCCGGGCTCAGGTCCAGGCGCCATTCCACCGTTTGCGACACGGCATCGGCCGCCGGCAGGCTGGTGCGCGCGGCGGGCGACACCCAGCGGTCGGTGCCGGGCAGGCGGACCTCGATGCGGCTGGCCGCTTGCGCCAGCCCGTGTTGCGAAGCCGGCACATGCACCACCGCGCGGATGGGTTGTGGCGCGTACACCGTCAAGATGGGCGCGCCCGGCAGCGCGAGCGAGCCGGCCTCGGCGTGGGTGGACAGCACCCAGCCATCGTAAGGCGCGGTCAGGCGGGTGTGGCCCTGGGCCACCGAGGCTTGCGCCTGCCCCGCCCGCGCGGCCGCAGCGCCAGCTTCCAGCGCCCGGTATTGGGCTTGCGCGGTGTCCAGCGCGGCTTGCGCCACAAATCCCTGGGCGCGCAACTCGCGGGTGCGTTCGTAGGCGGCTTTGGCGTTGGCCAGGGCAGCATCGGCCTGGGCCACACCAGCCAGCGCCTGGGCCACGCCCGCCTGGGTGGCTCGGTCGTCGATCACGGCCAGCACTTGGCCCGCCTTCACGCGGTCGCCGGCCTTCACATTCAAGCTCGCGATCCGGCCGCTGGCTTGCGCCGACAGCACGCTTTGCTGCACCGCCTGCAGGCTGCCGTCGATCACCAGTCCGGCGCCAACCGAGCGCTCCCCCACCGTCACCACCGCCACCGCAGGCCCGTCGGTGGCCGTGCCCCCGGCGGCCTGGGCCGACAGGCTGGTTTTCAGCAGCACGGCACCCAGCAGCGCCAACGCCAGGCCGCCGGCCACGAAGCGGCGGCGGCCGAACGGGCGCAGGGCCGGGCCGGCGGAGGCAAAAAAGGCGAGCAGGGGGGCAGACATCGGGGCATCTCCAAGATGGCCCGAATTATAGATAAATACCCCATGGGGTACAAGACCCCTTGGCGCCAAGGCTTCATCCGCCCCTGGCCGCCCCGAGCGTCAGGCCGGTTTGTAACGGGCCACCTGGCGCACGCAATACACAAACGCCAGTGCCGCCAACGCCAGCGTGGCATACGCCACCCGCAAGCCCCAGGCATCGGCCAACGCCCCCATCACCAGCGCCGCCAGTTGGGCGCCGCCGGCAAACGCGATCATCAACAGGGCCGACAGGCGCGGTGCCTCGTGCGCAAACCGGCGCAGTGCACTGCCCAGCAAAATCGGAAACGCGACCGATACCCCCAAGCCGGCGGCAAAGTTGCACAGCGCCAACCAGGCAAACGGCGCCCCAGTCGGTGTCAGCCACAGGCCCAGCAACGCAGCGGCGGCCAGCCAGCCCAGCCGGCGGATCTTCTGTTCCATGCTCAGCCGGCTGGGCAGGAAGGCCTGCCAGACCCGTCCCGCCACCATGCCCGCCATCAAAAAGCCCAGCGCCAGTCGGGCGCCCTGCTCGTGCACGCCCAGCGCCTCGTTGGCAAAGCTCACGAACCAGAAATACTGCCCCCACTCGGTCAGGCCGCTGCACACGCCGGCCAGCAGCACCCAGCGCACCAGGGGTTGGCGCAGCAGTCCCGCGTAACCCAGTGGCGGGGTGGGGTGGGCGCCAGTGGCTTCGGCGTGCTGGGTGTCGGTGCGAAAGCGCACCCGGCGCAGGCGGTGCCGCTGCAGTGTCAGCACCATCAGCCCCACCGCCAGCAGGCCGAACACGGCATAGGGTCCGCGCCAGTTGGGGGTGTACAGCACCACGGCGGCCACCATCAGCGGCGACAGCACGGTGCCCAGGCTGTACCCCACGTCCACCAGGCTGATGATGCGGGTGCGTTGTTCGGGATCGTCGCTCATCTCGGCCAGCAGGCCATGGCCCAGGGTGAACAGCGCGGTCTCGAAGGTGGCGATGGTCACCATGAAGAACGCCAGCCAGACAAAACGTTCGGCCAGCAGCACCCCGGCCAGCGCCAGCAGCACCAGGGCGGAGTACGTCACCAGCAACCGGTAGGGCGCAAAGCGCTTGGCGATGGAGCCGCCCAGCAGCGAGCCGATGGCGCCGCCCGCGCTCCAGAACGCCATCAGCCAGCCCACCTGCTGGAACGATACCCCCATCTGTGCACGCAGGTTCGGGGTGATGGCGCCCAGCAGGGCACCGAAGATGCCCCAGGACACCGCGCAGTACAGGATGACCCAGGCGACGTAGGGCAGGCCGCGCAGGACGGTCCAGGGAGCAGGGTGGGGGTGGTGCATGGGGCGTTCGACAAGGGTAAACCCCGTCGATTCTGCGGCCAGATGCGTTCCGGCCAACCCCGGTGCCGGAAAAAGAACCGCGCTGTAACCGTGGCGCGGTCCGCGTTCAGTCGGCGAGGTGGAAGGGCACGCGCGGTGCCACCGCGCACAGCAACTCGTAGCTGATGGTGCCCGCAGCCCGGGCCACCTCGTCCACCGGCAGCGCGGCGCCGTGGGCGGACACGCCCCACAGCACCACTTCGCTGCCCATGCCGGTCGTCACCCCGGCCGCGTCCAGCGGGGCCAGGTCCACGGTGATCATGTCCATGCTGACCCGGCCGATGACCCGGGTGCGCACGCCCGCCACCAGCACCGGGGTGCCGGTGGGGGCGTGGCGCGGGTAGCCGTCGGCGTAACCACAGGCCACCACGCCCAGCCGCATTGGCGCCTCGGCCACAAAGCTGGAGCCATAACCCACAGTGTCACCCGCTTGCAACTGCTGTACCCCAATGATCCGGCTTGACAGCGTCATCGTCGGCCGCAGATCCCAGTCGGCGGCGGTGCGGGTGGGGTGGTCGGGCGCGCTACCGTACAGGGCAATGCCTTCGCGCACCCAGTCGGCCGCCAGGGTGTGGGCGCCGCCGCCTTGCAGTGGGGTTTGGGCATACCGCAGCAGGGCGGCGCTGTTGCACAAGGTGCGCTCACCCGGCAGGTCGGCCGTTTCGGCTTCGAAGGCGGCGACCTGGTGGGCCACGCCACGCGGCCCATCGGCATCGCTGAAGTGGGTCATCAGCGAAATCTCGTCCACCTGCGGCAAGGCGTTCAGGCGCGTCCAGGCGGCGCGGAAGGCCCCGGGCCGGAACCCCAGCCGGTTCATGCCGCTGTTGAGTTTGAGGAACACGCGGTGGGGCTGGTGGGTTTTGTGGGCGGCCAGCCAGTCGATCTGTTCGTCGCAATGCACCGTGTGCCACAGGTTCAGGCGCGAGCAGAGTTCCAGATCGCGCGCCTCGAACACGCCCTCCAGCAGCAAAATCGGGCCGCGCCAGTCCAACGCTCGCAACCGCTCGGCCTCGGCCAGGTCCAGCAAGGCAAACCCATCGGCGCCACGCAGCGCCTCGTGCACCCGCTCGATGCCGTGGCCATAGGCGTTGGCTTTCACCACCGCCCAGACCCGGGTGTCGGGCGCGGCCTGACGCGCGCGGGACAGGTTGTGCTTCAGGGCGGCGGCGTGGATGGTGGCGAGAATGGGACGAGGCATGGTGAATCTGTCAAAAGTGCAACTGCTGCCATGCTATAACCCGCGCTGAGCAGGAGACTCGCATGGGCCGCTCTGGCCACACTGTTGCACAAAACCGCCTTTCCAACGCTGATACGCATTTCAAATCATGGCCATGAAGCGCGGTTTCTACACCATCATGACGGCGCAGTTCTTCAGCTCGCTGGCGGACAACGCGTTGTTCGTCGTGGCGGTGGAGTTGTTGCGTGGGCGCTCGGCGCCCGAATGGCAGGCGGCGGCTTTGGTGCCCATGTTTGCCCTGTTTTATGTGCTGCTGGCGCCGTTCGTGGGTGCGTTTGCCGATTCGCGGCCCAAAGGTCAGGTCATGTTCATCAGCAACGCCATCAAAGTGGTGGGTTGCCTGCTGATGCTGACCAGCGTGCATCCCTTGCTGGCCTACGCCATCGTGGGGCTGGGCGCGGCAGCGTACTCGCCGGCCAAGTACGGCATCCTTACCGAGCTGCTGCCGCCGTCCCAGTTGGTCAAGGCCAATGGCTGGATCGAGGGGCTGACCATCGCTTCCATCATCCTGGGGGTGGTGCTGGGCGGACAACTGGTGGGGCCGCTGGTGTCGGGCCACCTGCTGGCCTGGGAGCTTCACATACCTGGCCTGGGTCGCGTGCTGGACACCCCGGCCGAAGCCGCCATCGCCCTGCTGGTGCCGGTCTATGGCCTGGCGGCGTGGTTCAACACCCGCATTCCCCGCACCGGCGCCCCGGTGCGCCACATGCCCGCCAATCCGCTGGCCTTGTTGCCCGATTTCTGGATCTGCAACAGCCGGCTCTGGCGCGATCGTTTGGGCCAGATTTCGCTCTCCACCACCACCTTGTTCTGGGGCGTCAGCGGCAACCTGCGTTACATCGTGCTGGCTTGGGCCGCTGCGGCCTTGGGCTACACCACCACGCAGGCGTCGTCGCTGGTGGGGGTGGTGGCCATCGGCACGGCGGTGGGCGCGGTGGTCGCTTCGGTGCGCATGCGGCTGGAGCATGCCCCCCGCATCATGCCGCTGGGCGTGGCCATGGGGCTGCTGGTGGTGCTGATGAACTTCATCGACAACCTGTGGCTGGCCATCCCGTTCCTGATTGTGCTGGGCGGGTTGGGCGGCTTTCTGGTGGTGCCAATGAACGCCTTGCTGCAACACCGCGGTCATAACCTGATGGGCGCGGGGCGCTCCATCGCGGTGCAGAACTTCAACGAGCAGGCCTGCATCCTGGTGCTGGGCTTCATGTACAGCTTTTCCACCGGGGTCGGCCTGTCGGCCTTTGGCGCCATCACCTGCTTCGGCTTGCTGGTGGCTGGGGTGATGTGGCTGATCCAGCGCTGGCACCGCCACAACGAAATCCACCACCCGCACGAACTGGAACGGTTGTTGGAAATTGCCCGCCGCGACGACCTGCACGGCTGATGCCTGCGGTCTGATTCAACGCCCGCCCAGGTGAGCTTGAGCCCGCGCGGGCAGCGTTCAGGGGTTAGCCGGGCAGACTGGCCGCCAACGCGGCGTCCAGCACCTCCACCCAGTGCCGCACCGGGGTGTCGGTGCCGCTTTGCAGGTGGGTGATGCAGCCGATGTTGGCCGACACGATGGCCTCGGGCGTCAATTCCCCCAGGTGCCCCAACTTGCGGTCGCGCAATTGCTTCGACAGCCCCGGGTTCAACACCGAATAGGTGCCGGCGGAACCGCAGCAGAGGTGCGCCTCGCAACGTGCCAGGCTCACCTCAAAACCCAGTTCACCCAAGTGCTGTTCCACGCCCCCTCGCAGTTGCTGGCCGTGCTGCAAGGTGCAGGGCGGGTGGAAGGCCAGGCGTCGCGGCGTGCCGTTCGGGAGGGAGGCCAGCCGGTGTTTCAGGGCCGGTGCCAATTCGGGCAGCAGCTCGCTCAAGTCCCGAGTCAGGGCGCTCACCCGAGCGGCCTTGTCGGCGTAGTCGGGGTCGTGTTGCAGCAGGTGGCCGTATTCCTTGACCGTCACCCCGCAGCCCGAGGCGTTCATCACGATCGCCTCCACGCCGTTCTGGGCCGCCGGGTCGATGTAAGGCCACCAGGCATCGATGTTGGCCCGCATCTGGTCCAGGCCGCCCACCTGGTCGTTCAAATGGAACTTCACCGCGCCGCAGCAACCGGCTTTCTGCGCCAGCACGGTTTGCACCCCCGCAGCGTCCAGCACCCGCGCGGTGGCGCTGTTGATGTTGGGAATCATAGCGGGCTGTACGCACCCGGCCAACATCAACACTTTGCGCGCGTGGGTGCGCTGCGGCCATGCCCCGCTGGACTGGCGCGGCGGTACCTTGGCTTGCAGCGTTTGGGGCAGCAGGTCGCGCACTGTCTGGCCCAGGGCCATGGCCGGCGCGAACAGGGGCGAGGGCAGCCCTTCTTTCAGCGCCCAGCGCACCGCGCGTTCGCCCAAAGGCCGGGGCACTTTCGCATCCACCACCTTGCGGCCGATGTCCACCAGGTGCCCGTAATCCACCCCGCTCGGGCAGGTCGATTCACAGTTGCGGCAGGTCAGGCAGCGGTCCAGGTGTTGTTGCGTCTTGCGGGTGGGCGTGGCGCCCTCCAGCACCTGTTTGATCAGGTAGATGCGCCCGCGCGGGCCATCCAGCTCATCGCCCAGCAGTTGGTAGGTGGGGCAGGTGGCGGTGCAAAAGCCGCAGTGCACGCACTTGCGCAGGATGGCTTGCGCGGCCTGTCCGTCGGGCGTGTGCTGGTATTCGGGGGAGAGTTGGGTTTGCATGGCGGTGCGCGATCAGAAGCCTGGGGCCCAACGGCCGGGGTTGAAAATGCCGGCCGGGTCAAAGGCTTCCTTCAGCCGCTGCTGGATGGCGTTGAGGGCCGGCGCGGCGGGGGCGAAGCGTCCGGTGGCCTCGGGCTGGGTGGCCGGCGCGCGAAACAGGGTGGCGTGTCCGCCGGCCTGTTGTGCCGCGTGTCGCAGTGCCGCTCCGGCATTCAGCGTCGCCCACAGCCAGCGCAGGCCACCGTGCCATTCCACCAGCACCGGGCCAGGCAGGTCCAGCGCCGGGGTGGTGGGCGCCACCGACAAGCGCCACAACCCATGTTCGGGCGAGGGTGCCTGGGCAAAGAAGGGCAGCGTCTGTTCCTGGCAGGCCAGCCAGTCGGCCGCCGTGGTGGTGGTTTCCAGCACGGTACCGGTGGCATCGGCCAACATCCGCCGCTGCGCAGCATCCACCGCCGCCACTGCGCCTCGCAAACGCACAAACAGCAGTTCGCGGGCGGGCGCGCTGGTGTCGTCCAGCACCCAACAACTCGCGTTCAGCGGCAGCGGCTGCGAGCGCCAACGGGCCAGTTGGGCCAAGGCCGCCGCCTGTGGCATCTCAAAGCAGAGGGTGGCCTCGGCGGGGGGCAGAGGCAGCACCTTCAGCGACACCTCG
Source organism: uncultured Macromonas sp. (assembly GCA_964610405.1). Lineage (GTDB taxonomy): Bacteria > Pseudomonadota > Gammaproteobacteria > Burkholderiales > Burkholderiaceae_C > CAZGDZ01. Next base: position 5,737 of record CAZSZN010000054.1, on the reverse strand, counting down.
GTCAGCACGCCGAGGCTGCCCAGGCTGCCGGCCAACAAGCGGCTCACGTCGTAGCCGGCCACGTTTTTCATCACCTGCCCGCCAAAGGTCAGGTGTTCCCCGCGCCCGTTCAGCAGTTGCACCCCCAGGATGTAGTCGCGCACCGCACCCGCGCTGGCCCGTGCCGGCCCACTCAGGCCTGCGGCGACCATGCCGCCCACCGTGGCATCGGGCCCGAAATGCGGGGGCTCAAACGGCAGGTATTGACCCTGAGCCCGCAGAGCGGCATCCACCTCGGCCAGCGGGGTGCCGACACGGGCGGTGACGACCAGTTCGGTCGGTTCGTACGTCACGATGCCGCCATGCTCGCGTGTCACCAGTGGCGCCAGTGTCGATGCCAACGGCTCGCCGTAAAAGGCTTTGCTGTCACCGCCCACGATGCGCAGGCCTTGCCCGGCGGCGCTGGCGGTGCGGATCTGGTCGGCCCAGCGGGCCACAACGCCCGTGGGCGGCGGCAGGCTGGCAGAGGAAGGGGGGGCGGTGTCAGGCATGGCTGCCATGTTAGCGGCGGGCCATCCCCTGCGGTGTGAAATTTTTGAACGGGCGGCTTCAGTCCCAGTACAGGTGGGTGGGTTGGCCGGCGCTGCCAACCGGCATCGAGAACACCGCGCCGCTGTCGGGGTAGTGCCGCAGTTCTGCGTCACTCCGGTGCAGGCGTGAGGTGGTGACGTACAAGGTTTGGCCGCCTGCGCCACCAAAGCACACGGAGGTGGGGCATTCGGCAGGCACCGGGTAGCGCGCCAGCACTTCGCCCCGCTCGCTGAGGCACAACACTTGTGCGCCTTCCTGCATCGCCACCCAGTAGCGGCCAGCCTGATCAAGCGCTGCGCCACCAGGTCGTCCTTCGTAGCCCAGGCGGTGCTCGAACGACCAGCCCTCGGGTTTGCGCGGAAACCGCGCCCAGGGCATCGGCACGCCCAGCACCGGCGGCCAGCGGCCCGGTTGGGTCATGGCGTGGCTGGCGATGTCGTGGCGGCTGGCATCGGCCCAGTACAGCGCCCGCCCGTCCAGGGACCAGGCCAACCCGGCCGAAGACAGTGCACCGCGTTCCATGAGTTGCAACTCCGGCTGGGCCTGGGTGCGGGTTTGCAGGCAGTAGAGCGCGCCGTCTGCCCGGTCCAGCGCGTCCACCCGGGTGCCGACCCAGAAGCGTCCCCACGGATCGCAGCGGCCTTCGCCAAAGTGCTGGCGGCTGGTGTCGTACGGGGCGGGGCGCACCAGGCGTGGCAGGTCGCTCCAGCTGCCCAGGTGGTAGATGCCGTCGCGCATCGCCAGCAGCAGTCCGCCCTTCTGGCAGGGAACCACGCTGCCCGGCTCCTGGGGCAAATCGAGGTGTTCGGCCGCGCCGCTGCGTGGGTGTACGCGCCACAGCCGGCGCAGGCCTGCGTCGATCCAGTACAGCCGTTCTTCGCGCGGGTGCCAGAACGGCGAGGTGCCGTGCGCGCACAGCGTGTCGTGGACCTTGGTCCAAGCGGGGAGCGGGGTGTTGCTCATGGTCATTTCCTCCTGTCTTTGTGTTTCTGTGGTTTGGCTACACTGTCAGACATGCTTTGGGTCAAGTCGTTTCACATTGTCTTCGTGGCCAGCTGGTTTGCCGGTCTGTTCTACCTGCCGCGCATTTTCGTGAACCTGGCCATGGTCGCGCCGGGCAGTTCGGCCGAGCGCGATCGCCTGTTGCTCATGGCCCGCAAACTCATGCGCTTCATGACCTTGCTGGCCGTGCCGGCACTGGCGCTGGGCCTGTGGTTGTGGCTCGGCTACGGCATCGGCCGTGGGCCAGGCAACGGTTGGATGCATGCCAAACTGCTCATCGTCGTGTTGCTGCTGGGTTACCACCACGCGTGTGGGCGCTTGCTGCGCCGTTTTGAGCGTGACGACAACCCCCACAGCCACACGTGGTACCGCTGGTTCAACGAAATTCCGGTGCTGATGATGATCGTGGCGGTGGTGCTCGTGGTTGTCAAGCCGTTCTGACGGCGGGGTGGTGGCCACGAAACCGTCTGCTCCCACTGCGCCGCCTGCCGGGCGGCTCGCTGGCGGCTGGTCCTTGGCGTGGCCGCTGGCCTTGGGGTACGCCGCCGTGGTGGTGTACGCCAGTCTGTACCCGTTTCACGGCTGGCGGGCCCAGGGCATTGCGCCCTGGTCGTTCTTGTTGGCGCCTTGGCCCACTTACTGGACCGGTTTTGACGTTTTTGCCAACCTGCTGGGCTACGCGCCGCTGGGCTTGTTGCTGACGTTGGCCGTGGCCCGTTCCGGCGGGCGGGGTGGCAGCGCGTGGCTCGTCGGCACGCTCGCCCCGGCGGTGCTGTCGTTGCTGCTGGAATCCGCCCAGGCCTACCTGGTTCAGCGGGTGCCCTCGCAGGTGGATTGGTTGCTGAACACGGCCGGCGCCATTTTGGGGGCGGTGCTGGCCTTGCTGCTGTTGCGCTGGCGGGTGCTGGGCCCCTGGGGCCAGTTTCGGCGGCGCTGGCTGGTGTCCGACACCCAGGGCGCCCTGGCGGTGTTGCTGGTCTGGCCCCTGGCGGCCTTGTACCCCACCTCGGTGCCGTTCGGCCTGGGGCAGGTCTGGCAGCGGCTGGAGCAGGCACTGGTGACGTTGACCGAGGGCTCGGTGCTGCAGGCCTGGCTGCCCCAGGCATCGGCGTCGTTGCCCCTGAGTCCGTTGACCGAATCGCTGGTGGTCGCCCTGTGTGTCTGGGCACCGGTGTTGCTGGGGTACGCCATCGTCCGTCAGCCAGCGCAGCGCTTCGTGTTCGCCTTGGTCTTTGGCGCGGCGGTGGTGCTGACGGGTGTGCTGTCGGCCAGCCTCACGTTCGGGCCGGTCCACGCCTGGGCTTGGTTGTCGCCGCCCGCGTCGCTGGGGCTCACGGTGGCGGCGGCCATGTCGCTGTTGGGCTTGGCATTGGGGCACCGCGCTGCGGCGCTGTTGTCCTTGCTGGCCTGGAGTTTTGCGCTGGGCTTGCTCAATCGGGCGCCCGAAACCGCTTACTTCGCCCAGTCATTGCAAATCTGGGAGCAGGGACGGTTCATTCGGTTTCACGGCTTGTCCCAATGGCTGGGGTGGCTGTGGCCCTACGCGGCGCTGGGGGTCGGGGTGCGGTTGGCGCTGCTGCCCAGACCGGCCCACTACAATCCAACGCCATGAGCGATGCCCGTCCCGAGTCGTCTTACTACCAGCGACACATATTCTTTTGTCTGAACCAGCGGTCCAACGGCGAAGCCTGTTGCGCCGACCACGGTGCCCAGGCCGCGTTCGACCATTGCAAGCAACAGGTCAAGGCGCTCGGCCTCGCCGGCCCGGGGCAGGTGCGGGTCAACAAGGCCGGTTGCCTGGACCGTTGCGCGGGCGGTCCGATCGCGGTGGTGTACCCAGAGGCGGTCTGGTACAGCTTTGTGGACCAAGCCGACATCGACGAAATCGTGACCTCCCATTTGCGCGACGGCGTCGTGGTGGAGCGTTTGCGCACCCCGGCCGACGTCGGGCGTTGAGTGGCGCCGTGAACGCTCAGACCGAATCGGTGCTCATCGACGGCCCCGCCGGGCCTTTGGAGCTGGCCATCGACCAGCCGGCACAAGCCCGCCCCGGTGGCGGCGTCGCGGTGATCTCGCATCCCCATCCCCTGTTTGGCGGCACTTTGCAGAACAAGGTGGTGCAAACCCTGGCCCGTGCCTATGTGCAGGCCGGTTGGGTGGCCTTGCGCTACAACTTCCGGGGCGTGGGGCGCAGCGCTGGCGAGCATGACCATGGTCTGGGCGAGACGGATGACCTGTTGGCCCTCGTGGCGCAACGGGTGCCCCAGGACGTGCCGCTGGCACTGGCAGGCTTCTCGTTCGGTGCCTACGTCACCTGCCGTGCGGCGGTGGCCTTGCTGCCGCAGCGGGCCTTGCATTCGCTGGTGCTGGTGGGCACGGCGGCCAGCCGTTTCCAGGTGCCGGCATTGCCCGAGGAACTTCACGACCGCACGCTGGTCGTTCATGGGGAGCAGGACGACACCGTGCCGCTGGCCGCCGCGCTGGATTGGGCCCGTCCCCAGGGTCTGCCGGTGACCGTGGTGCCTGGCGTCGAGCATTTTTTCCACGGGCGCCTGCCCCTGCTCAAATCGTTGGCCTTGCGCCATTTGCGCCAAGCCTGAACGGGCGGGCGCCGTCATTCTCTTTTTGCATCGGATCGTTGTGTTGGCTTTGAAATCTGCTTTGCGCCGCTGGGCGATGGGGTGTGTGTCTGTCTGGGCCTTGGCGCTGGCTCCAGTGGCCATGGCTGCGCTCCAGCCCCCCGAGGTCGCGGCGCGCGCCTACCTTCTGTACGACGTCACGGCCAACCAGGTGTTGGCCGCCAAAGACGCGGATGTGCCGGTCGAGCCCGCGTCGCTGACCAAGTTGATGACCGCCTACTTGGTGTTCGACGCGCTGCGCGCCAAGAAAATCACGCTCGACCAGAAGTTCGCGGTCAGCGAGCGGGCCTGGAAAATGCCCGGCTCTCGCATGTTCATCGATCCCAAGATGCAGGTGCCCGTCGAGGATCTGCTCAAGGGCATGATCGTCCAGTCTGGCAACGACGCCACCGTGGCGCTGGCCGAAGGCGTGGCGGGTTCGGTGGAGCGTTTCGTGGCCTTGATGAACCAGCAGGCCCGAGCACTGGGCATGGCAGGTACCACCTACCACAACCCCGAAGGCCTGACCGCGCCCGGCCACCTGACCACGGCGCGCGATCTGTCCATCCTGGCCACCCGACTGATGAAGGACTTCCCGGATTTCGTGCCTTACTACGCCATCCAGCGCTACCGCTACCCGGGCACGCCGGCCGCCAACGACAGCAACCGCAACCTCCTGCTGTTTCGCGATCCCACGGTGGATGGGTTGAAAACCGGCCACACCAACGCGGCGGGTTATTGTCTGGTAGCCACCGCGCGGCGTCAGTTCCCCGCCTTGGGTGAGGGATTGGCCGGTCAGCGCCGGTTGGTCAGCGTCGTGCTGGGCGCCGCCAACGAAAACGCCCGTGCCGCCGAAAGCCAGAAGCTGCTGAACTGGGGCTTTTCGGCCTACGAGGCGGTGCGGCTGTTTGCTCCCGGTCAGCCGGTGGCGACGCCCGAAGTCTGGAAAGGCAAGGCCTCGCAGGTCAAGCTCGGCCGCCCTGAGGGGGTGGTCGTCAGCGTGCCCGCGGGGCAGGCGGCCAACCTGCGCACCGAAGTGTTGCGCACCGACCCCCTGATCGCGCCGCTGAACCAGGGGCAGCCGCTCGGCACGTTGCGCATCACCACGGCGGGCGGAGAGGCCGTGGCCGAGGTGCCGCTGTTCGTGCTCGAAGCGGTTGAAGAGGCCGGCCTGTTGGGCCGCATCTGGGGCGCGATCCGCCTGTGGATCAAGTGATCCTTGCATGCCTTCGGGCCTCGTGATACAGTAGAGGGCTTTTCGGAAATTTCCGAAGGGCTTTCCGTTTTTGTTTTTCAAACGTTTAGGGACGTTTCAATGCCAACCATCAACCAACTCGTGCGCCAGGGTCGGACGGTCGAAAAGATCAAGTCCAAGAGCCCGGCCATGGAAAACTGCCCCCAGCGTCGTGGCGTGTGCACCCGTGTGTACACCACGACCCCCAAGAAGCCGAACTCCGCGCTGCGTAAGGTCGCCAAGGTGCGCCTGACCAACGGCTTCGAAGTCATTTCCTACATCGGCGGTGAAGGCCACAACCTGCAGGAACACA
>CAZSZN010000053.1:0-15774 GCA_964610405.1 uncultured Macromonas sp. | reverse complement strand
TTTCGATGTGGCGGAAGGTGATGCGGCCCTTGGTCAGGTCGTAGGGCGACAGTTCCAGCGACACCTTGTCACCGGCCAGAATGCGGATGTGGTGCTTGCGCATCTTGCCGCCGGTGTAGGCAATCAGTTGATGACCGTTCTCCAGCGTCACGCGAAAGCGCGAGTCAGGCAGCACTTCATCGACTTTGCCCTGCATTTCAATCAGTTCTTCTTTGGCCAACGTATTCTCCAAACAATGGACGCGCCCGCCACCCGGCCATGCCGTGGTGTCGGGCCAATCAGGAATCGCGGCGCCATTGCGGGCTCCGCTGTCTGTGGGTTTTCGGGTGGTGCCCGAAACGGATCACAGCCTCTGGGCGGTAGCAATGCCAGCCCAGGTGAGCACGAACGATCCGATGACGTGCAGGCTGGCGTTGACCAACCCGAGTGTCCAGCGACCACTTTGCAACAAAGCAACCGTTTCCAGGGAAAAGGTTGAAAAAGTGGTCAGGGCACCCAGCAGGCCGGTGACTATGGCCAACCGCCACATGGGGTCCAGGCCGCCATGTTGCTGGAACATGACCACCACAAAACCGACGAGGTAAGCCCCCACCCAGTTAGCCGCTAGTGTACCCCAGGGCAGCCAACCTGTGGGATTCAGCCACACACTGAGCTGCCAACGCCCCAGCGCACCCACACAGGCGCCCAGGCAAATGGCAACAATCGTCAGCATGGCTGGGCTCCTGGGTGTGGGGTCAAACCAGCTCGCCGCCCAGGGCGGTGGTCAGGTCGGTGATGAGCGCGCCCAACTCGCCGGTGGCGATGGCCGCGTCGGCGTCAAAGCCGCCGTTGTCCTCGGCGCTGGCGTTGTCTTCAAACACGCCGTTCAGAAACGCCACCTTGCTGAGTACCGTGCTTTCGCTGAGCACGAAGCGCACCCGACCTTCCCAGTCCAAGGCCAGTTTGGTCGGCAACTTGCCCTGGCTGATGTGCAGGCGCATCTGCTCGTCGTCCAGGTGGTGGCGGGTGAATTTCACCACCGACTTCATTTCGTCGGCGGATTTCAGCTCCACTTCCTGCCCCGGTGCAAAGTGGGCCGGCCAGTCGTCGGCGCTGCCGGTCAGCCAGGCGGTCATGGCGGCTTGCGGCGACACCTGGGTGTTGAACGGGCTCAACTGCAGGCCGTCCAGCCCCTTCACCAACGTGGTGATGATTTCGTCCGCCTTGCCCTGGCTGCTGGTGTCCAGCACCAGCCGACCGGCTTGCAGGTCCAGCCACACCATCACGGTCGAGGTTTTGGCAAAAGCCATGGGCAGCAGGTCGTGCACGATCTCGTCGCGCAGGTCACGGCTTTCCTTGCGGCCGGGTTTGCGGCCTTCCTTGGCCTCAATCTGGGCCACGCGCTCTTCCAGGTGCCGTTTGACGACCGACCCCGGCACGCCTTTGGATTCGATCACGAAGCGCAGGATGCGGTGGCCACCCACCAGCTCCACCAGGGCGCCGTGCTGGTTGCCCCGCGGCGGCACCCAGCCCATGGCTTTTTCCTGCGTCGGGCCGCAGGGTTCGAACGGCATTTTGGCCAGTGCTTCTTCCATCTGTTCCACCGTGGCCGACCAGCCCGGCCCGATGCGGTAGACCATCACATTCTTGAACACGTTATTCCTCTGTGCTTGCGGCCGCCGGCCCATCGGTGGGCGGGAGCCTGGGTTTGGCCCTGCATCTTAGAGGAATCCGGGCGCGGTCTTGGGCGGCGCGGTGGTTCAACCGGGCAGGCGGTCCAGCGGTGCCAGCGTGTAGCCTGTCTGTTCCAACGCCTCGCGGATGGCGCGCGCGGTGGCCACCGCCTCCGGCCCGTCGCCGTGCACGCAAATGCTGTCGATGCGGGTCGGCAGGTGTTGCCCGCTGGCGGTGACGATGGCTTGGGCCTGGAGCATGCGCAGCACGTGGTCCACGCAGGCTGGCGCCTCGTGCAGCACCGCGCCGGGTTGCGAGCGGGGCATCAACTGCCCGTCGTCCAGGTAGGCGCGGTCGGCAAATACCTCGTGGCGCACAGGTTGGCCGGCGGCCTCTGCCGCCTGCACCAGGGCGGAATGCGCGGGGGCCAGCAGGATCAGCGAACGGTCCAGGCTTTGCACCGCCCGCACCACGGTGGCGGCCACCGCCGCGTCGGCACAAGCCAGGTTGTTCAGCGCGCCGTGGGGCTTCACGTGCGTCACGCGTCCACCCTCGGCGGCAGCCATGGCCTGCAAGGCGCCCACCTGGTACAGGATGAGCGCTTCCAGGTCTGGGGCCGACATTTGCATGGCGCGCCGCCCAAAGCCTTGCAGATCGGGGTACGAGGGATGCGCGCCGATGCTCACGCCACGCTTCAGCGCCAGACGCACCGTGTTGCGCATGATGGCCGGGTCGCCCGCGTGGAAGCCGCAGGCCACGTTGGCGCTGTTCACGATCTGCAGCAGGGCGGGGTCGTCGCCCATCTGCCAGACGCCAAAGCTTTCGCCCACATCGGCGTTCAGGTTGATCAGGGTCATGGTGGGGCTCCGTTTCAGGGGTCAGCGCGCAGCATGCCGCTGATGAGGTTGTCGCCGTACAGCGCGGCTTCGTCGATGAAGCCCGGGGGCACGAAAGCTTCGCGGGTGGCCAGCCAGCGTGTCCAGGCGGTGCGTTGGTCTTGCAACGCCTGGCGTGCCTCTGCGCCGCTGACAGCCTGGAAGCGCAACCGGGTGCCCGGCTTCAAGTGGGCCAGCCGGGGCAAGTCGGCGCTGATGACGGTGGCGATCTTGGGGTAGCCGCCCACGGTCTGGCTGTCGGCCAACAGCACGATGGGCAGGCCATTGGCGGGCACCTGAATGGCACCAGGCGCCACCGCGTCGGACACGATGTCAGCCGCCGCCGGGCGGGTGTGGGCCAGGGGCGTGCCGCTCAGGCGCAGCCCCATGCGGTCTTGCGCGGCGGTGGCGGTCCACTCCTGTTCCAGAAAAACTGACAGAGCCTCGGGCGTGAAATGGTCTTCTTGCGGGCCCAGCACGACGCGGATGGGGCCATCGGGTTGCCGCCAGGCGGTGGGCATGCGGTGTTCGGGCTCGCTGGCGGCTGGCCAGATCCGGCAAGGCAGCAGATCGCCGGCTTGCAGTGCGCGCCCCAGCACACCGGTCAGCCCTGTGCGCCCGTGGCTGGAGCGGCTGCCCAGTTGTGGCTCCACACGCCAGCCTCCGGCGACGGCCAGATAGGCGCAACCGCTCTCGGCCCCACCCAGTTGCAGGGTGTCGCCGGTCTGCAAGGTGGCGGTTTCCCAGGCGGGCACGGGGGAGCGCCTGCCTTCGGCGGTGCAGCGCCAGGCGGTGATCTGGCCGACCAGTGCCAAGCGCACCGGCCCTGCGTGGACCCGCAACTCAGGCCCCATGCCTCGCAGCTCCAGCACCGCCTCGCCGTGGTGGTTGTCCACCAAGGCGTTGGCCGCTTCGGCCAGCGGGCCATCCAGGCAGCCGGCCCAAGGAACGCCTTGGTGCCGGTGGCCGATGCGGCCCCGATCCTGCAGCGTGGCGCCCAGTCCCGGCTGGACGACCTCCATCCAGCCGCTCATGTGGTTCCCATAAAGGTGGCTCGGCTCCGCTCGCCGCGCTGCAGTTGCTCGCGCAAGCGCTCGTGTTCGTTGCGGGACACGGCGTACCAGTTGACCTGGTCGCCCGCTGCCAGCAGAGCGGGTTGTTCTGGCTCCCCGGGGTCGAACATGGGCACAGCCGTGCGGCCCAGCAGGTTCCAGCCGCCAGGGCTGTCCCAGGGGTAGACCGCGCACATTTCACCGGCAATGGCCACCGACTGCGCCGGCACCCGCGCACGTGGACTGGCCAGCCGGGGCATGGCCAACTGCGGTGGCAGCCCGCCCATGTAGGGAAAGCCTGGCAGGAAGCCGATCATGTGGACGTGGAAGGTGGCGGCCAGCAGGTCGCGCACCACTTCGGATTCACTCAGGTGTCGGCGCTGTGCCACGTGGGGCAGGTCTGGCGCAAATTCGGGATCAAAGCACACGGGCAGGTGCCAACAGCGGCCGGTTTGGACGGGGGCTGCGTCTTCTTGGGCGAGCGCCAGCAGTTGTTGGCCCAAGGCCTCGGCGTCGGCCCGCAGTGGGTCGAAATGGATGGTCAGGGAGCGAAAGGTGGGCACCACGTCGGTCACGGGGGCCCACAGGGGATCGGTGGTGCGAATCACCGCCAGGCGGTCGGCCAGGTGCCGCACGCGGGTGTTCAGGGGCACACTGATCGCTCTGCCCAGCTCCACCGTCCAAGCCGCGTCGCCCAGTGGTAGCAGGCGGGGAGACTCGGTGGGCGCGGGGTGGCTCACGATGCTGGAGTGGCGCGGCTGTTCCAGTCTTGCAGCCAGGCCATGAAATCGCTGGCGGGCATGGGGCGGCTGATGTGGTAGCCCTGCGCTTCGTCGCACGCCAGTTCGCGCAGTTTGTCCAGAATGGCCTGGTTTTCCACGCCCTCGGCCACCACCGACAGGCCCAGGTTGTGGGCCAGGTCCACCGTGGAGCGAACGATTTTGGCGTCGCTGTCGTCGTCCACCATGCCCATGACAAAGGACTTGTCGATCTTCAACTCGTTGACCGGCAGGCGTTTCAGGTAGGCCAGCGACGAATAGCCGGTGCCAAAGTCGTCAATCGACAGCTTGAAATTCAGCGCCGCCAGTTGGTTCAACGTGCTTTCGGCCCGTTGCGGGTCGTCCATGATCGCACTCTCGGTGATTTCGAGGCAGAAGTCGGGTCCACCCACGCCGTAGTGTTGCATCAGGCTGGACAGGCGTTGCGGGAAGTCGAGGTCCAACAAATCCCGGGTCGAGAGGTTGATGGCAATGCGCAGGCCGGGGTGCGCCCCGCGGTGCTGCGCCAGCAGGCGCGCTGCTTCTTCAAACATCCACAGTGTGAGTTGGCGCACAAACCCGGTCTGTTCTGCGAACGGGATGAACTGCAGCGGTGGGACGAGGCCCCGCACCGGGTGCTGCCAGCGCACCAGCGATTCGGCAGCCACCACTTTACCGCTCTTCACATCGAGTTTGGGTTGCAGGAACAAGCGCAACTCGTTGTTTTGCAGCGCATGCCGCAGATCGCTCAACAGCGATAGGGTCTGCGTGCTCGACGAATCCAGCGCAGGGGAATAGAGCAGCACATTGTCGGTCGTGCTTTTGGCCGAATGCATCGCAATTTCGGAGCGGCTCATCAGTTCGTCGGCGTCGCTGGCGTCGGCCGGCCAGCAGGCGACACCCATGCTGGCGTGCATGTCCACCGTCTGGTCATTCAGGGCCAGCGGCACTTCGAAGGCGGCGGTGATGCGCTCAGTGATCTTGAGTGCTCCTTCGGTGTTGGATCGGGTAAGCAAGATGGCGAATTCGTCGCCACCCAGCCGCGCCACCAGGTCGCCTTGACGGTGAACTTGCTCGGTGAGGCGGTGAGCCACCGCCTTCAACAATTCATCGCCAAAGTGGTAGCCCAGAACATCGTTGACCAGCTTGAACCTGTTCAGGTTCAGCGTGATCACCACCAACGGCTTTGCCACGTCGCGCGCGCCGGTAATGGCGTCTTTGAGCGTCTGGCGGAACTGCTCGCGGTTGGGCAGCCCGGTGAGGCGGTCCCAGTAGGCCAGCCGCAGGATTTCCTCGCGCTGTTCAGCAATGCTGGTTCGCATCAGTTCGAAGCCTCGCGCCAGTGCACCCACTTCGTCATTGCGCTGTGTACCGGGTACTGTCAGGTCAAACTGCCCCTGGCGCAGTGCGCCTGTGATTTCGGTCAGTGCGATCAGTGGTCGCGTCACGAAACGAATGCCCACGGTGCTGCCCACGCCAAACAGCACCAGGCCCACGATGGTGATGACTCCCAGCGTCCATTGCAGCGCGTAGAAGGGTGCGGCCACTTCATCAAACGATCGCATCAGCGCCACTTTCAGCGTGGCACCCATGGCCTCGGGAGCGATATGACGCACCATCCAGCGGCTGTCCTGCCATGTCACTTCTGTGGTTTGGCGGCCGATCATGTCTTGCAGGCCAGGCACGTTGTTTTGCGCCACCGTGGCCAGCGTGATTTGAGGTGGGTTCGGTGGCTGAGACACCGACAGGACAACCTCCAGCCCGGTGAGGCGTTCCATGTCCTCCACCAGCGCCTGGTTCAGCGGAAAACCCATCACCACCCAGCCGATGGTCAAAGGCGCGCGGACGGGCGCCATCACAAATTGGTAGGCGGTCCCGTTGACGATCAGCAGGCTGCCAGTGCCCAGCTTTTCTGCCAGGCGTGCGCCCAGCACGGGCAGTGTGGGCAACAAGGTTCTGGCCTGCTCACCACTGCCTTCTGACGCCCCCACCACCGAAAAATCCGGATTCAACAATGCGGCAATCGAGGCGCCAATGCGCTCGCTGTTGTTCTCGAGCGCCGACGCGATGGTGTCGTTGTCACCTGTGGCAATCGCTGATCGAAAGCCAAAATCCGCCGCCAGCACCACCGAGGCCTCAAACAAACGGCTTGCGTTTTGTTCCAGCAGCCTTTCCCAGACCCGGCTGCCCAGTGCCAAATCCACCTCAATTTCAGCGCGCACCTGCTTGTCCATCGCACTGCGCACGGTCAGGAAGCTGGCAGCTTGCACCAGCAACAACAGGGTCAGTGAAACCAGCAGCAAACGCGCCACCAAGGGCTGGTTGGTCAGTGGTCTAAGCCAATCTTTCACGGGGGCAGCAAACCAGTCAAGGTGATGGGAAGGGTTCGTTCAGCAGCGCCAACGTCGATCGTTTGAGCGGCGACGGGCGCCTGTGGGGACAAACGCTGGTGCCACACCTGCATCTGGTAACGACCGTTGGGCACGTTGGTCAAATTCAACCGGCCTTGGCCGTCGGTGGTGCCATGGTGGGGCGTGTCCACCACATGCACCCACGCCACCATGTGGTCGTGAATGTTACAGCCGAGCACCACAACGCCCGGTTTGTCGAACACCACAGGCGCGGACGGGGTGCCGCTGTACAACTTCAATTCAAACCGTTTGGCCGGTGAAAATGAATAGACGTGGTGCCTGACATTGTCCTCATTGGGGAAGCTGACAGAGGTACCCGTAGTGATGACCGTCACCTGGGGGTGAAACGCCTTGTCACGCTGGACGATCGCTGGCGCCACCCCCGATTTGGCCGCTCTGGCGGCAGCAGGTGAATTCAGCTGGACCACGGCGTTGGCGAGAGGCTTGCCAGCATCGTCTTGCACCAGCACGCTCAGGTTGCCGCCCCAGGCGGGTGCCCACAGAAGAGCGCACAAGCCGCCCCACAGGTTGATGGAGCGCAGTGTCATGGCTCGATCGCCAAGCCGACCACGGCCTCACCACCCGCGACTGTCCCCAGCAACTGGGCAGCGCCTGTGTCCAGATTGATCCGAACCAGCCGAGGCAGGCTGGCCGTTTGGGCACTGACCACGGCCAGCGCCACGTTGCCCACGTCGGAAATGTCAAACGTCGCATCGGCCAGCGGGCCCAGACCGAGCGGGCCCACCGTGGTCAGCACGCCCAGGTTGGGCGAGGTCACTGGTTGGGCGCCTTCGCGGGAGCCTTGCAGCACCAGAGTGCCCTGGCGGCGGTCAATGGCGTAGTTGGTGGTGAGTTTGTCGTTTTGAGCGTTGTAGGTGTAGCCAGCGGCCACCACGTCGGGCGGAGTCCCTGCCTGTCGATCGTTGGCGGCGTAGGTCAGTCTGGGATCGGTCTGTACCCCTGCTACCTGGGCGTCGAAGTCGATGACGGCTGCGGTTTCAGGGTGCAGGCGGTGGTTGCTGCCGTTGCTCTGCACCACACGGATGCGGTCTGCGACTGGGTTGAAGTCGAACCCGACGGGTCCATCGCCCAGGACCAATGGCGAGGCGGCGGGATTCACCACCTTTGCCTTGCCCAGTATGGGGTCCAATGTGTAGAGCGTGCCACTGCGACCCAGGCCGTAGAGCACACCTTTGGCAACACGGTAGTCGATACCGACCAGTCTATCCCCTGCCAGCAACCCACCAATGGCCATGGAGCGCAAGGCATTCTGGGGCGCTGCGGGGTTGATCTGGATCAGTTGCTGGGAGGCCGTCAGCAGCCAGACAGAGGTGGGCAATGCCGGGCGCTCGGGCCGTTCCGTGGCTTGGGCATATACGGGGCGCGGCGCCGAGACAGCGACATAGCACGCGACCAACCAGGCAGCCGCCCACAGAGTAGGCGTAAGCATGGTTTGACCCAGTCGTGGGCCGGCACGTACAACGGCCTGCCGGGGTGGTAAAAACGTCAACTTCATGGTGTAGCGTTCCTTGGCTTTATCCGGCTTGATCATCCAAACTGTGAAAAGTGTAGTTCCAATCCGGTCCTTCTCGCGCCCGCGCCCAGAAGCCGTAAGGTGTCGTACGGTTTCTGGTGGACAATAGAGTCCAATGAACAGGTCAGATCCACTTTCGCCTGAGTCTCTGCTGGCAGAGATGATGCTGGAACGTCGCCCGCGCGTTCTGGTGGTGGATGATCAAGATGTGCTGCTCCAATCGATAGCAGCATTGTTTGGCACCGACCACGAGGTGAGTGTGACGACGCGTGGCGATCAGGCGCTTGCGCTGGCCATCCACCAGCAGCCTGATTTGATCTTGCTGGACGTGGTGATGCCAGGCGTCAGCGGCTACGACGTGTGCCGTCAGCTCAAAGCCGACCCCCAGACGCGGGATATTCCAGTCATCTTTCTGACCGCTCAATCCGATGCTGAATCAGAGGCCGCGTGTTTGGGCTTGGGTGCGGTGGATTTCATCGCAAAGCCTTTTCACCCCGACGTTGTGCGCGCCCGCGTCCGGACACACCTGACGCTCAAACAGCAGAGCGATTTCCTGCGCCGTTGGGTGTTTGTGGATGGCCTCACGGGCATTGCGAACCGGCGTCATTTTGATGAGCGGCTGCAAACCGAATGGGGGCGCGCAGAGCGCACCGGCAAGCCTTTGAGTCTCTTGTTGCTGGATGTGGACCACTTCAAGGAGTTCAACGACCGCTTGGGTCATCAGGCGGGCGACGATTGCCTTCGCCTGGTAGCGCGCGCGCTGACGGCCGTGGTCCGTCGACCTGGCGATTTGGCCGCCCGGTATGGTGGCGAGGAATTTGTGTGCCTGTTGCCAGACACCGACGAGGCGGGAGCCTTGTCTCTGGCCGAGGCCGTTCGGCAACGTGTGCCCGCCGATGTTGCGGCCCTGGGCTCTCAAAAACCTGCCTGGCCTCGGGTGACCGTTTGCATCGGGGTTGCTACGCGGAGCGCCGACCACCACCGCAGTGCGGCCGACCTGCTGTTTCAGGCCGATCAGAACCTGTATCGCGCCAAGGCGGGCGGGCGCGATGCGGTGTGCCATGGCATTTTGGATCAGAGCACGCCTGCCAAGTGATTCCGCACGGGCGGTATCAACGCCACACCATTGACAAAAGCTCGCTGGCCAACACCGTGCCACCCCACCACAACAGCACCACGGAGGCTGTTGCCACGATGGTGGCCAGGTAGCCTGTCAGCAGCATCAGTCCATCGCGAAGCCGCAGACCCCACGCGATCAGCACAATCGCCAGTGCCGGCAGCACATTGTCAAAGCTGATCATTGGCACCGGTGCAGCCATGGCCAGGCCCGCGATCGACAGCATCAGTCCATTGAGCAAACGTGCAGGCCTGTCACTCAAAAGCAGCATGCGCGGCCGGCCGAATCTGGTGATGATATGAATAGTCCGCCCGATCATGCGGGCCAACAACGATTGGGTGCGGGCGCTCAGTTCGCGCTGGGCAAGCCAGCGAGGCAACGCGATGGCATGCCCACTGCACAAGCCAGCCGCCACGAAAACGCAGAGCACGCCGACGGCAGAGGCCATGCCGGGCAGCGTGATCGGAAACAGGAGTGGTGTGGCCAGCAATCCCAGCCACACCAGCCTTTGACGGGCGTTCGCCCCAATGGTCTGCTCCAAGTTGCCACCCATGGCATTGACATGGGTAGTGACGATTCGCTCGACCGTGGATCGCCGTTTGCTCATCGGTGGTTCATATCGGGATGGATCGCGATCGGCTTGGGTGTGCCAGGCCCGATCAAGAATGGGTGGAGAGAGTGCCGGCTGCACTGCACAAGGTGCGATCTTAAATTGGATTCTGCCAACGAAAATCAGGTTTCCAGGCAGCTTTACTTCGAAAAAACAGAACCTTAACGCTGACTTTGGGGTCCATGACGTCAGCAGCGGCTGTCTATGTGATGGCCTTTCCCTTGTTGATCGCAGCTCTGCTCGGGGCTGACAGTGGGCGTACAGGCCATGACAGAGAATTCAACGGCGACCATGTGGTTTGTCATCAACGCGTCGTCGGGTGCTCATGACGTCGATGCCAAATGTGCTGTGATTCAAACGGCGCTGTCTGCGCAAGGCCGACACGGTGAACTGCTGGTTTGCCAGCCTTCTGACCTGCATCGAGTGGCCGCCGAGGCCGCCGCGCTGGCGGCAGCCCGTGGGTCGGCCGTTGTGGCTGTAGGCGGTGATGGCAGCGTTAACACCGTGGCCCAGGCAGCGCACAGTGCTGGTTGCGCACTGGGCATCATCCCCTACGGCACATTCAATTACTTTGCCCGCACACATGGCATCCCCACCGACCCTGCCGCTGCAGCCCACATGCTGCTGGATGCCTCTCCGCGTCCAGTACAGGTGGCAGCGATTAACCACCGCTTGTTCCTGGTCAATGCGAGCCTGGGCCTGTACCCTGAGCTGCTGCAGGACCGCGAAAAATTCAAATTCCGCTTCGGGCGCAATCGCTGGGTGGCCTTTGCCGCGGCTTGCCTGACGTTGCTGCGAACTCAGCGTCGGTTGCACCTGCACATTGAGACGGGTGAATCGGCGCGCGATGTGCAGACGCTGACATTGTTTGTGGGCAACAACCGGCTGCAACTGGATCAATGGGGCGCCGAGCCTGCAGACCTTTTGGCCGGCACTCCGGGGCATGGCAGCATGGCGGCTGTGATGCTGCGACCCGTCGGAACCCTGGCTATGTTGAAACTCATGTGGCACGGCGCCATGGGTCGGCTGGGGGAAGCGGCGGGGGTGGAGAGTTTTGAGTTTCACCATATGGTGGTCAAGCCCCGGTCAGTCTCACGCGGCCGTGCCATGAAGGTGGCCTTTGACGGCGAAGTCACGCTTATGCGTGCGCCGATCGACATACGGGTGCTCGACAAGCCCTTGTACCTGCTGTGCCGGCCCGATGTCGCGATTTAAGTGCCGAGCGGCCGCAGCGGATCCATAGCCAGCGCACACACGTTGCGGTCCAGCGCCCGCTAGAAGTGGGTCAGCAGTCGGTGAAGCTGGCCTCGCGCATGGCCAGCTGCGACCGTACCTTCAGGTGATCAGCACGGCATTGGGGGGATTTGGTGCGATGGTGCGCCATGTGTCCCGGAACACAGCCTGTTCCACCTTCCCTCGCTGCCCGACCGGGCATGCCACCCGCACCACCAGCACCAGGTTTTCTGGGTCCGAGAAGTCCCACGACAGTTTGGTTTTGCCCGAGGGCAATTCGATGAAGTTTTCTTCCGATGCCTTGCGAAAATGTGCGATCGCCTCTTCGCGCCAGGCGTCCGTGGCGCGATCGGCAGCGGCCATGGCCGCGGCTTCTATCCGTTCCAGATCGTGCGAAGCGCGTTCAGGAATCGGAATCCGAATGGCGTGCAAGGCATAGGCCCCGTTGGGCGACGCGTTGATCAGTGGGTGGGTCAGCAGCAGTCCATTGGGAAATTCAACGACCTTGCCGGTGCGTTGGCCAGCCTTGTCGAGCTCCACCAGCGTGGTAGCGAACATGTCGATGTCTACCACTTGGCCATGCAATTGGTTGAACACAATCTCATCGCCGATTTTGTACGGTTGCACCAGGGTCACGTAGAGGTAGCCGTGCACACACATCACGAGTTCTTTGCTCACGATCAGAATGGCGCCGGCCACCGCCGCCACAGACAGCGCAAATCCGGCGATGGTGGATGCCCATACCGAAGCGATGACCATCAAAGCTGCCAACCAGATGACATTGCGCGCCCAAACCAGATGAAGCCGGCGCTTTTCGGCAGACATTTCCCCGCGCGACAAATAGCGCGCCCAAAGGTGTGAGGCCAACAAGGCCAGGCCCACCAGCAGGGCCGTGACGATCACTTTTTCCCACTGCCCGGGAATCCAGGTGGTCAGTACTTCAAACATGGAAATGAATTGTTTTCAGTCAGAAAGCCGTTGAGTCCGCAGGACGGTTTGTCAAAAGAGCAGGGCGGCAATGAAGATGCCGACCATGACGAAAGCCAGTACCACTTTGGCCACCAGCCCCACCATGATCCCAATCCAGGTGGCCAGCCCCACCTTGGCTGCCCGATTCCGATCCTTTCGCGCCATGTATTCGCCCAAGGCGGCGCCCAGCAGAGGCATGAAAAGCACCCCCACCAGACCCATGAAAAGTCCAGCGATGGTGCCAAGTGCGGCCCCCATGAGTGCCTCCCTGCTGGCGCCGGCCTTTTGGGCTCCCATCAGCCCGGCCGCGTAGTCTAGCGCCCAGGCCAGCATGCCCACCGCACTGATGACGAGCACCGTGACCGTGCTCACGCGGTTGAAGTCGTCGATCCACGCTCCAAGAACAATGCCGCCCCAGACCAGCACGGTGCCCGGAAGCACAGGCAACACCGTGCCCGCCAGACCCAGCAGGATCAGTGCCACGCACA
Source organism: uncultured Macromonas sp. (assembly GCA_964610405.1). Lineage (GTDB taxonomy): Bacteria > Pseudomonadota > Gammaproteobacteria > Burkholderiales > Burkholderiaceae_C > CAZGDZ01. The sequence continues at coordinate 3,074 of CAZSZN010000053.1, read as the reverse complement.
ATATCCACAGAACCGTCGCTTCCATCAGAGGCCTCCCAGAGAATCAAATCGATGGTCTTTGGAGCACAAGTGGCGCGAACAGTTCTCTTTACTCGTCTTGGCCAGTGTGACGTGCAGCGGCTGCAGCCACGACCTTCTGCACCAGTGGGTGATGCTGACTGCGACGCGATTGAATCGCGTGGATTTCTTCTTTCACATCATCACTGCGGCCCAGAAGGCGCAGGCCACGCATCAGCCGGATATCGTCTGCTCCAAGCCCGCTGACCGGAAATACGCCCAGCCCACGGGCAGCGAACACGGCCAGCAGCGCGCTGTCCTCGAACTCTCCGACGATGCGGGGCCGAAGCCCTTGGGAATCGAACCACCGCTCCAGCGTGGTTCGGAGTGCCGAATGTCCTGTCGGCAGCGCCACAGGCAGGTCGTTCAGGCTGTGTGGAAATTGCTCGCGCTCCAGCTTGCCCACCAGCGCCGCAGGGCCGTACCACTCCACCGATGCGTTGACCAGCCGCTCGCTGGACAGGCGCAGGTTGGGGTTGCGCGGTGCTGCTTGGCCAGCCAGCACCAGGTCCAGATGATGCAGCGCCAGCTCGCCCAGCAGTTGCTCAAACTCGCCCTCGTGGCAGACCAGACGCAAGTTGGGGGTAGCCAGTACCGGCGCCAGCAAGGCATGGGCAGCGAGTTTAGAGATGCCATCCGACAAGCCCACAGCCAGACGTGCGACTTTTCCACTCGCCGCTTCTCGGACCTCATCGGGAATGAACTGTCCGAGCTGAAAAATTTCTTCGGCGCGTGCAAAGGCTGCCTGGCCCGCCTCGGTGAGTTCCACCCCACGGCCCGACGACTTGATCAACTGATGCCCCAGAGCCTTTTCCAGTTCGCGCACCTGCGCGCTGATGGTCTGCACCGCCATGTCCAGCCGCTCCGCAGCTCTGGCAAAGCCGCCTTCCTTAGTAACGACCCAGAAGTAATGAAGGTGACGGTAGTTCAGCATGTGAGCTCTGCTTCGGAAAAAACGAATTCTAAGTGCGGCGATTTCTGGTTTATCAGCGCTGGTTCCGGCCTCATACTCCCAGACCTTCACTTCACTTGTAGCTACACTGCATTTCTATGAACCTACTCATGTTTATCGGCGGCCTGATCCTGCTGGTGATCGGCGCAAACACCCTGGTGAGGGGTGCCTCCAAGCTAGCCATGTCGTTTGGAATCAGCCCGCTCGTTGTGGGCCTGACGATTGTGGCTTTTGGCACCAGCGCGCCCGAGGTCGCTGTCAGTGTGGGTGCCGTGCTCAACGGGAACACCGACATCGCCATCGGCAACGTGGTGGGCAGCAACATTTTCAACGTGCTGTTCATCCTCGGCGTCAGTGCCTTGATCGCGCCGCTGGTGGTCAATATTCAGTTGATCCGGCAAGAAGTTCCCATCATGCTTGGCGCCAGCCTGCTGTTGTTGGCACTCTCTCTGGATGGCAAGTTGTCTGTCCTTGATGGGGGATTTCTGTTCGCCCTGTTGGTGGCCTACACCGTTTTCCTGGTGGTGCAGTCGCGCCGCGAAACGCAGGCCGCCAAAGACGAGTTTGCGGATGAAATCCATCCCGCTGAAGCAGGCGCGTGGGACCGGCACTGGGCCGTACAGATTGGCCTGATCGCCGCCGGATTGGTTGCGCTGGTGTTCGGTTCGGACTTTCTGGTACAGGCTTCCGTCAACTTCGCCAAGGCGATGGGTGTGAGCGATCTGGTCATCGGGCTGACGATCGTGGCTGCCGGGACCAGCATGCCTGAGGTGGCGACCAGCGTTGCTGCAGCTCTCAAGGGCGAGCGGGACATTGCCGTGGGTAACGTGGTCGGGAGCAGCACGTTCAACATTTTGGGGTGTCTTGGTTTGTCGGGCCTGGTGTCGGGCGATCTGGGCTTGGTGCTCGCACCATCCGTGTTGACGTTTGACATCTGGGTGATGCTGGCGGTGGCGCTGGCCTGCTTGCCGATCTTCATGACCGGCCGTGAGATCGCTCGCTGGGAGGGTGGTGTTTTTCTCGTTTACTACGTGGCGTACGTGACGTATCTGATCCTTGCGGCCCAGCAACATGACGCGTTGCAGGCCTTCTCGGGTGTGATGCTAGGCTTCGTGGTGCCGCTGACGGTGGTGACCCTGGTGGTTATGCTCATACGCCGACCGTCTGCCGCCTCGGGTTCGTGATGATCCTTGGCTGTGCATCTTGCTGTGACAAATAAAAAGGCCAACCCTATTGGGTTGGCCTTTTAGATGTTTTGGTGCCGGCAAGAGGAGTCGAACCCCCGACCTTCGCATTACGAATGCGCTGCTCTACCAACTGAGCTATGCCGGCGACAACTGGCGAGTTGTGCCAGAAGTACAGCCTCAAATTATAGCGCGACACCCATTGACGTTGACCGCGTCATTGCATCACTTCGCGGCGTCGGCCTCGAGGTGGTAGCGGGTCACGCGCTCTACCTCGTTTTTTGAACCCAGGATCACACTGACGCGCTCGTGCAGTTGCCCGGGGACCAAGTCCAGCACCCGCTGGCGACCATTGGTCACCAGTCCCCCAGCCTGCTCCACGATCCAGCCCATGGGATTGGCTTCGTACATCAGGCGCAGCTTGCCGGCCTTGTTCGGTTCACGCTTGTCCCATGGGTACATGAATATGCCGCCACGGCTGAGGATGCGGTGCACATCCGCCACCATCGAGGCAATCCAGCGCATGTTGAAGTCTTTGCCGCGCGGGCCTTCGACGCCTTGTAGGCATTCATCCACGTAGCGCTTCACCGGTGTGTCCCAGTGCCGCATGTTGCTCATGTTGATGGCAAATTCTTTGGTGTCGGCGGGAATTTGTTCGTTTTCCTGGGTCAGCACCCAGGAGCCAGATTCGCTGTCCAGGGTGAACATCACCACCCCGTCGCCCACCGTCAGCACCAGCGTGGTCTGCGGGCCGTAGATGCAATATCCGGCTGCGGCCTGCTGGTTGCCCGGCTGCAAAAAGTCGGCTTCGCTGACCGGGTCGATGGTGCTCGGGTCTTCGCGGCGCTTTTTCAGCACCGAAAAAATGGTGCCGATGCTGA
>CAZSZN010000052.1:0-15812 GCA_964610405.1 uncultured Macromonas sp. | reverse complement strand
GGCGGTGGCGGCGGTGGACCGGCTCAAGGCGTGCAAGCCGCGCTCGCTGCGTTTTGTGTGCCTGGTGACCTGCCCGGAAGGCATTGCCACCTTCCACAAGCACCACCCGGACGTGCCCGTGTACACCCCGGCGGTGGACCGGGGCCTGAACGAGCACGGCTACATCGTGCCCGGCCTGGGCGACGCTGGCGACCGTATCTTTGGCACCAAGTGAGTGACCCCGCTTCAGGCAACGGCTCAGGGTTTGCGCTAACCTTGAGCGCATGAATCCTGTTGCTGTGAGTTTTTGGTCGATTGGTTGGCGCGCGTTGCTGCGCGACTGGCGCGCTGGCGAACTGCGGGTGCTGGTGCTGGCCATCGCCTTGGCGGTGGCAGCCCTGACGGCCGTGGGTTTCTTCGCTGATCGCCTGCAAAGTGGCCTGTCGCGCGATGCCCGCCAGTTGTTGGGCGGCGACGCGGTGGTGCGCAGCGACCAGCCGGCCCCGCCCGCGTTCCTGGCCCAAGCCCAGGCCCTGGGCCTGCAAACCACCGAGCATGTGGGTTTTCCGACCATGGGGCGCGCCGACGATGCCCATGGTGGCACCGCCCGTTTGGTGGCGTTGAAGGCGGTGGAGTCTGGCTATCCGTTGCGCGGCGAATTGCGCGTGGCCGATGGGCCCGGCCTGCCCGAGCAAGGCGCGGGCGGCGTGCCACAACCCGGCACCGCCTGGGTGGACGAGCCCCTGCTGGTGGCGCTGGACCTGCAAGTGGGCGACACCTTGTGGCTGGGCGATGCGTCGTTTCGCATTGCACGGCTGATCGTGATCGAGCCCGACCGGGGTGCCGGCTTCATGAGCTTTGCGCCCCGTGTGATGATCCACCGGGCCGACTTGGCCGCCACCGGTCTGGTGCAGCCCGCCAGCCGCTTGAGCTACCGCCTGGCGGTGGCGGGGGACGAAGCGGCGGTGCGGCGTTATGTCCGCTGGGCCGAGGTGGAGCAGGACAAACCCGCCGTGCGCGGCGTGCGGCTGGAGTCGTTCGAGAGCGGTCGGCCCGAAATGCAACAAACCCTGGCCCGCGCCGAGAAATTCCTGAACCTGGTGGCGCTGCTGGCGGCCTTGTTGAGCGCGGTGGCCGTGGCCATTGCCGCCCGGGTGTACGCCGCCCGCCACCTGGACGATTGCGCCATGTTGCGGGTGTTGGGCCTGTCGCAAGCCACCATGGCCAAGGCCTACACCTTTGCCTTCGTGCTGGTGGGTACCTTGGCCGGCGCGGTGGGTGTGGCGCTGGGTTATGCGGTGCACCACGGTTTTGTGTGGCTGCTGGCCGAGCTGGTGAAGACCGCCATGCCCGCGCCCACCTTGTGGCCCGCCGTGTTCGGCTTGGGCGTGGGGCTGACGCTGATGTTGGCTTTTGGCTTGCCGCCGGTGTTGCAGTTGGCGAGGGTGCCGCCCTTGCGGGTGATCCGCCGGGAGGTGGGCAACCTCAAACCCGCCTCACTGGCAGTGCTGGGGGTGGGCGCGGCCGGATTCGCCGCCTTGCTGCTTGCGGCCAGCCGCGATCTGACCCTGGGCCTGATTGCCGTGGGTGGCTTCACCGTGGCGGTGGGCTTGTTCGCCGCGGCCAGTTACGCCGCTGTGCGCCTGTTGCGCGCCGTGGTCAATGAGGCCACCGCACCACGTTGGTTGCGTCTGGCCACGCGGCAGCTCTGCGCCCGGCCGGGTTACGCGGTGGTCCAGGTCAGCGCCTTGTCGGTCTGCTTGCTGGCGTTTGTGCTGCTGGTGCTGCAGCGCACCGACCTCATCAGCAGTTGGCGCCAGGCCACCCCACCCGACGCGCCCAACCGTTTCGTCATCAACATCCAGCCCGAGCAGGCACAGCCGTTCCAGGCCACCTTGCGCGATCAAGGTGTCAGCCAGTACGACTGGTACCCCATGATCCGGGGCCGGTTGGTGGCCATCAACGGGCGCGCCGTGTCGCCCGACGACTTTGAGGGCGACCGCGCCCAGCGCTTGGTGGACCGCGAATTCAACCTGTCGCACAGCGCTCAGGCGCCAGTCCACAACCAGGTGGTGGCCGGCCGTTGGCAGCCCGACGAAGCGGGCGCCATCAGCGTGGAAGACGGCCTGGCCGAAACCTTGGGACTGAAGCTGGGCGACCGCCTGACCTTCGACATCGCGGGCATGCCGGTGGAGTCCACCATCACCAGCCTGCGCAAGGTGGATTGGGGGTCGATGCGGGTCAACTTCTTTGCCATGTTTCCGGTCGCCGCCATGCCCACCGTGCCGCTCACCTACATCAGCGCCTACCGCGCGCCCGACAAGCCGGGATTCGACAATGCGCTGGTGCGCGCCTACCCCAACATCACCAACGTGGACATGAGCAGCACCATTGCCCAGGTACAGCGGGTGTTGGGGCAGGTGATTCGCGCGGTGGAGTTCCTGTTCGGTTTCACCCTGGCGGCTGGGCTGGTGGTGTTGTTTGCCGCCGTTACCGCCACCCGCACCGAGCGGGAGCGGGAGTTCGCCATCCTGCGGGCGGTGGGTGCACAGTCCACCCTGTTGCGCCAGGTGCAGCGCGCCGAGTTGTTGGGCGTGGGTTTGCTGGCGGGTTTTCTGGCGTCGGTGGTGGCGGTGGCGGTCGGTTGGGCGCTGGCGCGCTATGCCTTTGAGTTCACCTGGAATGCTTCGCCCTGGGTGCCGCTGGCCGGTGCCCTGGCAGGCGGTGCGCTGGCCCTCATGGCCGGTTGGTGGGGCTTGCGCGGCGTGCTGCGCACCCCGGTGGTGACCACCTTGCGCAAAGCGGCACAATAAACCATGTCGATGCAAGAATCCACCCCCCAGAGCGCCGCAGAGCAACCCGCCACCCCGTTCGACTGGCTGGGCGGTGAGCCCGCCGTCGAGCGGTTGGTGAACCGTTTTTACGACCTGATGGACCTGGAGCCCGGGTACCGCGAGCTGCGCGCCAGCCACGGCACGACGCTGGACGACGCCCGCCAGAAGCTGTTCTGGTTCTTGTGCGGTTGGTTGGGCGGCCCCCAGCATTACCAGGACCGCTTTGGCCATCCCCGCCTGCGCATGCGCCACATGCCGTTCAAGATCGGCATTCAGGAGCGCGACCAGTGGTTGGCCTGCATGGACCAGGCCCTGCGCGACGTGGGCGCGCCGCCCGAGCTGCATCAGCGCCTCAACCAGAGCTTTTTCCAGACCGCCGACTGGATGCGCAACACGCCCGCTTGATCCTGAGCGGCGCGTGACTGCGCACTACACCATGCTAACGCACACCGGGCTGCCGGGGTGAGCCACCACGATGCCTGCGGTGGGCAGCCCCTGGTGGTCCAGTCCAAATTGCACCACCTCGTGTGTTCCCTCGTTGGCCACGATCAGCGCGTTTGCTTCGGGCGTCAATGCAATGAACCTGGGCGTGCGGCCCAAAGTGCTCGTCCAGGTCCGTGGGGCTGCACCATCGCCGGTATGGTTCACGGCGATGGTGCAAACGCTGTCGTGCCCCCGGTTGGAGACATAGAGCCGCTGGCCCGAAGGGTGCAGTGCGATGCCTGCCGCACTGTTGTTGCCGATGTGTCCGTCGGGCAGTGTCGAAATGAGCACGGTCCCCGGTGTCTTCGCCCGTACGCGTCCGCTGCCAGGGTCAAACTGCAGGCGAGCCACTGCGGATTCCAGCTCCAGGCACAGCCACAACGTGCCTTCACGGACATTCGCTGCCAAGTGACGGGGCCCGCTGCCTGCAGGGGCCGTGTGTGCGCACACCTGCTCCAGCTGTCCGGCGGTGTTCAGGCGCACCGTGTGCAGTTGATCCAGGCCCTTGTCGGGCACCAAAAGCCAGCGGCTCCCGGGCCATTGCACCACCTGATGGGGGTGTGAGCCTTTCTGGTCTTGGTGTCGGGGGCCGGGTGTGCCCCGGAAGGTGAGCACGCTGGTCGGCTCGTCCAGCAAGCCGTCGCCCCGGACGGGCAGGCACACCAGGTTGCCGCTGGCGTAGTTGCAGACCAGCAGGAATTTTTCATCGTGCGTCAGGCACAAGTGCACCGGATTCATGCCACCGGTCAATGTGTGCTGCAGCACCGCCATGGTGCCGTCCGGTCTCAGCTCAACCACCGAGAGATCGCTCATGTCGCCGTGAACCGTGTAGGCCCGCGTCTGGGCGCGGTTGATGACCTGATAGCTGGGGTTGGTAAGCACCAACGTGCAAGTGGGCGTCCATGGGCGTTCGAACGCCGCCGTCTGGTAGAGCGTCAGCCCCCGGCCTTGGGCTTGCCGCTCTGCGGTCGTGCGTGTGCCCACCAGTGCCCAGTGAGGGCGGTTCATCGCTCGACCTTTCCACAGGCACGGGGCGGATGTAGTCGCAGGGTGCTGAACATGCTGATTGCTCCTTTTGTATTGTCTTTTGTGACTACTAAGTTTTTTCTGGCTTGTTTGTTAAACGATTTACCTTGAAAAATCAAATGTTGCCAAAGGCTTTTGTGTATTATATGATCACCAAACTCATAAAGCACGTTGCTCAAAAGGAGATCTGAGATGGTGTTCACCCGCAGAGATGCACTGAAAACTTTGGCCTTGAGCGCCTGGACGGCCGAGATGTCGGCTGCGCTGGCGCAAGACGCTTTTCCGACCAAGCCCGTGACTTTGCTGGTGCCGCAGCCTGCGGGCGGCGATGCCGATGCGTTCTGTCGCACCCTGCAGCCCAAGATGCAGGAATTCCTGGGCCAGCCCGTGGTGGTGGACAACCGGGGCGGTGCAGCCGGCAACATCGGTACCGCGCTGGGCGCCCGGGCGCCGGCCGATGGGTACACCGTGACCTTTGTGAACCAGGGCACGATGTCCATCAACCCTCACCTCTACCCCAAGGCCGGGTTCAGCGTGGACCAGTTCATCCCGGTGTCGCACCTGGCGTCGGTGGATTTGGTGATTTGCGCGCATCCCTCGGTCAAGGCCAACAACCTCAAGGAGCTGTTGGAGCTGGTGCGCCAAGCGCCAGGTCGCTTCAACTACGGCTCTGCAGGCAATGGCAGCGCCAACCACATGGCGGGTGAGCTCCTGAAGTCTTTGGCCAACGTGTTCATCACCCACATTCCCTACCGTGGCGGCGGGCCGGCCATCACCGCCGCGCTGGGCGGCGAAATCCAGTTGGTGGTGGCGTTCCCATTGGCGGCGATGCAACACATCAAGGCGGGCACGCTCAAGGCACTGGCCGTCACCGGGCCCAAGCGTTCCGCCGCGCTGCCCGATGTGCCGACCGTCGCCGAAAGCGGCGTCAAGGGCTACGAGTTTTCGTCGTGGTTTGGTTTTGCGCTGCCCAAGGGCACACCCGACGCCGTCGTTGCCAAGGTGCACGGTGCCGCCTTGCACGCGCTCAAAACGCCAGCCGTTGCCGACAAGTTGTTGGCCGGCATGACACGCCCCATCGGTTCCGGCCAGAAAGAGTTTGCCGACCTGATCGCCAAGGAAAGCGCCCAGTGGGGCAAGTTGATCAAGCAACTGGGCATCAAGCTGGATTGATGTCCCATCCCCCAACCCTGTCACTCATTTCACACCAGGAGACTTTCATGAACACCACGTTCCGTCCTTTCGCCACCCTCGTCAGCGCCGCCGTTGGCCTGTGCGCTGCCAGTGCCGCGCTGGCTTTTGAGCCCGGCAACACCGAATGCATTGCGCCGTCCGGCGCCGGTGGCGGCTGGGACATGACCTGCCGCCTTGTGGGCAAGGCCTTGCAAGACCAAAAGCTCATTCCCGGCACCATGATGGTGACCAACAAGGCGGGCGCTGGCGGCGGTGCGGCCTTTGCCGAGGTGGTCAACAAACGGGGCGGTGACAACAACCTGATCGTCGCAGCCTCGTCGTCCACCGCGACCCGTCTGGCCCAGGGCGCTTACTCGGGCTCCGACCACAGCATGGTGCGCTGGTTGGGTTCCATCGGCACCGACTACGGCGTCATCGGGGTGCCGCCCGAATCCCCGATCAAGACCCTGCCAGAGCTGATGGCCAAGGTGAAGGCCGACCCATCGTCCGTCGCGTTTGCCGGCGGGTCTGCCGTGGGCGGCTGGGATCACCTCAAAGTCCTGATGGCGGCTCGCAAGGCCGGCATTGGCAGCCTGCGCTCGGTGAAGTACGTGGCGTTCGATGGTGGCTCCGAAGCCATCACCCAGTTGATGGCGGGCAAGGTCAACGCCTTCACGGGTGACGCCTCCGAGGCCAAGGGCTTCGTGGACGCCGGCAAGATGAAGGTGTTGGCGGTGCTGGCGCCCGAGCGCCTGGGCGGTGATTTCGCCAAGTTCCCGACCGCCAAGGAGCAGGGTCTGGATGTGGTCGGCGCCAACTGGCGCGGCTTCTACGTGCCCGGCAAGATGGGCGACGACGCCTACAACTTCTGGGTCAAGCAGCTCAACACCGTGACCGCCTCCAAGGAGTGGAAAGCCACGGCGGCCAAGAACGGCATGGAGCCGCTGAACCTCTCGGGGGCCAAGTTCACCGATTTCGTGAAGGCCGACATTGACCAGATCCAGTCGTTGTCGCGCGAGATCGGCATCATCAAGTAAGCACCCCATCACCCCATTCGAGAGCACGTGATGAGCGATCGCATTTTTGGATTCTTCGGGCTGCTGTTTGCCGGCCTCATGGTCTGGGCCACCGGCCGCATTGAAGAAAGTTTCATTCAAGACCCGCTGGGCCCCAAAGCCTTTCCTTTGGTCATTGCGGGACTGATCGCGCTTTCGAGTGTGGTGATGTTGCTCAAGCCCGACCGCAATCCGGCCTGGCCCTCGCTGAAGAAGTGGCTGGAGATGGCCGTCACCGTGGGTGTATTGGTGGCGTACGCCCTGGTGCTGCCCGAACTGGGCTTTGTGCTGTCGTCGGCAGTGCTGGCCATGTTCATGATCCAGCGCCTCGGTGGCACGCCTTTGCAGTTCATCGGTGGTGGCGTGGTGATGTCGGTCGGCATCTTCGTCGTGTTCAGCTATGCGCTGAACCTTTCGCTGGCCAGAGGCCCCTGGGGATTCTGAGTACGCACTTCATCGAGCAGTGAATTTCCATGGAAACTCTATACAACCTTTTGAGCGGCTTTGGCGTCGCCCTGACCTGGGTCAACCTGTTGCTGGCCCTGGTGGGCAGTGTGCTGGGCACCATCATCGGCGCGCTGCCGGGTCTCGGCCCGGCCAACGGCATCGCCATCCTGATTCCCATCGTTTTTGCCCTGGGGCTGGACCCCACGGAGGCATTGATCCTGCTGGTCAGCGTGTACTACGGCTGCATGTACGGCGGCCGCATTTCGTCGATCTTGCTCAACATCCCGGGCGATGAGCCGGCCCTGATGACGACGCTGGACGGTTACCCCATGGCGCGCAAAGGTCAGGTCTCCGAGGCCTTGGCGCTGTCGGGCGTGGCGTCTTTCGTCGGCTCCTTTTTCGCGCTCTGGGGCCTGGTGTTTCTGGCGCCACAGCTCATCAAGGTGGCGCTGCTGTTCGGCCCGGCCGATACTTTGCCATGTTCACGCTGGCCTTCGCCACCTTGGGTGCGGTGGCCAGCGCCAACGTGGCCAAGGCGGGCCTGGCCACCGGCATCGGCCTGGCGATTGCGCTCATTGGTGTGGATGGACAGACCGGCGTGCCCCGCTTCACCTTTGGCCTGATGCACTTGAACGACGGCATTGATTTTCTGATCGCCATTGTCGGTTTCTTCGCGCTGTCCGAGGTGTTGGTCTTCATCGAATCCCACGGCACGCCTGAAGCGCACGCCAGCAAGCCCGTCAAGTTTGAGCAGGGTGGCTCCAAACTGCCTTTGAGCATGCTCAAGCTCACGGCACCCACCATGGGAAGGGGTACGGTGTTGGGCTTCATTGCGGGCATTTTGCCGGGGGCGGGGGCTTCGTTCGGCGCCTTCATTGCGTACGTGGCCGAGAAAAAGTGGTTGGGCAAGCGCGGCCGCTTCGGTCAGGGCGACCCCCGGGGCCTGGCCGCGCCAGAGGCTGGTAACAACGCAGCCGCTGGTGGTACTTTGGTGCCCATGCTGGCCCTGGGCGTGCCTGGTTCGGCCACCACGGCGGTGCTGCTGGGGGTGCTGATGTCGTTGGACATCACACCCGGCCCGCTGCTGTTCACCCGAAACCCCGACGTGGTCTGGGGCCTGATCGCCGCACTGTTCATCGGCAACATCATGTTGCTGGTGATGAACCTGCCGTTGGTGGGGCTGTTCGCCAAAGTGCTGAGCATCCCGGTCAAGTACCTGATGCCGGGCGTGGTGCTCATCTCTTTCGTCGGTGTGTACGGCATTTCGGGTTCGATCTTTGACCTGTACGTGATGCTGGGCTTTGGCGTGGTGGGGTGGTTGTTCCGCAAGGCCGACATCCCGCTGGTGCCGGTGGTCATGGGGCTGGTGCTGGGGGAGCAGATGGAGAAGAACCTGCGCCGCGCGTTGACCATTTCCGACGGCAACCTGAACATCCTGTGGGATTCGCCGTTGGCGATGGGCCTGCTCGGCGCTGCGGTACTGGCTTTGGTGGCACCGTTCGTTTGGGGCCGGCTGTTCAAGTCCAAGCCGTTGCTCCAGGTGCCCCACCACGAGGGTCAAGTTGACTGAGCACGGGCTGATGGGGGCTTGGCCAGACGGCACAATGGAGGCCATGACCCTGCAAAGCGACATCCCGCAACTGACCCCGCTGCAGTCCCGTGTGGCCCGAGAGATCGTGGCCATCGTGCGACGCGAGAACAAAAAAGCCGGTGACCACCTGGCCGAAACCCTGTTGGCGCAGCAGGTGGGGACATCCCGCTCGCCCATTCAGGCGGCCTTGCGTCACCTCGTGGTGCACGGCGTGTTGTTGCAAGACCCGAACCGGGGTTACTTCCTGGCGAAAGATGCGCAGGACTGGGGGGCTGTTGCGGAGCAGCTGTCCAGCCAGCCCGACGACCCGCTGTACCTGGCGATTGCCGAGGCCCGACAAACTGGGCAATTGCCCGACGAAGTGAATGAAGCCGAACTGATGCGGCATTTCAACGTGGCGCGCAGCACCTTGCGCAAAGTGCTGACCCGCATCAGTGAAGAGGGATGGGTGGAGCCCCGCGTTGGCCACGGCTGGACCTTTCAGAACATGATCGAGTCGCCCGAGGCCTACGAGGAGAGCTACCTGTTTCGCCAGGCGATCGAGCCCACCGGTATCTTGAGCACTTCATTTCAGGTGGACCCGGTGGAGCTGCGGCAACTGCAAAAAGAGCAGAAACAGATCGTGGACGGGGGTTATGCGCACATGACCCCGATCGAGCTGTTTGAGGCCAACAGCCGCTTCCATGAAATCGTGGCCGGTTGGTCGAACAACCGCTTCATCCTGCAGTCGATCAAGCGGGTCAACCAGTTGCGCCGTTTGGTGGAGTACCGTCAAGCCGGCCGGCGTGCGGCCCGCCAGGGGCAGGCCGAAGAGCACTTGCAGATTCTGGACGCGATTGCGGTTCAAGATCTGGTGACCGCCGCAGCCTTGATGCGCCGCCACCTGGACGGCGCACGGCGTGCCAAGGTGCACGGTCGCGACCTGTTCGATCCGACCCAGTGAACGCGGGCTCCGTCGGGAGCCTGTTTCTCACTGTTTGTGCTCGGCCGAGACGAAGTTGGTGACGCCGGTTTCGGTGAGCGTGCGTGTGGCATCCACCCGCGCGTAAATCCACAAAATTTTCATGGGTTGCGTGTCCGACAGGTTGCGGAAGCGGTGCGACAGGTTGGGCGGCAGCCAGGTGGTGTCCAGCGGTTGCAGTCGCACCGATGCCTGGCCTTCCACGTCGAGCATGGCATCGCCCTCCAACAACATCACGCTTTCTTCGCAGTTGTGGCTGTGAAACGGAATTTGGGTGCCAGGCGCAAAGCTGGTGATGCCGTTGATGAAGGCGTGGGCGCCCACGGAGGGGCCGACCAGCGGGGTGGTGCTGGCGCCGCCGCCACGGTCGTGGCTGGGAATGGCCGACGGCCGCAGAACAGCGGCGCTGGGTGGGGTGGAGGGAGTGCTCATGGTGCAGTGGGCTGGGGTTGAAAGTTCAGAGGTCCATAGCATAGATCAAAGTGACCAAATAGTGCAATATGACCTGGCGGGGATGAGTGGCATTATTGAGTGCTGATTTGATCTTTGATATTTCAAAAGTGCTCATTGAGATCATCCGGATTCGTTTGGGCAAAAAAGAGTACGTTCTTCATTGACTTTTTTGGTCATATAAAACTAAAATTCACCCAATCGATTGGCGGCTTTTGTGTTGACCTTTGCCGCCACCCCGTCTTGAGCCCTCTGCGGGCAACTTCACCATTGAATTGCGAACCACAAACATGCCCACCATTGCAACGGCCGAGCAACTGACAGGATTTGGACAATCGGTTTTGGAGCGGCACGGCGTGCCCCAGGGCGACGCACATTTGCTGGCCGACAGCTTGGTGGCTGCCGAACTGTGGGGGCATTCGTCCCACGGCATGCTGCGCTTGCCCTGGTACGTAGAGCGCCTGCGCAGCGGTGCCATGAAGGCCGTGACCCAGGGCGTGCTGGCGGTGGACAACGGCGCGCTCGTCGTCATCGATGGCCAGGATGGCATCGGGCAGGTGCTGACCGCGCAGGCGGTGAGCGTGGGGGTCGAGCGCGCCAAACGCTTCGGCGTGAGTGCCGTGGGGGTGCGCAACTCCAACCACTTTGGCACCGCGGCCTATTTCACCCGCGAAGCGGCCCAACAAGGTTGCGTGGCATTTTTGTCCACCAATGCGTCCCCGGCCATGGCGCCCTGGGGCGGTCGGGCCAAGGCCATCGGCACCAACCCCTGGTCCATTGCCGCGCCCGCCGGGCGCCATGGCGTGGCGGTGATGGACATTGCCAACACGGCGGTGGCGCGCGGCAAGATTTACCTGGCCGCCGAACGGGGCGAAGACATCCCGCCCAACTGGGCGGCCAACGAGCAGGGCGTGCCCACGACCAACGCCAAAGACGCCATCCACGGGCTGATACTGCCGATGGCGGGCCACAAGGGTTACGTGATTTCTTTCATGATGGACGTGCTGGCCGGCGTGCTGACCGGTAGCCAGTTCGGTTCCCAAATCGCCGGGCCGTACCAGGCCGACCGCCGCAGCGGTTGCGGGCACCTGCTGCTCACCATCGACGTGGCCGCCATGATGTCCCAGGCGGAGTTCGCGCAACGCATGGAGCAGTTGATCGATGAGATCAAGGCGGTGCCGACCGCCGCCGGCGTGGATGACATCTTCTTCCCCGGCGAACTGGAAGACCGCAACACCGAGAAGCACCTGAAAACGGGCATCTCAGTGGCCGACACCACCTGGGCCGGCCTCCAGAAGCTGGGCGCCGAAACCGGCGTGGTGCTGCCACACGACGCCCCCCTTTGAACCTTTCCCCGAAAGTCCGCCACATGATCGCTTTGATTGTCAATTTGGAAGTCCACTCCGAGCGTCTGGAGCAGTTCCTGGCAGCCATCCAAGAGAACGCCACCCGCACGTTCCAGGACGAACCCGGCTGCAGCTACTTTGACGTGACCCAGGACACCGCCCGGCCCACCCATTTCATGTTTTACGAGCTGTACGACGACGAAGCGGCGATCGAGGCCCACCGCCAAGCCCCGCACTTTGCCAAGTGGCGCGAGGCCGCCGATGTTTGCGTGGTCAAGGGCAGCCAGGTCAACACCTTCTGCCGCCAGTTGTTCCACCACGCCTGAACTTGTCCCCACTCCCTCCAGAATTTTTGCGCCATGACCCAGCCGATCACCACCGTCAACCCCGCCACGGGCATTCCACTGGCCCAGTACCCCAGCTGGGGGGCTGACCGCATTGAACAGGCGGTGGCCCAGGGCCATGCCGCCGCCCTGCAGTGGGGGCAACAAAGCCTGTCGGTTCGGGTGGCTGCGGTGCGGCGCCTGGCAGAGGCGCTGCGTGCGCAAAAATCGGCATTGGCCACGCTGATCACCCAGGAAATGGGCAAGCCCCTGGCCGAAGCCGCCGGGGAGATGGAAAAGTCCGCGGTCACGGCGCTGTACTACGCCGACCACGCCGAACGGCTGTTAGGCGACGAGCCGGTCCAGATCGACGGTGTGGATGCCTGGGTCAGCTATGAAGCCATCGGCCTGGTGCTGGCGGTGATGCCGTGGAACTTCCCGGTGTGGCAGGTGATGCGGTTTGCCATCCCGTCCTTGGTGGCCGGCAACGGGGTGTTGCTCAAGCACTCCCCGAACGTCACCGGCAGCGCTTTGGCCTTGGAACAGTTGTTCCTGGACGCGGGTTTTCCGGCGCATCTGGTGACCACCCTGGTGGTGGCGGAGCCCGACGTGCCCGCCGTGATCGGCGGGTTGATCGACGACGATCGGATCGCGGCGGTCACGCTCACCGGTTCGAACCGGGCGGGGGCGGCCGTGGGTGCGGCCGCTGGCAGGGCCTCCAAAAAATCGGTGCTGGAACTGGGCGGGTCTGATGCCTTCATCGTGTTGGACGACGCGGATGTGGAGGTCGCTGCGGCCACGGCGGTCAAGGCGCGCTTCCACAACGGTGGCCAAAGCTGTGTTTGCGCCAAGCGTTTCATCGTGTCGCAAGCGGTGGCCGAGCGGTTCACCGAACTGCTGGTGGCGGGTGCGCGGTCTTTGGTGGTGGGTGACCCCCTGGCCCAAGGCACGCAGATGGGGCCGATGGCGCGTGCCGATTTGCGGGTGTCCATCGACGACCAGGTGCAGCGGTCCCTGGCGGCGGGGGCGGAACTGCTCGCGGGGGGGCAGGCACTGGTGGGCGCCGGGTGTTTTTACGCGCCCACCGTGCTGGGCCAGGTGCGGCCCGGCATGGCCGTGTTCGATGAAGAGACCTTTGGCCCGGTGGCCGCCGTGGTGGTGGCGCAAGACGATGACGACGCGGTGCGGCTGGCCAACGCCACGCCGTTCGGTTTGTCGGTGAGCGTGTGGTCGGCGTCGAAGGCGCGTGCCGTGGGCCTGGCCAAACGCATCACCACCGGGGCGGTCTTTGTCAACGCCATGACCGCTTCGGACGCCCGGGTGCCGTTCGGCGGCACCAAAAAATCGGGTTACGGGCGCGAGCTGGCGGCGGCTGGCGTGCGCGAGTTTTGCAACGTGCGGACGTATTGGGTGTCCAAGTCTTCTTGAGGGGGATGGGCTGGGTTTCCCTCCAGTTCCGCATCAGGCTGCAAAATGTCGCCCATGCATTGCGCGACACGCCGCCGTCTCACCTTGGCCAGCCTGGCGGCCGCCTGTTGGTTGGCGGCCTGCGCCTCTGGCTCGGCCAACGGCAGCGGTCAGGCAGAGGCGGCGCCTGTCACCAGTTGGCGCACCGCGCCGCGCCATTCCGCCGGTCTGGCGCCCGACCCGGTGGCGTTGCAGGGGGAGGCCATCGTTCAGGTCTATGCGGCCAAAACCTTTGGCTGGCGCGGGCGCTTTGCGGTGCACCCCTGGATCATCTACAAGCGTGCCGGTGAAGACAGCTACACCCGCTACGACGTGGTGGGTTGGCGCGCGCCCGAGGTGGTGCAGCGCAACTACGCCGTACCGGACGGGCTTTGGTATGGCGCGGTCCCGCAGTTGCTGGTTGAGCGCCGTGGGCAGGCCACCCAGGCCATGATCGAGCGCATCGAGGCGGCGGTGGCCAGCTACCCCTACGCTGACCGCTACCGCAGCTACCCCGGGCCGAACAGCAACACCTTTCTGGCCCACATCGGGCGCGAGGTGCCCGAACTCAAGTTGGACCTGCCGCCCAACGCCATCGGCAAAGACTACCGGCCCTTGACCCAACCGCTCGGGCTGTCCAGCAGCGGGTCGGGCGTGCAGGCTTCGCTGGTGGGCCTGCTGGGCGTCAGTGTCGGTTGGCAGGAGGGGGTGGAGGTCAACCTGCTCGGCCTGAACTTTGGCGTCGATCTGAACCGGCCGGCGGTGCGCTTGCCCTTGCTCGGGCGGCTCGGCATGGACGATGCCATCCGCCACCAGCACTCACCCACCCCTTGACGGGAATGCCAGGCTGTCAGTGCGCGCGCGGTGACGGTTTGAGCAGCACCACCAGTGCCCCCGCGCCGCCTTCGGCGGGACGGGCCTGCACAAACGCCATCACTTCGGTTTTCTGCACCAGCCAACTGTGCACTTTGCCTTTGAGCACCGGCGTCTTGCCGGGCGAGCCCAGGCCTTTGCCATGCACCACCCGCACGCAGCGCAAGCCGTGTTTGTGGGCCTCGCGCACAAACGTGGCCAAGGTGGCGCGCGCCTCGTCGGTGCGCAGGCCGTGCAAGTCCACCTGGGCCTGAATGCTCCATTCGCCCTGGCGCAGCTTGCGGGCCACATCGGGGCCGACACCCGGGCGGCGAAAACTCAGGTGTTCGTCGGTGTGCAGCAGGGTTTCGGCGTCGAACTCGTCGCTCAGGGCTTCCTGCATCACCGCTTGTTCGTCGCGCTGGCGCTGGGCTGGCACGGGCACCAAGGCCGCCGCCGATGGCACATGTCGGCCGTGGTGCGGCAAGCGCTGCACTTTGCCAATGGCGCGCTCAAACAGCAGCCGGTCGCGGTGCAGGCGTTCCAGGGCCTCGCGCCGCGCCGCTTCCTCGGCCGCGCGCGCGGCGGCCTCACGCGCAGTGCGTGTGGCGATCGCCTTTTTCAGCGATTTGAGATCGGACAGGCTGTCCGCCCGCATCAGGCCCGGTTTCATGCCCGCTATTGTGGTGCAGCCGGCCAGGGTTTGCGCCGTTGCGCGCGAGTAGCCCCAAGCCTGCGGGGCTGCGGTTCAGACCCGGCCCATTTCAGCCATCGATCGGCAACCGCTTGCCGTCACAATGAAATGGTCCAGCACCCGCACATCCACCAGCGCCAGTGCCGATTTCAGGGTTTGCGTCAACATCTCATCGGCTCGCGACGGCTCGGCCGTGCCGCTGGGGTGGTTGTGGGCCAGCACCACGGCCGCAGCGTGGTGGTGCAGGGCGCGCAACACCACTTCGCGCGGGTAGACCGAGGTTTGCGTCAGCGTGCCCCTGAACAATTCCTCCATCGCTAGCAGGCGGTGCTGGCTGTCCAGGAACATCACCGCAAACACCTCGTGTGGCTTATGCCCTAGGTGCAGTTGCAGGTAGTGGGCCACCGCCTGCGGGCTGTCGAACAGCGGCTTTTGTTTGATTTCCTGTGCCAGCGCACGCCGGGCCAGCTCGACCACGGCCATGATTTCGGCCCGCTTCGCCGGCCCCAGGCCTTTCACGGCTTTCAGCGCATCGGCGCCGCTGTGCAGCAGGCCGGCCACGCCGCCAAAGCGGTCCACCAACTCTTGTGCCAGTTGCACCACGTTCTTGCCCTGGATGCCGGTGCGCAGCAGCAGGGCCAGCAATTCGGCGTCGCTCAAGGCGGCCGGGCCGCGTTGCAGCAGCTTTTCGCGGGGCCGGGTGTCGGGCGGCAGCCCCTTCAGCGGCATGGACAGATGCTCGGTCGCTGTCATGCGGTTCCTCCCATTTTTTACAATCGCGTTTTGTTTTGTCTGACCCCTCCATCATGCCCCAAGTCGAAGCCGGCTCTTTCCTCACCTTGCACTACCGCCTTTCGGGGCCGGACGGGCGCGACTTCATCAACACCTTCGAGGCGCAACCCGCCACGCTGAGCCTGGGTGGAGGCGAGTTGTCGCCCGCCATCGAGCAGCGTTTGCTGGGCCTGGAGGAGGGCACGCACACGGTGATCGAACTGGTCGCGGGCGAGGCTTTTGGCGAGCGCCAGCCCGACATGGTGCAGTGGGTGGCGCGCAAGCTGCTCAACCAGCTGGGCGACCCGCACGAGCAGTACGCGGCGGGCGACGTGGTGCAGTTCCCCACGCCCGACGGCCTGGGCAGCTACGCCGGTGCCG
>CAZSZN010000051.1:0-15857 GCA_964610405.1 uncultured Macromonas sp. | reverse complement strand
CTCATGTTCCTGGGCTTCATCAGCTTCGTGCTCGTCGCAGATGGACTCAGAATGTCTTAACAGGCCCTAGCAAGCAATGGGGCTCTCACTCTGATCTTCAATCGACGTAAAGACATCCTTAGCCCAGCGCCGTTTCTTCAACTGAGAACCCATCGTGCAAGCGTTCGCCCCCGTCATTCGCGAAGTCACTCACGTCTGCGGCGTCACGTCGAGGACCGCCCTTTTGCGCGGCCGCCTTTCTGGGCTAAGGCGATGAGGCTATTCTGCTCGCTGCGGCGTCCAGTCATCCGCTCGATGATTGGCGTCTTGATGTTTGCTCAAATGGCCATCGCGGCGTACGCGTGCCCAAACCTACCCAAAGCAACACTTGCGGGCGCAGGCGCGGACACGCAATCGCAAGTGCAAGAGGTCATGCCCGCCGACGCCAATCACTTGATCCAGACCAGCCCGGCCATGGGGGCAGCCGACGCTGCGCACTCCATGCCAGTGGACTGTGAAGAGGTTGATGTAGAGGCTCCCAACCTCTGTGCTGAATATTGCAAACAAGGTCAGCAAAGCGCCGACCACACTCCGAATTCGACGATTGCACCGGTAATTTTCGCTGCGCTTTACAGCGTGATGCAAAGCACGGCGGCGCCTATGGCCGAGGCTGCCTATTACGCATCTGGGATGCTTTTGCAGGCTGAGGGCCCTCCGCACGCGATAGAGCACTGCTGCCTTCGAACCTGATCTCCCCCAAATAGCGAGCTAAGCATGGCCCTGCGGCCTATGCTTGTCGCGCCGGTTCGGCCCTTCGACGCTTGCCTTTGGCAAGGCGCCAGATGGCCGAAGAACGACGCCCCTCACCGTTTGGAGATTGGTCATGTGTTTTACTCAAGCTATTTGTCGACAGCGGAGCCTGTCGGCCATCCGCAGTTCGTTGCTGGGCGCCTTGCTCGGTATCGCCTTCAGTGCCGGCGCCTTCGGGCAAACGCCCGGTGCCGGTACTCTGTCGCTGCAAGACGCTTTGCAGCTGGCACGGGACCGTTCTCAGCAGTTGCCCGCCCAGGATGCCCTTGCCACGGCGTCGCGCGAAATGGCCGTCGCTGCGGCTCAGCGACCCGATCCCATTTTGCGAGCGGGCGTAAACAACCTACCGGTCAACGGCGAGGATCGTTTCAGCCTGACGCGAGACTTCATGACCATGCGTTCCGTGGGCTTGATGCAGGAACTCACACGGAGCGATAAGTTGAGGGCCCGGTCGTCACGCTACGAAAAGGAAGCCGAAGCGGCCGAGGCAGGTCGTTCCCTAGCGCTGACGAAGCTGCAGGCCGGCACCGCGTCCGCTTGGCTGGATCGGTATTTTCAGGAGCGCATGCGCGAGGTGCTGCTTCAGCAGCGCGACGAGGCCAAGCTCCAAATTGAAGCGGCAGATACCACCTACCGCGGGGGCAAGGGCAATCAGGCGGACGTCTTCGCGGCCCGCTCGGCGGTGGCGCAAATTGAGGATCGCATCGTCCAGGTGGATCGACAGATCGCAACGGCCACCACCGCGCTCGTGCGCTGGATCGGAACGCCGGCGGCGGCTTCCCTCGGGTCCCTGCCGAAGTTAGATCGGGTCGCACTGACCCCACAGGATCTGGAGACTCGCCTGGGTCACCACCCGCAGCTTCAGTTGATGCTCAAACAAGAAGAATCGGCGCAAGCCGAAGCAGAGATCGCCCGTGCCAACAAGAAGTCGGACTGGACGGTGGAGGTGATGTACAACCAGCGCGGCCCCGCCTTCTCCAACATGGTGTCGGTGAACGTTTCTGTGCCGCTGCAGTGGGATCAGAAGAGCCGGCAAGACCGAGAGCTGGCATCCAAGCTGGCCATGGTCGAGCGCATGCGCGCTGAACGCGAGGAAGCGACCCGCAGCCATGTGTCCGAAGCAATGGCAATGCTGCAAGAGTGGCAAAGCGATCGCGAACGCTTGGTCCGTTACGACAACTCGCTCATTCCGTTGGCGGCCGAGCGCACGCGGGCTGCGATCGCCAGCTACCGGGGAGGCGGCGGCGCCCTTTCTGGGGTGCTGGAGGCGCGTCGCGACGAAATTGATGTCCGAGTGGAGCGCATCCGCCTCGAGATGGATGCCGCGCGCCTGTGGGCACAGCTGAACTACCTGATCCCCGAAGGTCATGCAGCGAGCGCAACGAGCCCTTGAAGACCTGAACACCGGAGAAATTTTCATGAAACTCAAACTCCTCGTCCTTGGACTCGTCACCACCGGTGTGCTCGTTGCAAGTGGCTACGGGCTGTACTCGCTTGGCAAACGCCAGGGCAGCGATGGTTCGGCCTCACCGACGCCAGCGGTCTCCAATGCACCTGGTGACAAGATGGACCCCTCTTCAGAAAAGAAGGTGCTGTATTGGCATGACCCGATGGTGCCGACCCAAAAGTTCGACAAGCCGGGCAAATCGCCATTTATGGATATGCAATTGGTACCGGTCTACGCAGGTGAATCCGGTGACGAAGGAACGGTTTCCGTAAGCCCTCGCGTTCAGCAGAATTTGGGAATCCGCACCGCCGAGGTGACGCGTGGCGAAATGACGTCGCGCGTGGAAGCTGCAGGCAGCATCGCATTCAATGAGCGAGACCAGACGTTTGTGCAAGCAAGATCGACAGGCTTCGTCGAAAAACTGTTTGTTCGTGCGACTCTTGACCCTGTCAAGAAGGGGCAGCCCCTCGCTGAGCTGTACGTCCCGGACTGGATCGCTGCGCAGGAAGAGTTTCTCTCTGTGCGCCGCATGCAGGGAACAGATCTGGCGGTGCTCGTTGACGGCGCACGCCAGCGCATGCGACTGGCGGGTATGACGGACGACCAGATCAAGCTGGTTGAGCGCGCTGGCCGGGTTCAACCCCGTATCATTTTGGTCGCGCCCACCAGTGGCGTGATCGTCGAGCTGACGGCGCGTGAGGGCATGACCGTCATGCCGGGTTCACCGCTGTTTCGCATCAACGGCCTGTCGACGGTGTGGGCTATCGCGGATGTGCCAGAGAGCCAGTCGGCGCTGTTGCGTCCAGGGACGGTTGTGGAAGCTCGTTCGCCGGCACTACCGGACACGGTGTTCAAGGGCAAGATCCAAGCAGTCCTACCGGAAGTCAACCAGGGCACACGCACGATCAAGGCCCGGATCGAACTGGCGAACCCCCAAGGGCGGCTTGCCCCGGGCATGTTCGTGAGTGTCGCTCTGAACGCAAAGCCTGAGCAAGGGCTGATGGTCCCGACCGAGGCGATCATCCAGACCGGACGCAGGCTGGTGGTCATGATCGCGGAAGGTGATGGCAAGTTCAGGTCGGTGGACGTAGAGATAGGCAACGAATCCAACGGTCAGACCGAAATCAAGCGGGGCTTGCAGGCTGGCCAGATGGTGGTGACCTCCGGCCAGTTCCTAATCGACTCCGAGGCCAGCCTCCGGGGTACGACCACGCGCATGGAAGGCACAGGCCAGCCTTCTGGTGGTGAGGCTGCAGGTAGCGCCGCCGCATCCAGCGAGCACAGCGGCAAGGCCAAGATCGAATCCATCGAGAAGGACGCTGTCACGCTATCGCATGATCCGATCCCTTCTATGAAGTGGAGTGCCATGACGATGGACTTCGGCAAGCCGGCTGGCGGCATTCCTGATGGCCTCAGACCTGGCCAGACCGTTGACTTCGCGTTCACGATGAACAAGGAAGGCCTCCCGGTGCTGACGCGGATAGAACCCGCTGGTGCAGGCGCAATGTCCATGCCCAGTTCGGGCACCAAGGACACGATACCGATGGGCGCAATGGGACAAAAGCAATGATCGCCAAATTGATTCGCTGGTCGATCGTCAACCGGTTCATGGTGTTGCTGGCAACAGTGATGATCAGCGCCTGGGGCGTGTATTCGGTGATGCGCACTCCGCTGGATGCGCTGCCCGATCTCTCGGATGTGCAGGTCATCATCCGAACCAGTTACCCGGGGCAGGCGCCTCAGATCGTCGAGAACCAGATCACCTATCCGATGACCACAACGATGCTCTCGGTCCCCGGGGCAAAGACGGTGCGTGGTTTCTCGTTCTTTGGCGACTCGTTCGTCTATGTTCTGTTTGAAGACGGCACAGATCTGTATTGGGCCCGCTCTCGGGTGCTCGAATATTTGAACCAGGTTCAATCCCGCCTTCCACCCAGCGCGAAGGCGTCGCTTGGCCCCGATGCAACAGGAGTGGGCTGGATCTACTCCTATGCGCTGGTGGACCGAAGCGGCAAACACGACTTGGCGCAACTCCGCGCTCTTCAGGACTGGTTTCTTAAATACGAACTGAAGACCGTTGCCAACGTCGCAGAAGTGGCCTCGATCGGCGGTATGGTCAAGCAGTATCAGGTGGTGCTCGATCCGGATCGGCTGCGCGGCTACAAACTGACGCACAGCGAAGTGGTGGAGGCAATTCAAAAATCCAACCAGGAAAGCGGAGGCTCGGTCCTCGAGTTGGGTGAGGCCGAGTACATGGTCCGCGCCTCGGGCTATCTCAAAACCCTTGAGGACTTTCGCAAGATACCGCTTTCGACCACCGACGCCGGCGTATCCGTGCGTCTGGGCGATGTGGCCCGAATTCAAGTCGGTCCAGAAATGCGGCGTGGCATCGCTGAGCTCGACGGCGAAGGCGAAGTTGCTGGCGGCGTCATCGTGATGCGCTCGGGGAAAAATGCGCTGGAGACAATTCAGGCGGTGAAAGACAAGCTTACAAGCCTGCAGTCCAGCCTGCCAAAAGGCGTAGAGATCGTGCCGACCTACGACCGCTCTACCCTGATCGATTCAGCAATCCAAAACCTTTCGTTCAAACTGATCGAGGAGTTCCTCGTTGTCGCGGTGGTGTGTTTCATCTTCCTGTTTCACCTGCGTTCGGCCTTCGTTGCCATCGTGTCGCTGCCCATCGGCATCCTGGTCGCTTTCATCGTTATGCGGTATCAAGGCGTGAATGCCAACATCATGTCCCTGGGTGGCATTGCAATTGCCATCGGTGCCATGGTCGACGCGGCGGTCGTGATGATCGAGAACGCCCACAAGCATATTGAGAAGTGGCATCACGAGCACCCCGAGCAAAAGCTCCAAGGGGAGACGCATTGGCGCGTGATCGGTGATTCAGCCGCTGAGGTCGGACCGGCACTGTTCTTCTCACTGTTGATCATCACGCTGTCGTTTATTCCCGTTTTCACGCTGGAGGCGCAGGAAGGCCGACTGTTCGCGCCGTTGGCCTTCACGAAGACCTACGCGATGGCGGCCGCCGCAGGGTTGTCGGCGACGCTGATCCCAGTCCTCATGGGCTATTTGATTCGGGGAAAGATTCCCGACGAGAACAAGAACCCGCTCAATCGCTTCCTGATTGCGGTCTACCGCCCGCTTCTCGATGCGGTGCTCAAGGCGCCGAAGCTGACGATCGGCGTGGCGGGGGTGCTTCTGGTGGCCAGCCTCTGGCCGCTGCAGCACATCGGCGGCGAGTTTATGCCTGCGCTGGACGAGGGCGATCTTCTTTACATGCCCTCGGCACTGCCCGGACTCTCGGCGGGCAAGGCGTCTCAGTTGCTGCAGCAGACCGATCGCCTGATCAAGACCGTCCCGGAAGTGGCCACGGTGTTTGGAAAGGCAGGGCGGGCCGAGTCCGCGACCGACCCCGCGCCGATGGAAATGTTCGAGACCACCATCCAGTTCAAACCGCGCGATCAGTGGCGTGCTGGCATGACCCAGGACAAGCTGGTGGAAGAACTGGATCGCATTGTCAAGGTTCCGGGCCTGTCCAACATCTGGGTGCCGCCGATCCGTAATCGAATCGACATGCTCGCCACAGGTATCAAGAGCCCGGTGGGCGTCAAGGTTGCGGGGGCCGACTTGGCTGAGATCGATCGGGTGACCGCACAGATCGAAGCCGTCGTGAAGAACGTGCCCGGAGTATCGTCCGCGCTCGCTGAGCGTCTGTCTGGTGGCCGGTACGTCGACATCAACATTGATCGTGATGCTGCGGCTCGGTTCGGAATGAACGTGGCGGATGTGCAATCCATCATCGCATCTGCAATCGGTGGCGAAAACATAGGCGAGACGGTCGAAGGCTTGTCCCGCTTCCCGATCAATGTGCGGTATCCCCGCGAGTACCGAGACTCGGTTGAGCGGGTGCGGCAGCTGCCGATCGTGACCAAACGCGGTGCCAGCATCTTGCTGTCGGACATCGCGAAGATCGAGGTGGTCGATGGCCCGCCGATGCTCAAGAGCGAGAACTCACGCCTTTCGGGCTGGATTTACGTCGACATTCGCGGTCGTGACCTGCGTTCGGCCGTGAAGGACATGCAGCGTGCCGTGGCCGAACAGGTGACGGTGCCTGCGGGCTACTCGGTCTCCTGGTCCGGGCAGTTCGAGTTCCTCGAACGCGCCACTGCCAAGCTGAAGATCGTGGTGCCATTCACGTTGCTCATCATCTTTGTGCTGCTGTACCTGACCTTCAAGCGTTTTGATGAGGCAGCTCTGATCATGGCCACGTTGCCTTTTGCGCTCGTGGGCGGTATTTGGCTGCTTTACCTGCTGAGCTACAACCTGTCGGTGGCGGGTGCGGTCGGCTTCATAGCCCTGGCAGGCGTGTCTGCTGAGTTCGGCGTGATCATGCTGCTGTACCTCAGGCAAGCGTGGGATGAGCGAATTGCTAAGGGTACGACGAGCAACGATGACCTCCTGGATGCGATTCGCGAAGGTGCAGTCCTGCGCGTGCGCCCCAAGGCAATGACCGTCGCCGTAATTCTGGCTGGGCTGTTCCCGATCATGTGGGGATCGGGCACGGGCTCGGAGGTGATGCAGCGGATCGCTGCCCCCATGGTCGGCGGGATGATCACAGCGCCCCTGCTGTCCATGTTCGTGATTCCGGCGGTCTATTTTCTGATGCGCAAGAAGCGGGAGAAGCGGGAGAAGAGGGAGAAGCGCGCGGCGAAGACTGGATTTTGGAGGCGCAGCGGTGCTGAGGCGTGAATCTCGCAGGACTTGTTCCACCTGCTTGGCTGCTGGGGTATCTCTGTTCCTGGTCTTACTCTCAGGTACGCGTCAGGCATTCCAATCGCGCGCTGTTGAGGTGCGGACGATGGCTGAGACAGCGCCCTGATGGCCACCCAAATTCCCCCGGCCATGGCCACCTCAAACTCCCCCACCTGAGTTGATCGGGGACAAGGGTTAAACGCTGGCGTGGCTGGCACCTGTCGGCAGGACATTTGTCCGGTCTTCCCCGAGGGAAGGCCAAGGAGTGAATGTCTTGAACCGAGCGGCAACGGGACTGGTTGTTCAAGCGTACCGAAGTGACTGAAGTTTGGGGGGTGGGGCCACGGATCGGCAAGCAACTTAAATCCCACGGGATTAACAACGTGTTGGACTTGAAGCGGCTGGACCCGGCCACGGCCAAGCGCAACTGGTCGGTGGTGCTGGAGCGCACGGTGCGTGAACTCAATGGCATTGCCTGCTTCACGCTGGACAACTGCCCGGCACCGAAACAGCAGATTGCATGCACCCGCTCGTTCGGGCAGAAGGTCACCACACTGCCCGAACTCAAAGAGGCGGTGACGGAATTTGCCAGCCGGGCGGCGCAGAAGCTGCGGGGCCAGCGCAGCCAGGCCAACGCGGTGCTGGTGTTCATTCATACCAGTCGGCACCGTAAACAGTCGGCAATGATCACCGGCGTGCGCCGTGTCTGCAACACAGCCATGAGATAGGCCATGTCGTCGTTGGCCAGCGCCACGCAACCCTCGGTGGCGTACGGGCTGCGCGAGTAGGTGGCGCGTGGCACACCATGCAGCCAGATGCCGCTGCCGGTGCGCCCCAGGCGGCGGTCGTGCTCATTGGGGTAGTTCAGCGGCAGCGCGCCAATGCCGTACAGCTCTTCAACCTGCTGATCGTCCAGACGGCTGGTGATGAAGTACACGCCCAGCGGGGTGCGCAGGTCGCCCTCGACCCGCTTGTCAAAACCGGCCCGCCCGACAGATGCGTAGAAGCTGCGGATCAGCTGCAGGCCACCGGCCTGCTGTTCAAAGACATAGACCCTGGAATGGCTGGCGTCCACCACCACCACATGCCGGACATTGGGCACCAAGCGCAGCAACTGTTCGGGCACGGTGCCGGGCGGAGGCATTTCGCTGAGCGCGTTCAAACGCCGATCGGCCTCAGCACGCAATTTCTGCAGTTGCTCCCGGACCGCCGGGGGACCATCGGTCGCCGTGGTGAGGTCCGGGAACGAACCGCTGCGAGCGAGCAGCAGGTCTGCGTAGACGAGCTGGCCCAGCTGGAAACCCGGCACATCCCGCACCAGCGACGCTGCCAGCGGCAGGGCCTGCCGATCCCCGGCCGCGATGGCGCGGTAGACCGCAATCAGACGCGCTTCGGGTGAAGAGCGCAGAGACCCGGTCAGCACAGCTTCGCCATTCAACGGGCTGCGGGCAGGTTGGCCGCTGGCTTGGGCGAACGGAAACAGCAGCGAGGTGGTCGCCAATGCAGAACCTGCAAGCAGCGCTCGCCGGGTGGGGGACGAATCGGGAGTCAGCGTCACGTATCGAGCGATCAGGGAAGAGGACTCGCGTTTTCGAATCATTGCGCGCTGGCCAAGGCGACCGAGGCGGCCACACCAAGTTGATCTCGCATGGCCTTGGCCGCCTGTTTGAAGGCAGGCAAGCTGGCCACCACGGTCGTCGAAGATGCGGGCGCACTGGTGATGGTGGACGGGTTGGTGCGAACGCCCCTGACCAGGTATTCGAAGTGCAGATTCGGGCCGGTCGCCGTTCCGGTGGAGCCGACCGTGCCGATGATCTGACCTTGCTGCACGCGTTGGCCCACCCGGACATCGATGCGACCCAGGTGCGCGTAAGCGGTGGCGGCCTTGTCGGGGTGCTGGATCACGACGTAATTGCCATACCCGCCCTGGCGCCCTGCGAAGCTCACCACGCCGTCGGCCACGGTTCGAATCGGGGTTCCGGCCGGAGCGCCGTAGTCTGTGCCCTTGTGGGCTTTCTGCCCCCCAAACACCGGGTGGATGCGAGGCCCGTAGGAGCTGGTGACCCTGGAAAACGCCAGGGGAGAAGCCAGGTAGGCGCGACGTTGACTCTCTCCATCGAGGCTGACGAACTCGCCGTTCTGGCCATCTTGCTGGAACCACATGGCCTGATGCGTGTCTCTGCCGTTCTGAATCTCGGCGCCCAGCAACTGGCCCGTGAACAGGATTTCACCATCCAGCTCGAACGCCTCATACACAAGGCTGACACGCGCACCGCGCTTCAAGTCGCGCTGGAAATCGATGTCCCCGGAAAAGGCCTCGACCGTCTGCGCGGCGACGGCATCCGGAATGCCGGCCAGGTCGGTGGCCGCATAGAACGATGAGCGGACGGTGAGCGAACCGACTTGCTCCAGGCGCCGTGGCGTCGGCTGTTCGAGCCGGGATCGGTAGCCACTTTCTTGTTGCTCCACCACCAGCAGGCTGACGCGCTGGCTGCTCGTGTCCACCCAGCGCACAGACAGGGTCTTCAAGCGCCCTTGCGGCGTTCGGGTGACCGACGCCAGTTTGCCGGACGCACCGGTCAACAACAGGCGCGATGTGGCGTCGTGCGCGAGAAAGGTCTGTGCCTCGCGGTCATCGACACCCAGCCGCTTGAGCAGGGCCTGAAGGGAGTCGTCGCGGCGGGTGAGCTGCGATTGGTGGATCAGAAACTCGGGGTTCGATGCCGACAGTTCAGACACCGCCAGTGGCGCATCCATGGTCTCCACCACTTGCCGGACAGGCCACTGCGCCGCATCTGGCAAGGCAGGTGACACGCCAAAGGCCACCACGCCCGTGCCCAGCATCAAGGTGCCCAAGACTGCCAGCACGGGCAGCCGGTGGTGTCGGATCAGTGTCGTCAAACGGAGCTTGTTGGTTGGGTGCATGTCAGGTCATTCGATGTCTTGACCAGGGCTTGAAACGCCTCAGGCCTTGGTCAAAAGAATCTGGATGTCCGACGCGATCGTTGAGGCGTCGGTTCCGTAGGCGGAGAACAGGCGCACCCGACCCTCGGTGTCGAAGATGTACTTTCCGGCCGAGTGGTCCATGGTGTAGGCCGTCGGCGTCGATCCGGGGACCTTCTTGTAGTAGATCTTGAAGGCCGCCGCGACGTCTTTGAGTTCGTCTGGCTCGGGCCGCAGCGCGATGAAGCCTGGGTCGAAGCTCGCCATGTATTCCTTGAGCAGTGCCTGCGTGTCACGCTCGGGGTCCACCGTGATGAAGAGCACCTGCAGCCGCTCACCTTGGCCACCCAGCAGGCGCTTGACCTCGGCCATGGTTGTCATGGAGGTCGGGCAGACATCCGGACACTGCGTGAAACCGAAGAAGGTGACCACGATCTTGCCCTTGAAGTCCGCCAGCGTTCTCACGTTGCCGTGGTGGTCCTTGAGCCGGAAATCCTCGGCAAAGGTGGCGCCGGTCACATCGGTGCTTTTGAACGGCGTGACTTCGGGTGAGCAAGCCATCAGCAAAGGCACACCGGCTGCACTGGCGAGAGCGGCCTGCATGAAGCGCCGACGGTCCAAGGACAGGTGGCCAGGGATGGAAGAAATACGCGGGTTCATGTCACTTCCTGGCTTTGGCCACTTCTTCGGCCACGAGTGACAGCAGTTGTTGGTCACCGAAAGACGGCAGACCGCGACCATTGACAAAGAACGTGGGCGTCTTGGTCACTTCCAGTGCGGTCAGGTCTTCGATGTCTTGTTTCAGCACTGCAGCGATGTCAGAGCCCTGGGCGTCGGCCTGCGCCTTGGCAATGTCCAGGCCGGCTTCCTGTGCCGCCCGGAATGCCAGCTCGATGTTGGGTTTGCCGTGGTCGGCCCACTGCGGCTGGGTGGCCAGAATCATCTCCAGAACGGGCTGGTACTTGTTCTGGCGTTTGGCGGCTTCGAGCAGCTTGACCACCTGATCGGAGCCGGCATGGAACGGGGCGTAGCGGATCACCAGGCGCACATCGTTCGGGTATTGCTTGAGGATGTCCTTGACGATGGGATAGAACGCTCGGCAGGTCTCGCAGGCCGGGTCAAAGAACTCGACGATGGTGACCGGCGCGTTGCCGGGGCCAAAGACCGGTGAATGGAAGCGGACCAGCCGGTTGTCCGTCTGGCTGGCTAGCGCGCTGCCAGACTGCAGGACCACCTGGCTGACCTTCTCGGCCTGCGAGTTCTGCACCCGCTTCTGGTACGCATTCATGCCCAGGAAGAAAAACACCAGGACGATGACGACCAGTGCGGCGACGGTGAGTTTTTTGGAGTTCATCGGGAGGACTTTCTGAGGTAGACGATGAGAAGGAACGCCAGCGCCATGAACGCGGCCAGTGACAGCCAAGGGATCTGGACGCCGTTGAGGATGTCGAGCTTTTGGTCCGCGCAGGACACTCCGGCGCTGCAAGGCACCCAGGCCTTGGGGATCAGGCCTGCGACCAGCAGGGTGTGGTACCCGGCCATGGCCAGCCCGCCCAGCGCCAGGGCAAGGCCATAGACGGCGCCCCGTCGGTCTTCAGTGAAGCAGGCGATCCCCAGAATGATGGCGATGGGGAACATGAAGATGCGCTGGTACCAGCACAGGACGCAGGGCGTCATGCCCATGACCTCGCCCAGAAACAGCGCGCCCAAGGTGGCGGCGGTGGCCACCAGCCAGGCCATCAGCAGCCAGGTCCAGGGTCGGTTCATGACGCGCCTTTTGAAGAGGCCACAGCGAGGCGCAGGGACATCAGGATCCAGATGCCC
Organism: uncultured Macromonas sp.; assembly: GCA_964610405.1. Taxonomy (GTDB): domain Bacteria; phylum Pseudomonadota; class Gammaproteobacteria; order Burkholderiales; family Burkholderiaceae_C; genus CAZGDZ01. Next base: position 4,096 of record CAZSZN010000051.1, on the reverse strand, counting down.
GCGGCCAGCACGATGAACACATCGGCCATGTTGAAGGCCGGCCAGTGCAGACCGCGCCAGTGCAGATCCAGGAAGTCGGTGACGGCGCCGCTGGCAATGCGGTCGATGAGATTGCCGCTGCCGCCGGCCACGAGCAGTGCGCCCGCAGTCCGCTCCAGCGGTTCCACCTGGCGAGCGAGACAAACGAAGGTGATGGGCACCACCACCATGAAACCGATGACGATGAAGAACACCCGCTGCCAGCCACCCTCTTCGGCCAGCAAAGAGAACGCGGCGCCGGTATTGAGCACATGAACCAGGTTGAACCAAGTCGTGACTTCAACCGCTCTGCCCAGCGCAATGGTGCTTGCGAACCAGGCTTTGCTCAGCTGGTCCAGCGCCAGAAGAAAGGCCACAGCAACCAGCCAGGCCAGACGAGAACGACCCCGCCAAGGAAATGCAGACATGAAAAGACCCTGGAAAAACGAACATCACCAGCCGCGAGGGCTGGCACGTTTCACAGGGATCGGAGAAGCTCGGCGATGGGCGCCGTCAAAGAAGCCGAACCCTGGTCAGGCCAGGGTGGGCCACTGCGGCCGTTCGGGCCGCTCGACGAACAGGCCTTCGGTCCAGGAGCGCGACCCGGCTTGCGTCCGGGTGCGGGTATCGCCCATGGAAAACGGCACGCTGGCCAGCAGGGCCACGGCGCCGGCGTGGCAGCTTGCGCAGTGCGGGTGCTGCGCGTGGGACTCAGCGGCGTGGTCGGCGGCCTGCGACGAGAAACCAGCCGCGCTGACGTGCATCGGCGCACAGGGTTCGTGTACGCAAGGCGCGCCTGTGGCCGCGCCTGCCCATTGCAGGGGCAGGCAGAACATCAGCAGCAGGGCAAACAGGCAGGCACGCATCGGGGTAGATTATAGGGCGGCGGCTGTGATGAAGAGATGTTGACCGTGACAACCCAACGGGCGTTCAGGGTGTCGACGTCCGTTGGTGTGCGCGGATGGTGGCCAGCAGTTCCGGCGCCACCGACATGGGCCGAAACGCGCCGACGTTCGAGCGCCCGGTGTTGCCCAGCGGCAGCCGGCCCAGCAGGTGCCCCAGCGGCACCAGCAGCAGCCGCAAGACCTGCCCGTTCACCTCGGCCAGGTTTCGCGTCCGCCAGGCCAGTCCCAACATGAGCCCATGCGTTCGCGCATGCGGAACCAGGCGCGCCTGACCGAGCACATGCAGGGCTTCGAGCAGATGCCAGGCCTGGTCCAGGTCGCGGCGATCCACCCGAAGGTACGACCGGTGCAACCGCTCGAAGGTGTCCGGGTCGAACGCCACCGACGCCGCGGGTTCAGTGGGCATGGTCATGGTGTCCATGGTCGTGACCGTGGCCTTGGGCGCCTTCCGCCCCCAATTCCCCCCGCGCCTGCCTCAGCACCTGCCAGCCGCCGTGCAGCGCCAGGCCCGCCATCAGGGCTGCCACCAGCAGATCGGGCCAGGCGGCTCCGGTACCAAAAACCCCCAGGGCCGCCAGGAACACCGCCACGTTGCCGATGGCGTCGTTGCGCGAGCACAGCCAGACGCTGCGCATGTTGGCGTCGCCCTCGCGGAAGGCGTACAGCAGCCAGGCCACCGACACGTTGGCCAGCAGCGCCAGCAACGCCACCACGCCCATGGTCGGCGCGTCCGGCACGCTGCCGTTCCAGACCGACCACAGCGCGCTGCCCAGCACATAGAGACCAAAACCCATCATGCTGAAGGCCTTGAACATGGCCGCCCGAGCGCGCCAGGCCAGCGCCGACGCCAGCACGGCCAGCGACACGCCGTAGTTCAACGCGTCACCCGCGAAGTCGATGGCATCGGCCAGCAAGGACAGCGAGCCCGATGAGAAGCCCGCGCCCAGCTCGACCAGGAACATGGAGGCATTGACGATCAGCGCAACCCACAGCACACGACGGTAGCGTGGCAGGTTGGTGATTTGTTCGGGGGCGGGGCAATCGTGTTCACAGCAATGGGCCGACATGGAAACTCCTTCAGAATGCCGGTATTGGAAACCCTGGAGCCGCTCCAGAGTCAAGCCCTGGGTCCCACCAATAGGAGAAACCCCATGCGCATCAAGGAACTGGCCGAGGCCACAGGCGTGGATGTGGACACCATCCGCTACTACGAAAAACAAGGCCTGCTGCCGGAGCCAGCCCGGCAGGACAACGGTTACCGCGACTACGCGAGCACTCACCTGGAGCGGCTGGCCTTCATCCGCCACTGCCGCGCGCTGGAGATGCCGCTGGCCGACATCCGCCGGCTGCTGGGCGCGCTGGACGCACCGGGCGAGCCGCACCCGGACGTGGACCGGCTGGTGCAGGAGCAGATCGACAAGGTGCGGGCGCGGCTCAAGAGCATGCGAGCGCTGGAGAAGCAGTTGTTGCTGCTCCAGGCCGCCTGTGGCCGTTGTGACGACGAAGGCACAGACTGCGGCATCCTCAAGGAACTGGTGGCTGCTGCGCACGGCGAGGCCTGCGCATGCCATGCCCATCTTGCACACTGACCGACCATGAAGACTTTTTTGCTGTACGTCGCCACCGCCATGGCCGAGATCGTGGGCTGTTATCTGCCCTGGCTGTGGCTTCGCCAAGGCGGTTCAGCATGGTTGCTGCTCCCCGCTGCGGCCAGTCTGGCGCTGTTCGCGTGGCTGTTGACTTTGCACGATGCGGCCTCGGGCCGCGTGTACGCGGCCTATGGCGGGGTGTACATCGGTGCAGCTATCGCGTGGTTGTGGGCGGTGGATGGTGTCCGACCTTCAGCCTGGGATGTGACTGGTGCGGCGGTGGCCATGTTGGGCATGGGGATCATTGCGTTCCAGCCGCGCTGACCAGTTCAGCAGCCACATCAATCGCCAGGGGCGGCAGGTTCGCTGTCAAATAGCAGTCAAAACTGTCATCTGAAGGCAAGCCTGCTGTCACCCGCCCGTCACTACATTGCACCTGTACACGGTACCTCGTTGCATCACCCGATCAACGTGAAACTTTCAGGAGCAACCATGATTCGCAAGTTCAACATCCTCGTCCTTTCGTTTGCAGCAACCATCCCGGCTTTTGCCATGGATGCGGCTCAAGCCGAAGCCAAGCAGACTGTCCCGCTGGTCAATGGAGAGACGCTCTACATTTTCAAGGACGGAAAGATGGCAAAAGCCAACCAATATGGACGCTCTGTATACCTCACGCAAGGTGAGGTCGTCCAGTCGGCGGACGGTCAAAAAATCAGCACGGTCGGCAACGAAATTGCGCGTCTTGACAACCTTGGACGCAAGGGCCACCAAAACTGATCTAGACATCGTTGCAGACGTAGCCACCCTACCTTTGGGGTGGCTTTTTATTTGCGATGAAGAATCACGATTGCAACAGACAACATGACCAAATAGTTGATGATCATGAACCAAGGCGTGTTCCACGCGACGCCATCGAACCCCCAGTAGGTCACCGGATAGAAAACCGGGGATGGATAGAAATCGGCCGAATGGGTGAACACGTCGATCAGCACGTGGGACCACCAACCCAACAGCGGCAACCAGAAGCGGTTCAGCCAAAGCCAGACCGATGGTGCGGCGGTCCTGCGGCCGGCGCCGGTGCCAGGCCGCGGCGCCCAGACCCACCCACAGTCCGTGTGCAAGGATGTCCATGGCGCATGCCCTCTTGTGCAGTGAATCTGTCCGCTATCGGTTGCGCAGGCGCAGCGCATTGCCGATCACCGACGCCGAGCTCAGGCTCATCGCCAGTGCAGCAATCAAGGGCGACAGCAGCCAACCCGTCAACGGGTACAACACGCCGGCAGCAATCGGGATGCCCAGTGCGTTGTACAAAAAGGCAAACACCAGGTTCTGCTTCATGTTGCCCACGGTCGCTTCGGACAGCGCCCGCGCGATCGCGATCCCGCGCAGATCGCCCTTGACCAGCGTCACCTGCGCGCTGTTCATCGCCACGTCGGTCCCGGTTCCCATGGCCACGCCCACATCGGCCTTGGCCAGTGCCGGCGCATCGTTGATGCCGTCACCGGCCATCGCCACCACCCGACCGTCCTTCTGCAAGCGCTCAACCAGCAGCAGCTTGTCGGCCGGCTTGACCTCGCCATGCAC